>PBLC01000025.1 GCA_002721675.1 Chloroflexota bacterium | reverse complement strand
AGTGGCGGTTTGTTTTAATAATATTCTCTTGTTTGCAAAGAATATTTTAGAATCTACTTCTCCAATTATTTCTTTCATTTGATCAACAGAACGATTACCTTCAGCAGTATTAGTGCTGCTAATAACCTCAAACATTTGTTCTGGATTATCTATATAGACCTTTGTCCCAAATCGTATATCAGATTCAAGTACACTATCAATATCAATAATCTGGCCTTCAACACCTGAAAACCTGTATTTATGAATTTCTTTATTTTGTGAAAAATTATTCAACTCATTTATTCCAATTTCAATTGCTCCTTTATACTCAATGATTGGTGTATTTCTTGGAGAAAACCCTGCATAAACCCATAATAAGATAGCGCCTGCAATAGCTAGTCCTAATGTAGAAAATAGAAATATCCAAACAAAGAAAAATCCAGGCGCATTCATAACTTCTTTAAATGTAGTAAACCTTTTTTTACTGAGCAAGATAACCACCATCAATTACTAATTCAGAACCTGTAACCCATGAACTTTCTTCAGACGCTAAATAAAGTATCCCATAAGCAACATCAATTGGGTTTCCAATTCTTCCTAATGGAGTAGATTCATTTCGCTTTTCCCTGACGCCAGGCTTGCTGTGTAATTTTTTGGTCATATTTGTCTCTAAAAATCCTGGGTGCACAGAATTTACTCTTACATTATTTGATGCATACTGAATTGCTGCTGCTTTTGTAAGGGTAGTTATAGAGCCTTTCGCTGCATGATAAACAGCTCCCATTTCGCTACCAACTTTACCAAATATTGATGATACATTTATAACCGAGCCTTGCTTATTTTTTATCATCTCTGGAATAATATTTTTCATTCCTAAAAAAACTCCAGTTGAATTTACACTCATTGCTAAATTCCATATTTCTTCAGATGTATTAACTAAATCCCATCTTGTTTCAGGATTAGATAATGCAGCATTATTTACAAGAATACTTACATCTCTTTTATCTGCTTTAAGGACAGCCAAAATTTCTTCCCACCCTAACGAATCTGATACATCAAGTATAATTTCTTTAAATTTACCTTCATAGCCACTACTTAAAAGATCTCTTGTATCAATAGGGTTAATATCGCACATATATACAAAGGATCCTTCTGATAAAAAAAGTTTGCTAGTCTCATACCCTAAACCTGATCCTGCACCTGTAATTAAAGAAATTTTATTTTCGAGTCTATTATTCATACTAAGAAAATTATATTAAAATATTATACACAAAAAAAAGGGCGCAATGGTTAAAAACAAAGCGCCCAATAATATTTCTTATATTAACTAATTAAAATAATATAAATATTTCATGCAACTCAATTCATTTTTTAAGTATTGTGACTTTGAATAGTAATCATCTTCAATGTGCATCAATTTATCATTTAAATTAAATTTAGAGTCTCCATCTAGCCAATTAAACAGCCTTAGCATTAACAATCTCCTTAGTTATTTATTTTCAAAACTATATTAATAAAAATAATTACTAAATTCGTAACATAATAGTGAATAATTTATTACAGAACTGTTAATTAGTAGTTAAATCGTTATTTCTAATGTCTTCTAATTTAGGAAATGATTGAGAGGCACCTTGATTAATTGTGCTTAATGCAGATGCAAAAATAGAAAAATTTAACGCATCATTAAAAGATGATTTTTCATAAATCTTCACTGCTAATGCCCCATTAAAACAGTCACCACTACCTACTGGATCAACAGAATTTACATTATACGAAGGTAGCCTTCCAACTTTTTCTCCTGCAAAAACAATCCCATCTTTTCCGAGAGTAATAATTACATTCTTAGGTCCCATATTCCTAATTTCTTTAGCTGCTTCCAACTCTTTCCCATTAATTTTTTTACCTAAAATATATTCAGCTTCATGTTTATTAGGTGTTAAAAAATCTACGAGTTTCAAATAATCTGTAAAATTCCTAAACTCCTCCTTTGGTGGTCCTGGGTCAAGAATAGTTATAATTTTTTTGTTCTTAGCAACTTTTAATATCTTGTAATTTGTTTCAATTGGAATTTCTTGTTGAAGCATAACTATAGAAACTTTTTCAGATATATTGGAAAAAACTTCTACTTCTGGGTCACCATTTTTTGAGTTTGCTCCAGGATAGACACTAATTTGATTATTATTATCTGAGTCTATATAAATAATCGCATTGCCTGTCATATCTTCATTAGTTGTATTTAAGTCAGAAATATCAAGTTTTTCATTTAATAAGTCATTTTTGATTTTTTCACCAAATGCATCCTCCCCTACCGAACCAATAAACTTTACAATCTTTTTATTGCATAGTCTTGACGCAGCAATAGATTGGTTCAAACCTTTGCCTCCAAGAGAGATATATGAGTTATCGCTAGGTAAAGTTTCTCCAGGACTGGGAAATCTGTTACCTCTGTGTGTTATATCAATATTTGCAGACCCGACAATTACTATATGACTCATTTTTCTTGTTAGAATTTAAAATATCTGTATTATACATTTTTAATGAGTACTCAAGAAAAAAAACTTATTGACTACATATTGTTATACTCGGTGATTATTTCTCACCATGTGTACATATTATTGTTCATTGCCTCACTGCCAGTAATGATTGTGAAGGCGCCATGGTACATAAGCGTCCCATTAATCAGTTGGTTTTTAAATGCTTCAATAGGTCAAGGATGGATTTGTCCTTGGACAACGATTGAAAATAAACTGAGAAAAAAAGTAGGGTATCCACAAATAGATGCATTCGTTAAGCATTACTATATAAAGCCTTATATTAGATATAAAATTAGATCTAAAATTAGATCTGCAAAAAAAGATAGTATTTAATATAGATTAACTCAGGAATTAATTAACTGATTTAAAAGTTTTGCATACTCTTCTGGTTTTTCAAATCTAATATTGTGGCCAGTATCGAATCTATAAATATCGCATTTATCTATATTATTTGAAACTTTATCAGCTATAACATCCAACATAATGCCCCCTTTTTGATTATTTCCTCCCACTAAATAAGTTTTAGCTGAAATATTTTTTGAAATTTCTGGAGCATCATGCCAAACCCAATCATTATTTTCTCCAGCATTCTGCCAAATTTTTATATCATGATGAAAAGCTAAAGATGCACGAATCGCTCCCCAGAATGGATTCGTTTTAAATATTTCTGGATCAAAATTTTGGTAAGAAAATATTGCATCTAGGACCGTCCTCCAATTAGGTTTATATTCAGAGAAAAATTTACTACCTTTTTCGTACTTAATGAGTTGGTCATTAATAAGTTTGTCAGATACTTCTCCACTTGCCACCTTTCCTCTTTCTTCAGAAAACCAAGGTGGGTCTTCTAAAAGTTGGTGGGTAATTTTAGATCCAAGCTTGGATGATACCTGAAGACTTATAGATGCTCCTAATGAATGCCCAACAATTATTAATTGACCATTTATAGATTCCACAAATTCAAGTATAGGGGCGTAATAAGTATTAATATTATAGTTTTTTAGGTGACCACTCTTATTATGCCCTGGCAGATCTACAGCATAAATTTTATAAGAACCAAATTGATCAATTAAATTTTTCCATACTTCCCAGCCTCCTTGCCATCCATGAATAAAAAGTAGAGTTTTTTTACTCTCAACGCCGTTATGAAAGTAATTTATATCTACATCCGAGGCTTTAAAAATATTTTCTGGCATTATCTCCTTTTTTATAAAAATACTGTAACATTCATTTATTACCAAATTATTAATAATTATGAAGCCAGTTATAAAAAATATTGATAATTTCAGTAACCCTATTTTAGGATCTGAAGATGGAGTTCCAACTGTAGTATCTCTATATCATGATCATGAGCCTGGAGAATCTAGCAAACATCATTCCCATGATTGGGAGCATCAGGTTTTTATAACAAGAGGGCAAGGTATAATTTGGGTTGATGATATAGAATACCCAATCAAGAAAGGAGATTTTGTGCTAGTCCCACCAAATTGCACTCATCATTTTAAAAACACTGGTACTACAACACTAAGCAGAGTAACTTTTAATCCTAAAGCAAGTGAAAAATACCTATGAGTGAACTAATTATTAATCTAATTATTGCATTTATAATTATATGGACAACAATAGAGTTTTGTCTTAGCTTTGCTAACAAGTTATCTGTATCCGCACCTAGTATATCTCATAAAGATTTTATGAATAAATTAAGAATATTTTCATTTTCTCTTTTCTTAATAACTTTAGTAACTGTTCAAATTAATTTAGATATTTTTGTCACAAAAATTAAATTTATATGTAATTTATAAATGACAAAACTATCTCAATACACATTATTAATTTCGGCAGCTTCGTGTGTTTTTATTTCGCTAGGGCTTAACCATTCGCAAGGTTTGTTTCTGCTTCCAATGAGCGAAAAGTTAAATACCGGGCGAGAATTATTTAGTTTAGCTGGTGGCCTTGGAGTACTATTTTCAGGATTGTTTGCTCCAATTTTTGGAGGTTTGGCTGATAAGTATGGCCCTGGCAAATCATTATCTATTCTATGTTTTCTTCAGATAATAAGTTGGATTTGGCTTGGAAACATAGCCAATAATACAGACTTATTAGGAGCCAGGATATTATTAGGAATTGGATCTTCTGCAATACTAGGAATTGCTTTGTCGGTAACAGGAAAATCAGTATCTGCTCAAAACAAATCATTATTTCTAGGGCTTATCATGGCATCAGGGTCTCTAGGTCAATTTGTGGTTGTCCCGATTATAAATATAATCATACAAAATTATAGTTGGCAGACAGCAACATTTGTATCTGCATTTATTGTATCTTTAATTTTTTTATTCTCTTTTTTAATAGCTAAAAATTCATCTAATCAAAATAATGACCCTCTAAAAAGCCAAAATACAAAAGTTGAAGAAGAACAAAATCAATCATTGACTGGCTCTCTTAGAGAAGCTTCAAAAAATAAAAGTTATATCTTATTAACTTCTGGTTTTTTTGTCTGTGGTTTTCATGTCACTTTTGTAGGAACGCATCTACCTGCGTTTTTGAACGATAATAATCTTCAACCATGGGTAGGAGCATCTGCTTTATCTTTTATAGGGCTATTTAATATTGTCGGAACATTATCATTCGGATATTTGGGTTCTAAATTATCTAAGAAAAATCTATTATCAACTCTTTATAGCATGAGGTCACTACTTTTTTTGATATTTATAATTTCCCCAAAAAATGAATTAACAGTTTTAATTTTTGCTTCTATTCTTGGGATTTTATGGCTTTCAACAGTGCCATTAACAAATGGAATCATTTCTGACATTTTCGGTCAAGGTTATGTCACAACTCTATTTGGAATAACAATTCTATCTCATAACATTGGATCTTTTTTGGGATCATGGATTGGCGGGAGAATATACGACCTGTACGGTTCATATGATCCCGTGTGGTGGATATGTGTTTTGCTAGGATTTGTATCTGCTGCAATCAATTACCCAATTAATATAAAACCGGTAAATAGATTGCAACAGACAGAATCTTAACTTTTTGAAAGATTTATAGCGTTAGTTTTTCCGTTATTTTCTTCTATTTCGAAGGATACTTGATCACCTTCGTCTAAACTTTCAATTCCAGCTGATTTCATTGCAGAAATATGAACAAAAACATCTTTGCTTGATTCATCATCAACAATGAAGCCATACCCCTTGGTTGAATTAAACCATTTAATTTTTCCTGAACTCATACCATCCTCCTTTGTAACCAAAATAATTTGGGGGTGAGTAGTAGGCGAGACGCCATTTTATTTATTTAACAGGAAGGATTATATATTGCTCCCGGAAATAAATATAGGTATTTTTAAAATCAATTTAATTAAATTCAAATAATTTGCTTTTGTATTATAATTTTTTTTATATTTAGCGCACTCAAATATTTGAAATGGATTATATGTATTATTTTGCCTACGGTAGCAATCTTAATTTAAAACAAATGAAATCTAGATGCCCAGATCATAAGGTAATAATGATTTATGCATTAGATAACTTTAGGTTAGTATTTAGGTCTGTAGCAGATGTAGAAAAACATCACAACTCAAAAGTTTATGGTTTAATTTTTTTGATTTCTGCTAAAGATGAGAAAAATTTAGATACATTTGAAGGCGTGCCTAATATATATAAAAAAGAATACTTTTATGCCAAGATAGGCAATAATGATGAGAAGGTTCTGTATTACAAAATGAACAAAGAAGGCATAGGAAAGCCAACTAACAAGTACTACAATGCAATTCATGAAGGATATTTGCAAAACGATTTGGATGTATCATTGTTAGAAGAAGCGCTTAAATACTCTATAAAAAACAAAAAAGAGCCAATATTCTTTTCTAGTAGGTGGAAAGACTAAATATGAAAATTACTGACATAAAAACATACCAAATTGAAGCAAAACTTAAGGAGCCATTCTGGTGGGGAAATGGAGGAAATGATAAAAGGTCGGCAACATTAGTAAAAATAGAAACTGATGAAGGTATACACGGCTGGGGAGAAGGATGGGGAGGCGTAGGTCTATTTAAAGAAATGTTTCAAAATACAGTGATAGGAGAAGATCCATTTGAAAGAGAAAAAGTTTGGAAAAACATGTTTGATGAACTTAATAATCCTATTATTTACCCTGGCATAGGGGGAAGCGCTATGAGCGCGATTGATATCGCATTGTGGGATATTGTAGGTAAAAAACTTAAGGTTCCTATTTCTGTTTTGCTTGGGGGAAAAGTCAAAAATAAAGTTCATGTTTATGCAACAGGACTTTACTACACTAGAAAAGATTTTAAAGAAGAAATTAATGAAAGAGTTATAGAAGCTACAAATTATGAAAAAATGGGTTTTAATTCAATGAAAATTAAAATTGGAGCTCTACCAATTGATCAAGATTTAGAAAGAATCAAAAAAGTAAAATCATCTCTCAAAAAAGATACAAAATTATTTGTGGATGCAAATCAAGCTTATGATTTAAGATCTGCTAAATATATATCAGACAAACTATATGAAATGGACATTTTTTTCTTCGAAGAGCCTATTATGGGCCTAGACGTTGAAGGCTATAAAGAATTAGTTAGGTATTCAAAAATCCGAATAAGTGGCGGAGAAAGTTTAAGGACTAGATATCAGTTTAAAGATTTTATAAACCAAAAGGCCTTCGATATAATTCAGCCAGATGTTGGCAATGTTGGGGGAATCACAGAATTCAAACATGTCCAATCTTTAGCTTATGCTAATGGGATTCATGTCTATCCCCATGTATGGGGAACATCAATTATGATTGCTGCCTCATTGCATCTCGCATCCACTTTTACTAATCTTCCAATCTCTTCTTCTCCAAGCCAATTTACACAGGAGCCTATTATGGAGTTTGATCAATCTGAAAATCCCATAAGATACTCCATTGGTATTGATAATTCATTTAAATTTAAGGATGGATACCTATATGTACCTGAAAAACCTGGCCTTGGAGTTGAAATTGATGAGAACAAAGTGAAGAAGTTTTCTATAGATGGATAATTTTTCAAGATTTAAGTTATCAAATGAATCTCTTAAAGCTTTAGATGGCCTTGGATTTAAATATCCAACTCCAATTCAATCAAAAGCAATCCCCATAGGATTAACTGGCCGCGATATTTTAGCAAATGCACAAACTGGATCAGGAAAAACACTCGCCTTTACTCTACCTTTAATTGAAAAGATAAAAAATAATAACAATTCCTCTGGATTGATACTTACACCTACAAGAGAATTGGCTAAGCAAATATATTCAGTAGTAAATATTATTCTCAGTTATCACACTAATATTAAAAGTATACTTTTGATTGGAGGTGAAGGTATATATTCTCAATCAAACAATCTTAAAAAATTACCCCAAATAATTATTGGTACACCTGGAAGAATAAATGATCATCTAGATCGAGGTTCATTAAATCTTAATAGGTGTGAATTAGTGGTTTTAGATGAAACAGATAAAATGCTCGAGATGGGATTCGAATTCCAAGTAAGAGATATCCTCAAAGCAATAAATAATAAAAGGCAAATGCTAATGTTTTCTGCAACACTTCCAAATCAAATTATTAAATTATCTTCAAAATATTCAAACAGGCCCGAAAGAATCTCTATACAAGAAAATGAAGTTTTAAATTTTAATATAAAGCAAGATGTAATTAATGTTTTCCCAAAAGATAAATTCAAAGAACTTTCTAAACAAATTGAAAAAAGAGACGGATCAATTTTAGTTTTTGTAAAAACAAAGTATGGAACTGAAAAGTTATCTAAAAGACTTAAAAGAGAAGGGATTAAATCTACTGCACTACATGGCGGATTAAGACAAAATAAAAGAAGCAGGATAATGGATAATTTTAGAGATGAGAAGTTCAGGATAATGATTGCTACTGATATTGCTTCTAGAGGAATTGATGTGCCTCATATTGAACATGTCATCAATTATGATTTACCTCAAGCGCCTGAAGATTTTGTTCACAGAATTGGAAGAACTGCAAGGGCTGGATCAATAGGAGAAGCCGTGAGTTTCGTAACACCTAATGATTCAAAAATTTGGAAATCAATTGAAATTACTGTTAAAAGAATATCTAAAAATAAATCCTCTAAAAAAAAGAAAAGTAAAAATCTTTAATCAAAAAAATCTTTATCTTCTTCTTTAAGATATTTTTTTGCGCCATCATTAAAAGATATACCTAACCCTGGTGAATCCCAAACATCTATATAACTATCTTTTACAATAGGGCTTGGAAGGCCATCTATAATATCGTACCACCACTTATGGCAAGGTACGCAGTATTCGAAAGCAATATAATTTTTTGGTAATGTTGCAGCCAATTGAACATGAGCCGCTAACCCAATTAACCCGTCAATAGTTCCGTGAGGGGCTATGCTTATCCCGTTCATATCAGCATATTCTGCAATCCATTTAGTTTCAGCCAAACCTCCTACATCCAATGGGTCAGGACCTACTACGTTAACAGCCCTTTTATCTATTAAATCCTTAAAATTATGTCTTAAATATATTTGTTCGCCTGTATGGATAGGGGTAGTTGTGTTTATTGTAACGTCTCGATAAAGGTCGGCTAGCACATATGGCGTGTAGTCGCCAGTTATCATATCTTCTAACCACATTATATTTAAATCTTCAACCGCTTTTGCAATTTTTAGTGCGTCGCTCGGATTGATACCTGGGCCTAAATCAAGAGCCAAACCAACTTCATCTCCTAGGACCTCTTTCATAGCTTTAATGCATTCAATAGTATAATTAAATCCCTTCTCAGTTATTTGTCCACCGCCCGGAATATATTGACTTAATGCCCATGGTTTTTGGTCTGATTCGTCCTCATAAACAATGCTATTATTTTCATCCCAATGGACGTCACCATAAAAATAATCATCGAAATTTGATGCAAATTCTCCATGGACAGCAATCCCTTGCTTAATTATTGAAAAACCTTCATCTAAGTTTTTCATTTTTAGAGTATTTTCTGCAAAACTTTCTGGGCTATCTTTACCTTCAATAGGAAACCTTATTCCTCCGTTATAGACCAATACCCTATCCCTGACTTTTCCACCAAGTAATTTATATATTGGCAAATTAGATGCCTTGCCAGCAATGTCCCATAATGCAACTTCAATAGCACTTACAGCAGAACCGTATGGCTTGAAACCACCAAGCCTTCTAATCTTTCTCATTACTCTTTCAACATTGGTAGGATCCTCACCAAGAAGTTGAGGCTTATAAAATAATACAAAAGGTTTCAAGTATGGTTTTGCCCATTCTGCCTGACCAAAGCCAGAAATTCCTTCATCAGTTAATATTCTGACTACAGGAGTCTTTCCAATTATTGCACATTTTAAATCAGTAATTTTCATTTACTCATCCTGTTCTTATTTCAAAATTTTTTTCTTCATCAAGCCTTGTCCTTACTATCTCCTTAGTTAATGGATTTTTTGGCCACTGTTCAATTGGTATTAAGGATAATCTAATAAGTAATCTTGAAAAAGTAGAAATATAATACTTAAGATCTTTTACATTTAATTTGTCAAAAGTATCTGGAGGCTCATGATGATATTCACAAGAAGGATATCTACCAAAAAATCTCCACCTCCAAGGATGAGAAGCATCAATTCCAGCCTCTAAAAAGGGGAAGTGATCTGAATGTCCATCTATTTGAGACATTACATGTACTTTCAGATCTTCATTTAAAGTATCAAGTTGTCCTTGTAAAAAATTTCTTAAATGCGAAAAACCCAAGACAATTCCTTTTAAATTCCCTGTAGACAATTCATCACAATTAAGCACATATTTTGGCTTATTTTTAGAATCATAATTATTATTAACGTGAAAAAATGACCCTTGTAGCCTTTGCTCTTCTGCACTTAATGTAATAAATCTTAAACCGATAATTGGTTTAAGTTTGAATTCATCTATAGCTTTCTTTACTGTCCTTGCAGTTTCAATTACAGCAATCGCTCCTGAGGTATTATCATTCCCCCCTGGCGTATCAAATACAGTATCATGGTGTCCACACATAACAATATATTCACCTTTTATTCCCCCAGGTATTTCAGCAACAACATTTGATGTTTCTGCATTATAAAATTCTGTTGTTACTTTTAATTTTGCTTTATGATTTTTTTGAGCATATCTCTTCAATAGCAATAGGTGCTCGCTAGATGTATTAACTATTGGTAATGGCGGATATACTGATTCGGGATCTCTAGTATCCCATACTGAAGAATATTCCATCCTTCTACCTGATTTAGGATCTCCTACAATTATTGCAGAAGCGCCCATATTTGAAATAAAAGCAACTCTATTGCTTATTGGCTCTTGTTCTGTAAATGGTTCGTGATTTCTATAAATTAATGCAATCTTATCTTTGATATTTTCTGATTTTTCACTAACTTCACGATAAGTCCCATGACCTAAATCAATCATATCTGAATCTAAATCAACAGATGGACATCTGTGATAAGGCTTAACATCAAGTTGCTTTCCTTCAACCTCTAGAGTGCTATTAATAAACTTATAAGTTTCAATATCAAAATTTTCATGATAAGTCTGAAGTCCCTCGTTTTTCCAAAATTCATGT
Organism: Chloroflexota bacterium; assembly: GCA_002721675.1. Lineage (GTDB taxonomy): Bacteria > Chloroflexota > Dehalococcoidia > Lucifugimonadales > Lucifugimonadaceae. Next base: position 5,176 of record PBLC01000025.1, on the reverse strand, counting down.
ATATATTTTGCTGCGTTTCTCTCATTTTGAGATGTTGCCCACCTTGATCCAATATCTATACCCAACTTTTCATTGAGGTTTACAATTTCAGAATTTATCCAAGAATTACCCACAATCCACTTATCAATATCTTTAAAATTATATATATTCATATTTAAATTCTTATTTAATTCCATTAATAGGTCAATATAACTTCCACTAAATTAAGTTTTTTTATAATCTGATTTTATGATGATGACATCCGACAGAGAAAAAATAGAAATAATCATTAGGGATATATCTCAGTTAGAAGTAAATGATGAATATTCAAGAGATAGGAATATTTCGAATATTGAAAAACTTATCCAATTAAAAAAAGATCTTCAAGAAATAAAACCAGATTCTAGGCTTGCATCAACCCCTTCAATTCAAGAATTAAGTTCTAAAATGAAAAAACTTTTAGTCCAAAAAAAATTTCATGATATGGAATGGCAAGATCCCAACAAATTGCTCATGGCAATAACTCCTGGATTTGTATTGATTTGTCTAGTTGCTCCTCCTGTTGTGCTGGCTCTATTAACCCTTAGTTATATCTTATAAATGCAACTTGAAACTTTCGCAGACAATTTAATATTTCCAGAGGGCTCAAGATGGAAAGATAATAAGTTAATTTGTTCAGATATTTTTTCTAACGAGGTTATTAGTTTCACAGAAGCAGGAAATAAAGAAACAGTTGTAAAAATAGACGGGCTTCCAGTTGGATTAGGATGGAATAAAAATGATGACCTTCTAATAAACTCACTACAGGATAAAAAAGTTTTAGTATATGATGGCAAATCAACTAAAGAGTATGCAGACATTGGGGTTCATGAAAATAATTTTATAAATGATATGACTACTGATTCTTCTGGAAGGGCTTACGTAGGTACAGTTGCATTAGAATCATTCAATGAAAATATTCCCATTGCCCCAGATAATATGCCTACTTTTAGTTCAATAATGCTTGTTGATGTAGATGGATCTGTCAGAAGAGTTGCAGATAGGATGACATTTACAAATGGAATGGCTATAAGTCCTGATGGTAGAAAATTGGTTGTTGCAGAGACATTTGCATATCGATTATCAATATTCGACATAAAATCTAATGGAGATTTAGATAATAGAAGAATATTTGCTGACTTAGGCGCCCCTACTGATGGAATTACTATGGATGTCGAAGGGAGGGTTTGGGTAGCAATACCTTATTATAAATTTGGTGGCCCTGGAGGCTGGGTAAGGGTTGCAGAGGGAGGAGAAATATCAGGGAAAATTGATTCTAATACGCATGGAGCATTTGACTGTGTCCTTGGAGGAAAAAATATGGATAACTTGTATCTTCTTGAGGGGTCAATACTAGGGAAAGAGAGAGCCAAAGGGGATGGAAGAATTAGAGTCTGCAATGTTGACAGCCCTGGGTTTAATTAGAATTAATTAAGTAAAAACCAAATTACAAACAATATAGTAATAATTAGTATAGATCTGTTAGTCCAAATATTATTATCAAAAGCTTTACCTAATATCGACCCTGCAATCCCCCAAGAGGAGTGAAATATTACTTGTCCTATTGTAAAAATTACCCAAATTATTAGTGATCTTTGGATTTGAGATAAATTAATATCTGAAATTTGTGATTGAGCAAGAATTATCATGCTCCAAGTCTTAGGACTTAAAGGGTGGACTAATAACCCATTTTTAAAAGTAAATTTTGATAAATCGGTCTTATAGTTTTTATTTCTTAAAGATGAAATAGAAAGGTAAATAATAAATGCAGACGATATGTATTTTAATGATTCAAATATAATTTTATTCTCAACAACAAAAACACCTAAACCAATTGCAATTGCAAAGTTAACAAAAGTTTTTCCTGTCACTAATCCCAATAAAAAATGTATAGACTTTCTAAATCCTAAAGAAGAGCCGCCTGCCATCATCAAAAGGTTGCCTGGGCCTGGGCTTCCAGTCATAAACATAGCAAAAAATATTAAGCTAAGAACTGTACTAATCATTAAATAATTTTGGAAACAATAATCCTACTTTATTCTTATATTCTGTATATCTATCATCTCCTCCCCATCTATCATTAGCAATTGATTCAAGCTGAGGTACTCCAGAAATATATCTTAATAATACAAAAACAAATAATGGAGTAATTAGTGCTATATATCCAAATCCAGAAAGATATTTAAATGACATGACTGTTATACCAAGCCAAATTAGTATTTCGCCTAAATAATTAGGATGCCTTGAATAGGCCCAAAGACCTGAATTTATAAATGAAGAGGAATTGATTATTTTAAAATTTCTTTTTTGGTTATCTGCTATTACTTCAACTAAAAAACCAATTAACCAAATCGAAAAACCACCCCATTCTAGTAAGCCGAAATCGTGTTCTAATTTAGAGGACAAAACTACAATTAACGGAAGAGAGGAAAATATTATCCAAATACCTTGAATATTCCATAAAAGAAACAACCTAGAAGGAGGTCTCAAAAAACTTTGCAATCTGACATCTTTTTTTGCCTTGATCCTTCTGAATAATAAAAATATTCCCAGTCTAGATGCCCACAAAAATAACAAAAAGGAAATAAAAATTTTATTAAAATCAGGATTGACCATAAACACAAATCCTATTGTTACCAAAGTTATAAAAGTCAAACTACCAATGAAATCGAAAAGTAGATCAGTTTTGAAAATAAGTGAATGAAAATAAAAAATAATTTGAATTAATACGACAGTTAAAATCATAATATGAGGGGTTGCAAATCCTTCATATGAAGTAGAATTGAAACTTAAAAAATATGAGACAATAAATAAAATAGCCCATATTGATAAAACACTAATTATATTTTTAATAAACCCTTTCATAACAAGAGAATACCTTTTACAAATTATCTTTTCTAAACATTAATATACAGTATGAATTAAAAATTCGAATGTAAAAATAAATTAAGGGGATAATAATTAAACAATTCAAATGGAAAAATATTCCTGTTAATGTACCAGAAACAAGAAACGAATGGATCTTTTGGGTAATATTTCCATTGATTTCCCCTTTTTTTATATTCCTAATTATTTGGATTTACAACTAAACTTTATATAAATTCTCCGACAACAAAAGAACCATCATTCCAAGAAGGTTCTTCTTCTAAGAATTCCATCATTTCCAAGAAATTCTGGTGAGTTTCTTCTTTTTCAGCATTTACCTTATATGACTCTTTATCTTTAAAAATAGCTACACCCATTAAATCACCATCATCATCTGGATTCATTACAAACCAAGCAACCATTCTACTGTTGTTAGGGCTTCCCTGAAGTAACTCGATTAGTGCTTCTTTTTGGCCTTCTTTAGGTTTCATGCTAAATATACTTCCGTACATAAATATCTCCTTTTCTCTAATTTTTATCACATAAATGTTTCAAAACTGTTATTATAATTTTTGAGGTTTTTATGAGAGTTATAATTTTATTTTCATTAATTTTATTAATTTTTGCTTGCTCGCAAGAAGAAGAAATTACAGAAGTAACTAAAATTTTTTCAATGGATGAAGTTTCGACCGCAGGCTTCAAAGTAAAAAAAGATTTTAATACTGAGTTCCCTGATTCAACAGATGCAAAGTGGGGGTTCTATAAAGGTAGAGATGTTGCTGTTTTAAGATATGCTTCATTGGAATTAGCCAATTCTGCAGGTGCACTTGCAGGCAGAGAACAAACAGAGCAAATTGAGGTTGTTGAAAAAAATATAGCCCATGGGCCAAAAGTTGAAAGAACAGAATGTAGAGGACACAAACAAAATAAACCAAACTCTTCTTCTGTTTATTACAAATCTTTTAGGAATAATTTAGGGTTTGAAAACTCACTTATAGTAAATAAAAATGCATTTATTGAAGAATTTGATAATTCAGAGCCCATGAAACCTAGTTGGATGGCATGTGTTCGAAGAGAGCCTATGTATACAGAATTCAAAATACATGGAAATCTAATTATTCTAATGGAACCATTAGCAACTGAGGATCAAAACGATACTAGAAAATTCTTAGATAAAGCGGCTAGCAGTATAAAGTAGTTACTCTGCTACAGGCATTGCACTCGGAACTACATCATATAAAGTTTTAGAGCATCTTATTTTTGAATCTTCCATGTTATAGCCAGGGCACATCATTATCATATTTCCATAGATTACATATGTAAGGTATTTTGGTTTTGGTTGACCATTGCCTGCATGTGTATTCCCTAGCCTTTCTGCTAGAAACTGCCGATGCTTTAAATCTGGTGTCCACAAAGCACAGTCTTTTGTAATACACCCATCCTCCCCTGTTGCATTTTCAACATATTCTGTACCTATTTGAACAGCATCAGAGTGATTTGCATAAAATCTTATTTCGTAATCAATCTTTTGGTCGTCAGGATCTAACTTATTTTTTATGAATCCATAAAATGCAGATGTAGCGCCTGGAAGATCATCAACTTTATATTCTTTGCTCTTTTTAAAACCAACTGTTTTAAAATCTTCTATAGAAAAGGTTTGATCTACATTGGTTACTTGATCAACAATAGGAATGTCCTCTGATTCATCACTAGAACCACAACCTAACAACAAAATTAAACTTATAAAACTTAAAATAATTTTTTTCATAATAAATATATATTATCGTAAAAATTAAATTATGTGGAACTTTGGTGACCCGCCTCGGGCTCGAACCGAGAACCTATTGATTAAGAGCATAGTCTTAGGTTCAGAACCTATTTGATAGAAACAGAAGATTTAGGTTTAAACTACATAGATTTATCCACTATTACATGGCTCTTAGTTTGCAAGTGTGGTACACAAAGTGGTACATAAAATATTTAAATCCAGAGCATAAAACACATATCAACCCTCTAGATTGAAAGTGTGTGTCATAAAGTGTGTGTTTCAGGGGATTTGGCTCTCTCTAAATTCTTGATATTGAATTTGTTGTTCAATTTCTAAATTTTCTTGTGAAACTGATACTATTATCCCTACAACAACTATAAAAAATATTCCCCAAAGAATTTCGCCAATCCATTCAGATATTTTATTAGGTGATTTGTATTCTTTTCCCAATCTTTCATATTTCATATGAGGATATTTTCTCTCCTCTTCTTTTCTCTCCTCTTCTTTTCTCTCCTCTTCTTTTCT
>PBLC01000012.1 GCA_002721675.1 Chloroflexota bacterium | reverse complement strand
TGGTGGCGGTATGGACGGCATGGGAATGATGTAGTCATTTAAATAGTAATAAATAAAAAGGGCTGTTTTATTCCCGCCCTTTTTATTTATTACTATTTAAATGACTACATCATTCCCATGCCGTCCATACCGCCACCAGGCATAGGTGGAGCAGCAGCACTAGCAGGTTCTTGAATATCAGTCATCATAGACTCAGTTGTAAGAATCATGCCCCCAACAGATACCGCATTTTCAACAGCGGCTCTTGTTACCTTGGCCGGATCAACAATCCCCATTTTTAGCATGTCGCCAAATTCATTAGTTGCAGCATCATAACCATGGTTGCCTTCTCCCTCTAATACTCCCGAAAGAACAACCGCACCTTCGGCACCCGAATTATCAGCAATTACTCTTACAGGTTCTTCAAGTGCGCGCTTTAAAATGTTTATTCCTGTTTTATGCTCAGCGTCTGCCTTTAGTTTTGAAAGGGCGTCAGCGGACCTAATTAGAACTGTTCCTCCTCCTGGAACTATTCCTTCTTCAACAGCGGCTCTAGTAGCAGAAAGTGCGTCTTCAAGCCTTTGCTTTTTCTCTTTTAACTCTATCTCTGTTGCGGCACCAACTTTTATTACAGCAACCCCACCAGAAAGTTTAGCCATTCTTTCCTGAAGTTTTTCTCTATCGTAGTCAGAAGTCGTTTCTTCAATTTGGGCTTTAATTTGCTCAATTCGGCCTTGAATTTCTCCTTTATCGCCTTTACCTCCAACAAAAGTTGTGTCATCTTTTCTGGAAACAATTCTTCCAATTTTTCCTAAATCACTGATTTCAGCACCTTCAAGGGTTAGGCCGACATCCTCCGTTATTACTCTTGCCCCAGTTAATATTGCTATATCCTGTAACATTTCTTTTCTTCTGTCGCCAAAGCCAGGGGCTTTAATAGCTAGGGCATTTAAAGTTCCTCTCATTCTATTAACAACAAGAGTTGCCAAAGCCTCACCTTCCACATCTTCAGCAATTACAACAATGTTTTTTGTTGAGTCTTTCAGTACTTTTTCTAGCAAAGGAAGCAAGTCTGACACCGCTGATATCTTTTTGTCTGTAACTAAAACATGAGCATCTTCAAGAATTGCCTCCATTTTGTCAGCATTGGTCACAAAGTATGGAGAAATATAACCCCTATCAATTTGCATTCCTTCAACATAGTCAGTTTCGTACTCGAGACCTTTTCCTTCATCAACAGTAATTACTCCGTCTTTTCCTGTCTTTTCCATTACATTTGCAATCAGCCCCCCCATTTCATCATCATGAGCAGAAAGGGTAGCAACCTGAGCTATTTGGTCTTTTCCTTCTACCGGCGTGGCAAGTTTAGAAATAGACTTTTTTACTGATTCTAGCGCAACCTCTAGGCCCTTTTTTATCGCCATCGGGTCTGCCCCAGCAGCTACATTTTTAAAACCTTCGGCCACAATAGCTTGAGACAAAACGGTCGAGGTTGTTGTCCCATCTCCGGCATCGTCATTAGTCTTTTTTGATGCCTCTTTTATTAATTGAGCCCCCATATTTTCAAATGGGTCCTCTAGATCAATTTCCTTGGCAATTGTTACTCCATCAGAACAAACCTGCGGCGGGCCAAATTTTTTATCTAGTATTACGTTTCTTCCTTTAGGGCCTAAAGTCACCTTAACCGTGTCAGCCAAGGTGTCTATTCCAACCTTTAGTTTAGCCCTACCTTCTGACCCAAATCTTAAATCTTTTGCCATAATGTTATCCTCCTATATTTAATTAAACTATTGCCAGAATATCTGACTCTTTTACTATTAAGTATTCAGTTCCATTCTCAGTGTATTCAGTTCCAGCATATTTTGAATAAACAACAATATCGCCAACTTTAACTGGCATCGCCAGTGTTTTTCCATCGTCGTTAACTCTCCCTGGCCCAACAGCAACAACTTTGCCTTTTTGTGGCTTTTCTTTAGCTGTGTCAGGAATATAAATTCCGCCAGCACTTTTTTCAGCGTCATCCTCTGAAGGTTCTATTACAACCCTGTCACCTAGTGGCTTCATTTTTACTGCCATTTTTATGCCTCCTAAAGCAAATCTTTGTATGTAAATTTTTCAAATGTTGATTTTAGCACAAATCTTGTTTAAAAATGAATATTTTTTTATTTAAATATTTTTTGAGTTTTTTCTTACTAGCAACGAACCTATCATAACTAGCAACGAACCTATTATAACAACCCAGCCGATGGGCTCATCTAATACCACCCAGCCGATAATAATCCCAAAGATAGGTTGAGACAAATGTATTACTGTAACTTGTGAAGGTTTGTAATTTTTAAGTAACCATATATTGGCAATAAAATTAAACCCCGCGACTATAGCCCCTTGATATATTATTGACCAAATTAAAATCATTGAAAATTTATAAGGATCTGTTTCTATTAGTAAGCTTAGAGTTAAAAATATAAGGGTTCCAAATACGGCCTGTGACATTAGCAGTTTCATGGGCGTTATGGACTCGCTATTTTTTGCTAAATATATTGTTCGAACTCCTAGCAGAAACCCAGAAACAAGACAAAAAGAATTTCCTAGCAGATAACTGCTGTTACCTAGTGAGTCAAAATATGTAACTATTATTCCGCAATACGCAACTACAACTCCTGCAAATTTTAAAAGTGTGAACTTGTCTCCTTTGATAAATATTGGGCTTAAGATAATTACCCATATTGGGTAAGTGCTGTTTAAAATTATGCTAGATGCAACTGTTGTTTTGCTAATTCCGTAGTTTAAGAAGAGGAGTTGAACACTGAACAGCAGCCCCAACTTAAAAAGAGGAGCAATTTCTGACCTTTCAACTTTTAAAGAAATGTTGTTGTATCTTGCCCATATAAAAATTATGATGCCGCTTAGCAAAAAGCGCATCCAACCCTGCCTTATTGGTGGAGCATAGGGTAAAGCCGCTTTTAAGGCAGTGGGATGACCTCCCCAAAATATTGAAAGTAAAATATCTAAAGCAGCAGCGCGCGTAGTTAAGTTTTTTCTTTCCCCCGACGATTTAATTTTGGTCCATCGCTAATCCAGTTGCAATAAATATTGATTAACAAAGTCATAAGAAACGAGGTCTTTGTAAGATTCAATTAGTTTCTTTGTAATAGGTCCGTATGTTTCCTTGCCTACCTTCTTGCCGTTAAAAGAGGTGACGGGGCAAATACAAAGACTTGTAGAAGTTAAAAATACTTCGTCAGAATTTATCACCTCGTAGACTTCGATATTTTTTTCTATGACGTCTATACCAATTTTTTCTGCCTGCTCAATTACTGTTTCTCTGCTAATGCCCCCCAAGACATGTTGAGATTTAGGCGTATAAACAGTTTCTCCAACAACAGTAAATATGTTGCTTCCCATTCCCTCTGTTATATTGCCATTAAGATCTAAAAGAATTGCCCATGCATCTTTGTCTATTCGCTTGACCTCATTGTCACCTAAAATTAAATTAATATAGTTATGGGTTTTCGCTCTTGGGCTCATGCTCTGAAAAGGCGTTCTTCTTGTAGAAGGNGTCCATACTTTTATTCCAGTTTCATATAATGATGCTCTTGGTTTTAATGGAAGAGGGGCNCACTCAACAATAACTGTTGGCCCNCCGTCTAGGTCCCACTGCTCNCCCCCAACNTTGTCNACTCCTCTCGAAATTCTTTGNCCAANCCAATAGTCTTCGTTGGGGCCCAGNAAATGNAAATTNTTTTCTANAACTGCTTNTGATATATCAACCATTTCATTTTTTGAGATGTCAATCTTGATATCCATATAGTTTAATGATTTATACAGCCTCTCAACATGCTCTTCAATTTTAAATATTTTGTGCCCAAAAGTTCTTGTCATATCAAAAACGCCGTCACCATANTTAAAACTTCGGTCTCTAAAATGAACNTTCACTTCACTTTCAGGNACATANNTCCCGTTAAAATATGTNACTCTCTCTAAATTGCTCATAATTAATTATATTTTTTCTACTATAGCATTTTTATTATCTAAATATATTTTTGAAGACCATAAATTTGAAGAGGCTTTCAGAATTGTTTTAGAGTTGTAGTTTTTCATACTAGACTTTTTTAATATAATTTTTNNTTTTAAGACTTTNCTCAGGTCNGTGATTTTAAGAAATTCATTTAACCTGTTTTGTTCTCCAAGAATAACAAANTAATCAATATTACTTTGTTCAGGNAAAATGTATTTCTTTATATCCTCNTAAACTTTTTTGCTNAANCCCTCAATCCATTTNTCTCTNTTNCTNTCGAACCTTCTTTGAGATTGCCCCCCAGNNTTGTGCTTTCCTCTAATGTATCGAGAGCCTCTTTTTGATATCAANACTTNTTTGTATNTNANAATNCCAGAGNCCCATGATCCNAACTCAAAAAATAGAACNCCTACAGTAATGTCTTTGTTTAAAATTTCTAANAGGNCTTTNATAGAATCAAAACTTTTTTCTTTAAANGGAAAGGGAAGCCCTATAAATAATGAGAANTCTTTTGATTCCACAANCACAACTTTTTTATTCACNTCNNCAAANGATNCNAGCCCCNTAACTCCCTTNATTTTTTCAGATTTAATNGCNTCTATTGAAATAATATTTTGTTTGAGTTNACTGTCATTAAGCAAACTAATCAGCCTTCTTTTGCTTACCCACCTAGNNTTGTTTTTCTCNATAATCANAAGTTCATTTCCATNAGAACTTCATGATTTTTNNTATAATTTGGTTTTGCTCCAANTCCGTTTCCTCTAGGGAAAAATAATTTACCTTGTTTTATTTTTTCNGGAGGGNNNAGGTGGTCNGATCTGTCTGAAATTTCATATACTGCATGNTCTANGGGCAGTTCAGANTTAAGCGCAGATGTGACATGAGCGCTNCCTAGNAAAGATATAGGNCCAGAAGGNCAATGTATTGAGAANGATCCATTTGAAATTTTATCTAAACTCATNCCGATCTTTACNGCCTCTTCTATTCCTCCGCAGTATTTTACATCTGGCATCAATATATCNAGCGTTNNTGATTTTAATAATTCTGAAAATCTTTCCATGCCATAAAATTCNTCACCACCNACAAGATTTCCTTTAATTCTTTTTTTTATTTCCTTTAATTCTTGAGGGNATGNTTTAGGGTTCATTGGNTCCTCGAACCAACTTATGCCCAATTTGAATAATTCCTCTTCAACCATTAAGGANCNCTTTTNATCAAATTTTGAATGACAATCNACGAATANATTTTTATCTTTNGTTAATAATTTTTTTATTTCCTTTATTCTTGCTAANCCTTCNNCAATNAACCTATTGTCNCTATAGTANTTGTTAGGATAGTTATCAAAAGGAGCACACTTAATATTTNAAAANCCGTCGTNAAGNGCNCTTTTTGCCATCTTTGAAAANGATTCTGGNCTTCTATTTNTGGGNCCATCATCATCTGGAAGAAGCGANCTATTAATATTAGCGTATAGGNTAACGAAACTTAATAAGNTGCNTTTTAATGAATATTTGGATTGNAGATATTCTTTTAATGGTTTTGAANTTTCCTTTGCAAATATATCTGAGCANGCAGANCTTATTCCACTAATAGAAGTTGCTAAAGCAAGNTCATNATTTTCTTTNTCGGTGTTTAATAATTTTTNNATTTGTTCGTCATTAATTAAATCCTTGNCTTGAATTTTTTTTAACAAGNCNCTCAANAANTTTAAAAGGTTGTTTTTNANAGAATAATTTGACATCGTNAGTTCAGAAAAACCNGAAAAACCCGAATCGGAATGAATTTCAAGAANTGTCCATTCAGTCCCNCCTCTNACNGGAAAAGAGCATAATTTANCTGACTTTATTTTCATCTTNTANTGCTTGGGTTTTGCCCTAAATTGAGAAAATTTAGCAGATGATTCAAATTCANCAATATCAATTTTNTGCCCTCCTATAGAAGAAGAGACNTTCGCTGCTAGTACAGCCGATAATGAATTTATNGAACTTTTAAATGAGTTTTTTCTTAATTCAGGTTTATTTAATATTATTGACNTTACAAAATTTTCAGAAATTAATTTTGTATTNTGTTGTCCCATCGCNTCTTTGTGGGGNCCTTTTGCCAAAATTTTGCTNGTTTCATTTTCTTTGTAAANATCTTTAGTTTGAAAATGTTTTCTGCCTTTTTCAATAGAGTAGTTGTCTTCTTCTACCCCATANGCTATTAAGTTGTCCTCAAATTTAATCATTGATTTTGCNGTCAAAATATAGTCATANCTTTCCATATAAAACACCCCTGCNGGTTTAGTTAAAATTAAGGTTCCNGNNCCCCCNTTTTTGAATCCATAGGTTACGTGATAAGCNATNGGATTATCACCTTCTTCATTAATTGCCTTTGAGGGTCTTTCTACGTATGAAGATTGTACCCAACTAATATCATCGTTTGACCAATATCTCATCAGGTCGGTCTGNTGTATTCCTGCCTCAACCATAGAAGTTCCTGACCATTTTCTATCTGCNGTCCATATNCGNTTTTCAGGCCCNTGATCTTTCTTAATCATNGTATGTTTTACACCATGAGTTTCAACAGCCCCACAATTAATCATCGTCATAGAAGCCACCCACTTATCATTAAGATACTCTCTGATTTTTGTATACCANGAATCATACTCCATTTGGAATCCNCAAATCGAAGGAACNTTGTATTTTTCTATAGCATCANTCATTGGAAAAATTTCNTCTAAAAACAGGCTTTGAGGCTTTTCAGCAAAAATGGCAATTCCCTTTTGTGCNGCTCTTTCTATTTGNTTTGTATGCTGATTTGGTGGAATCACAAACCATATTCCATCAACTTCACANTCATCNANGAATTTTTCATAGTCNGTAAACAATTTNATATTAGAATCGTTGTATTTTGGCACATATTTGTTAATTTTCTCAGAGGCTAAATTTTCGCTNAATGGATCNANCAAAGCCTCTATTNTTATTAACTCTTCTTCTTGTAAGTCGCATAAAGCCTNAAGGTGNTGCAGTCCTCGCTGTCCCACTCCTACTAAGGCAACTCTAAATCCAGGCATAACCCTCCCTATAATTTNANTTTAANTTATAGAATATAGCTTTTCTAAAAATATACAACGGNGCTAAAAATATAATTAGGAAAATTATTGCAAATAAATAAAATGATGGTGAAAATGGACTNGTCTCNCTATTCCTNTCCTCAATGTAAATGGAAAATTCAATATTTTCCTCAATATTATTATTAGAAATGTTAGTTTTGAAAATCCAATTNCCACTTCTTTCTAAATCAAACACACATTTATATATATCAGGNTAGNCNGAAGTATTTAGNGCAAANGTTTTAAATTTTTCTTCNCCTTTTTCTGCAATTACNGATATTTTGTAATTGTTTTTTTGAGTTTCTTTTGNCTTGCTATTAATTTGAAATGTTANGTCTAGATATCCTACTTTTGGNTTTGNCGTGTNCCCAACCCTAAGATCATATTTATCTCCAGATATNTCNATCTGATTGTTATTTTGACCCTGNTCATCCGCANAAATTGTTCCGAAAAANGAAACAAATAAAAAGAGGCTGAGAGTAACTTTTGTTAGANAAAANCCTTTTATCTCTGAACTCTCCCGCTAGTATCACCTTTTGCCACAGCATTAACCTCGCCTAGGGAAACTAAATTTAAATCCCCATGAATTGTATGTGCCAATGCTGATGAGGCAACAGCAAATTTAAGAGTTTCTTTTGCAGACATTTCTTGAAGATTTCCATATATAATTCCAGCAGAAAAAGCATCTCCACCACCGACTCTGTCAACCATATGGACAGAATATTTTTGTCCTACATACATTTCGCCTCCCTCAGAATATACTGCAGACCAATTGTTATCACTTGCTGACAAACTTTCTCTAAGAGTTATTCCAATCTTTTCAAAACCGAACTCAGTAAAAAGTTTATTTATAACATCTTTGTAGGCATCTGGATTTAGTTCTCCGGACGTTACATCTTGATTTTCAGCCGAAACCCCTAAGCATTTTTCTGCATCTTCTTCATTCCCTATGGCTATATCCACATAATCCATCAAAGGTTTCATTATTTTTTGGGCCTCTGGAGGGGACCATAGGTTTTTTCTATAATTCATATCTGCACTCACTTTTAACCCAAGACTTTTTGCAGCTTTTGCAGCTTCTAATGTAACATCTGCAGCCTTTTTTGATAGTGCTGGTGTTATTCCTGTGAAGTGAAACCAATCTACTCCTTTAAAAATTTTCCCCCAATCAAAATCTCCTAATTCTACTTCACTTATAGAACTTTTAGATCTATCATAAACTACTTTTGATGGCCTCATTGCGGCTCCATGTTCCAAGTAATAAAGACCAATTCTAGAACCTTGTCTAATTATGTTCGAGGTGTCAATTCCAAAACTTCTTATCCTATTTATTGCAACATCTCCAATAGGATTTTCAGGCAAAGCAGTAATAAATTTTGTTGGGACCCCAAACTGAGCTAATGAAACAGCAACATTATATTCCCCTCCTCCATAATCAATGTCAAAATGGTTTGATTGAACAAACCTTTCCTTTTTTGGAGTAGCGAGTCTTACAAGTATTTCTCCTAATGTTGCAACTTTTTTCATAAATCTCTCCTTAGTTGATATCTTTTAATAATTTACTTAATTTTTTACATTGTTTTTCAAGTAGTGCCCAATCTCTGTTTCGCATTATCTCTTTAGTGAAAAGTTTTGTTCCCATTCCTACAGAAAATACGCCTGAATCAAACCATTCTTTTAATCCTTCAGGGTTCATATCAACCCCTCCTGTTGGCATAATCAAAGACCAAGGCATAGGAGCTAAAATGGATTTGACAAATGATGGCCCACCTAAGGAGTCGGCAGGAAAAACTTTAACAACATCACAACCTAATGCTTCCGCATTTGATATTTCTGTGGGAGTTAAGCATCCAGGCATGTATGGTATTTTTTTTCTATTACAAGAAATAGCCACACTTTCGTTGGTCAAAGGCCCAACAATAAAATTAGCACCCATTGAAATATACATATCGGCCATTGTTGAATCGGAAATTGAACCCGCACCTAAAACCATTTCAGGTAAATTTTCCTTGCAATATTTTTCCAATTCTTTAAATACTTCCCATGCTAGATCGCCTCTATTTGTAAATTCTAAAATTTTTATTCCGCCCCTGTAGCAAGCAGAGGCAACCTCTATGGTGACCTCTAAACTAGCATCATAAAAAACAGGGACAACTTTTGTTTTTTTAATATAATTTAGTGTTTCTAGTTTATTAAATCTTCCCATAACTTCCTTAAAGTTGATTGTTAGAGTATTCTATTGTTTTCTTTTCTAAACTTGATACATAATACAGCTATTCACAAAAATAATTAAAAAATGAAGAAAAATGTAGCAAAAGCAAAAATAAAAAAGGGAATTCCATCTATAGGGACATGGGTTTCAAGTGGCAATCCTTTGGTGTGCGAAACATTAGCTACAACAGGAGTAGACTGGATAAATATTGAGTGTGAGCATAGTTCAATTGATTTAGGGGATTTAGTTCATTGTTTTAGGGCGGTTGAACATACTGAAATTCCTGTATTCGTAAGAGTTGCAGGTAGCGATCCTTTAATTATTAAAAGGGTTATAGATTCTGGGGCATTGGGAGTTGTTGTGCCCGATGTCAAAAATGCTGAAGAAGCAAAAAGAGCCATAGATGCGTGCAGGTATCCTCCTATTGGAACAAGAGGAATTGGGGCAACAAGACCAAATGCGGTTTACCCCGATTACATGCAACACGCGAATGAAGAGATTTGTGTAGTTTTAATGATTGAAGATATCGAGGCTGTCAATAAAATCGATAGTATCATGGAAGTCCCTGGAGTTGATGTAGTTTTTATAGGTCCAAATGATTTAGCAGCAACTCTTGGAGTTCCTTTGGGCATGGATAATCAACACCCGAAGCACGTTGCTGCAGTAAATAAGGTTTTAGAGGCTGGAAAAAAACATGGAATTCCTACAGGAATACATTGTGGCACTCCAGAGGAAATTTCACGAAGAATTGAGCAAGGATTCTTATGGATGCCGATAGCCTCAGATGTTGCATTAATGAAGTCGGCATTTCAGGCGTCCTTAAAAAAAATCAACGACTCTTCATCTATTCCTGAAGTTAAGTCAGACGGAAAATTTTATTAATTTAATCCTTGTGGTTCAAAGTTTTCTGTTCCTAATTCATGAAAATACACTTTAAATCCACCCAAGCCATCTGGGTTCATTAGTGATACTATTTGTTGTTTTTCTATAGGATTTTTTGTTGAATTAAAATAATTCGCTATTCCCATATTTTGGAGAAACTTTTCTTGTAAACAAAATCCTAGTTTTTTAAATCCTGCAGATTCTAAATATTGATCTAGAAAAAAGAAGTTAACATCACAAGTAATATCTTTGTTTCCAATGTTAATTAAGACGTCTTTATCCATATTGTGTCCCTCGAAGCACCTAACCAGCCCATTAGGATTATTTATTAATAAATAATCTAAATCTTCAAAGCCATAATCTATAGTTAACATAATGCAGTGATCTAGAAATGTAGATAATTTCCTGCATATTATTTTTAAGTTATTTGTGATTTCTATTCTTGATTTTTCTGGAATTTTTCTAATAAATTTTTTTTCTAAAATATTAGTTTTGTCGGTATCTTTCAGCACTTCCTTAAGATTATTTTCCTTACCTTTTTTTATAAATATTTCCTTTAAATCCCCCCCCTTTTTTTGGAATCTATCAAAAGGCAGAGCATCAAAAAATTCATTTGAAATAATGCACCCATATTTTGAATTAAAGTCTACGTTTAACAGGGAATCATTGTTCGCCTCATCGATATTCAGGTAGATTAAGCAACGATAAAATTTTCTATTATATTTTTTAATATATGAAACAATATCATCTTTTAATTTTCCTGTGCTCCCGCCAAGTTCAATTATTGAAAAATGTTTTGGATTTTTGTAATAATCCCACATTTGGATAATTTGTTTGGCCACCATTATTCCAAAACTTTTATGAGTTAATGGGCTGGTTATAAAGTCCGCCAGCATCATTCTTTTTTTATTAGAATAAAATCCGTAATTTTTGTTATATAGTGCAAAATTTATAAAAGTAGAATAATCAACTTCAGCAGAATCTTGAAATATTTCTTTTAGAATATTTTTTTTATCTTTCTTTGATTGGGATATATTTTTGTTGATGCTCACCTGTATATTCTAGTAAAGGTCTTATTAATATATTATGCTCATATTGTTCTAGAACTTGAATAGTCCATCCTGGTATACGACCAACTGCAAAAATAGGTACAAATAAATCAGTAGGTATTCCTAGAAGGTGATAAATTACACCAGCAAAAAAGTCTACGTTAACGTTAATTCCTCTTCTTTGGTAGGGCTTCATAGCATCCATAACTGCCACTAATATTTCATACCATTCTGGCTCACCCTTTTCATGGCTAAGTTGCTCTACTCCCTCCCGCAAGTGCCCAGCTCTAGGATCTTGTGATTTATAAACCCTATGACCAAAGCCCATTACCCTTTCTTTCTTTCTTAAAAGGTTAGTAACATAGTCTTTTGCTTTGTCCGCAGAACCAACTTCTTTAACCATTTTCATTACATTTTCTGCTGCTCCTCCATGAGAAGGCCCGGACAAAACAGCAATTCCTGCAGTTATTGCGCTGTGCAGATCTGCTTGTGTTCCAGCGCTCACTCTTGCAGCAAAAGCCGATGCATTAGAACCATGATCTGCATGTACAATAAAGTCTTTGTCCATTAACTTAGAGGCACTTTCAGAGGGTGTTTCTCCGTTTAGCATATAAAGAAAGTTAGCAGCATGTGAAAGTGTTTTACTTGGCTCAATTGGCTCCTTGTTATTCCTAATAGCATTATGAGCCATAACTATTGTAGGCACTTGAGAGGTTAATCTTATACCTTTTCTCATAGTTGCTTCGTAACTTTTGTCTTCTGCGTCATCATCAAATGCAGATAAGGCAGAAACCGAAGTCCTTAGGACGTCCATTGGATGACCATCTTTTATTGATCTTATTATATCTAAAATTTCCGAAGGGATAGATCTTGATTTAATTAAATTATTATTAAATTGTTCTAATTCTGACTGATTTGGAAGTTTGCCATTAAGTAACAAATAAGAAGTTTCTTCAAAAGTAGAATTTTCTGCTAAGTCATGAATACTGTATCCACAATATTCTAGGACTCCTTCTTTTCCATTTATAAAAGTAGTTTTTGTTCTGTCGAAGTATACCCCTACTAAACCTCTATGTATTTTTATTGAATCCTCAGACATATTTAAACTTTACCATATTTTAATAATTTTGAGAGGTCTTTGTCGTCATTTATATTGCTGCCACATTCAGATAAAAATTTAAAGTTTTCTAACTCCAGCTCAGTTATATTTGAGCCATCTCTAAGCCTTACTGTAAACTTATTTGATTCAATCTCTTTATCGCCAATTATTATCATTAAGGGGGTTTTATTAATTTGAGCTTTTCTTATCTTATTATTAAACCTATCATTGGATACATCAGTTTTGCCTCTCATTTTTAATTCATTTAATTTTGATTGTAAATTTAGGCTATATTTAAAATGGTTTTCAGAGATAGGGATTATTGAAAATTGATCAGGACTGAGCCAAAAAGGAAATTGTCCACCATAGTGCTCAATCAATACTCCTAAAAATCTTTCAAGAGATCCAAAAATAGCCCTATGGATGACTACTGGATCTTCTTTTGAACCGTCATCTGAAATATAATTTAGCCCAAATTTATTTGCTGCAAAAAAATCTAACTGGACAGTACCAAGTTGCCATTCTCTATCCAGGGCATCTGGAATAGTCACATCAATCTTTGGGCCATAGAAGGCGCCTTCTCCTTCTTGAATTGAATAGTTCATGCCAGAAGAACCTAAAATGTCATTCATTATTTCTTCTGATTTGTCCCAAATTTCGTCAGAACCTGATCTATTTTTTGGCCTAAGAGATAAGTTATATGTAGGATTTTCGAATCCAAAATCAGCGTATACTTCTTCTAAAAAGTTAAGAAAAGATGAAACTTCTCCTTCAATCTGATCAAATCTACAAAAAATATGAGAATCATCTTGTGAAAAGGACTTGACTCTTGTTAGTCCATGCGAAACACCTGATCTTTCATTTCTATGAAGTCTTCCAAAGTCTGCATATCTTATAGGAAGATCTTTATAGGAATGCAGTTGAGACCTAAATAAAAGATAGTGAGAAGGGCAATTCATCGGCTTAATTCCCATATTATTATTTTCGCTTTCTGTAAAAAACATATTTTCCTTGAAATGTTCTGAGTGGCCAGACATATCCCAAAGTTTTGAACTAAAAATTTGAGGAGTTATTACTTCTTGGTATCCATGAATTTCATATTTATCTCTCATATAATCAATCAGTTTATTAAGTAGGAATGCTCCCTTTGGCAAAAAGAACGGCATTGATGGAGCAAACTGATCAAAATAGAATAAGTCTAATGATACACCCAATTTCCTGTGATCTCTTTTAGCAGCGAGTTCTAATTTATTAAGATATTCCTTTAAAGCATCTTTTGACTCCCATGCTGTTCCATATACTCGTTGAAGCATAGGGTTTTTTTCATCCCCTTTCCAATATGCCCCAGCAACATCTAAAAGCTTAAATGCAGGAATATTTTTTGTGCTTTCTACATGTCCACCTCTACAAATATCCTCCCAACTTTCATGGCTCCAGATACTAATCTTTTCATTTTTAGGGATCCCATTAATTATTTCTAGTTTATAATCTTGTCCTGCAAATCTTGCCATCGCTTCTTTTCGAGATACAGTTATTCCAGAAAATTTTGCTTTTGACTTTATGATCTTCTTCATCTCTTTCTCAATAACTTTTAAATCTTCTTGTGAAAGTGCTTTAGGGCAATCAAAGTCATAATAGAAGCCATTTTCAGTAGGAGGCCCCATTCCAATTTTTGTTCCAGGGAATAAATTAATTACAGCTTCCGCCATTATATGTGCAGCTGAGTGTCTTATTTTATATCTTATATCTTCTATTGTATCTTCGTTATGTATACGCATATATTATGGTGGGCGATGAAGGATTCGAACCTACGACCTCAGCGATGTCAACGCTGCACTCTAACCAACTGAGCTAATCGCCCTTATTTTAATAAGGGTTTTTATTACTCTCTATTGTCCTCTGAATTTTCGCTGATATCAACTGTAGCGTCGTCAGAGGTCTCAGAAGTTGTTTCTGTATCATCTGAATCAACATTTAGTGCTTCACTATTAGCAAAAATATTCTTGGAAAGGTTCTTGAATCCTAATTTTTCGTAACCTTCCTCAGATTTATCAAGTCTAGCTGGTATTAACCTTCCAATAATCACATTTTCTTTTAGGCCTCTTAAGTTGTCTACAGAACCTCCAACAGCAGCTTCTGTTAATACTCTTGCTGTTTCTTGGAATGAGGCTGCGGCTAAGAAACTATCTGTTTTTAAGGAAGACCTAGTAACCCCAAGCAATACTTGGCTAGCGGTGGGAGGAGTTTTGCCTTCAGATTTCATTTGATCAACAACCTCTTCAAACTTTATTCTATCCTCGAGTTCATTGGGCAAAAATTCGGCACTATCACCAGTTGTTTCTATCTTAACTTTTCTCAACATTTGTCTAACGATTAACTCTATATGCTTATCATGAATTGAGACACCTTGTGATCTGTAAACTGCCTGAACTTCATCAATTAAGTATCTTTGACATTCTTGCTGACCCATTATTCTCAAGATGTCATGAGGGCTTTTTGGACCAGCAGTTAATGCTTGCCCCGCACTTACTTCCTCTCCATCTCTAACCAAAATTTGTGATGCTGCCGGAATTAAGTATTCTCTTTCATCACTTTCTTCCCAACTTACTTTTATTGAACTTTTCATCACTTTTGCCAAACCAGGAGTTTCAGAAACTAATGAATCATCTGTTGATAATATATCTCCAGCTTCTACCCAGTCACCTGACTTAATTTTCGATTTAGATTTTGCAGTAAGTTTATACTCGAACTCTTTCTTGATCTTATTGCTAACCTTAATAGTTCTTCCTTGTGACCCTACCGTTAGTTCAGTTTTGCCATCTATTTCAGAAAGAATTGAGACACCTTTAGGGGTTCTAGCTTCAAATA
>PBLC01000011.1 GCA_002721675.1 Chloroflexota bacterium | reverse complement strand
CATTTTCTCCGCCCTCGACTCTATCTAGGCATTCCATTCCAAGTTCAATTCCATCAAATCCCATTTTTTCTACCCTTTTTAAAAACTTATCCGTAAGTCTTTTAGGGTCCATATCAAAAGCATTTCCTAAATATGGATAATCAGAAAATCTTCTAAATGCGTAACAAAATTTCATTTTTACCTCTCAAATTTTATATCTTGCATAGAATGATAAAACATTTAGACTTTAATTTTAAATTAATTCCGAATGTACTATGAACACCAAAGGCGTAAAAATTAACAAATCATTTTTTTCTTCAGAAAAACTTGTAATTTTAGGAAGTACATTTTGGTGGTTCAGCTTATATGTTTATGTCCCTATTCTTCCAATTTTCTCTAAGGATTTAGGCGCAAATCTTGGATTCGTTGGATTGATAGTCGCATCATATTCGATTGGACAGATACTATTCAGAATACCAATTGGTTATTTATCTGATAGATTAAAATCAAGGAAACTCTTTTCTGTTTTTGCCGCTTTAGTTTCTACCTTAGGTTCTTCTTTTCTGTTTTTTGCTGACCAACCAAATGAAGTATTTATTGGCAGAACAATTACTGGTATATCTGCAGCAGGATGGGTAGCTATAAGTGTTTATTATTCAAGTTTTTTTTCACCTAAAGAAAGATCTAAATCATCTACATACATATTAGGTTCAAATACCATATCAGTATTCTTGGGGACATTTTTAAGTGGATTTATCTCTGATTTGTTTGGAACAAATATGTGCTTTCTAATAAGTATTTTATCTGGTTTAATGGCAACTCTATTATTTATATTGTCAAAAGAAAATAAATTTAAACTGGAAGTTGAATTCTCAACTTCCGTATTTTTTAAACTTATGAGTAATAGGCTTTTAATAGCTTTTTGTGTAATAGGAATATTTATTCAGTTTGTGACCTTTTCTACCTTATTTTCCTTTTTTCCAATTTATTTAAATGGTTTAGGCTATACCGACTCCATTGTAGGTAATGTTGTTTCATTCTCAACACTTGCCTCATTGGCTGGAACATTAATGTCACCAATTTTACTTAGGAAATTTGGATTTTGGAAAACAGCATCAGCATCATCTATACCAATAGCAATGTCTACTTTGATAACGCCATTTATTGAAAATCTTTCAGTATTAATAATTATGCGGTTAATTGCAGGTTTTGGTGTAGGAATAGTATTTTCTTCATTGATGGGTCTTATTGTTAGAGAGTTCCAAGAAAACTATCAAGCATCTGCAATGGGCATTTTTCAAGCGATATATGCAATTGGAATGTTTTCAGGTCCATTAATTTCAGGAATTATAGCCGCGAATTTTGGAATTAGTTATGTATTTGTATTCAGTTCCTTGGTTTCATTAATGATATTTATAGTGTGCATTATTATGAGAACTGAAAAACTTACAAAATAAAGTAAAAAAATATAATGAAAAATAGGGGTCTTTTTTGATATTTTTTAAATATGGACTTTTTTGATTTCAAGACAATTACAATTTTTGCTTCGTTTTTTAGCATTGTCCTAATTTTTTTTGTAGTCCTATTTATTTCTAAATCAAAATACTTCTTATTTTTCAAGATAAGTGATTTAGAAAAAATTAAGGAGGGAGAAAAACTTATTAATAAATCTTTAGCTGAAAAGGAAAGGGTTCTAGAAATCTACCATGATTTAAACTCAGGCAGTGATTCTTATGCTATAGAAAATACATTAAGTTCAAAATTAAAGGCTCTTATGAATTTAAAAGAATTAAGAGTTTTATATCTAAAAAAGGGGTCTGAAAATCTTCAAATTTTAACAAATGATGATGAAATAATAGTCCCATTCAAAAAGTTACCCTCTAATGAAAAACTAAAAAATAATAAGTCTTGCACTTTAAAATATAATGAAATCCAATCGGATGCTCCATGGGCTCCTGATAATTTCGTTTCGTGCACTATTTTTCCATCTTTTAAAAATAATAATTTTTTAGGGGTTGTATGCTTATTTTTTGAAAATTATGAAGACGAAAAGTTATTCTCAACAGATATAAAAAATCTATTAACAACTGCAATGAAGTTAATTTGGTATCACGAAAATTATTCTTCTAATGACCTTATGGAAAGTATGCTTGCTGAATCAGGTAGATTAAATAAAAAGGAAGAAAACTTTGTAGAAATAGGACCTATGAAAATTGATAAAAATAAATCAGAGGTTTTTATAGATGGGAATTATGTAGACATCACAAATCAGGAATTCAATATATTAGAACTTTTAGCATTAAATAAAGATGGGTATGTGACTACCGATGACTTACTAAAAGACGCATGGGATACAAGTAATGTTTCAACTGCTGCAGTAGATATTGCTTTATTTAGATTAAGGCAAAAATTGAGCAAACATAAAAATGGATTGAATCTAATCAAGAACAAGACTGGCAAAGGCTACACCCTAAACGCAATATAAAGTTAGTCCAAAAAATTCTTTATAATAGACAAGGCCTCTTTAAGGTTTTCTCTAGAATTTGCAAAAGAGATTCTTAAATACCCTTCTCCGAACTTTCCAAAAGAAGTTCCAGGCAAAACTGCTACACCCTCATTTAGCAATGCATCTGAAAGTTGCTGACTAGTAAAACCCGTTTCTTTAATATTAGGAAAAGCATAGAAAGCTCCTTTTGGTTGAATACAACTAACACCTTTAATACCATTGAAACCTTCAACAACTATTTTTGCCCTTGCCTTAAACTCTTCCAGCATCATCTTGACGCTATCTTGAGGACCTTGAATTGCAGCTACAGCAGCCTTTTGACTAAAAGCAGAAGTACAAGAAACACTATTTGTTACAAGCCTAGAAATTGGCTCAACCATTACATCAGGAAAGATTCCGTAACCTAATCTCCATCCAGTCATAGCATAGCTTTTAGAAAATCCATCCAAAATTATTGTCTGTTTTTCCATGTCGGCGAAATCATAAACAGAATTGTGACTACCCTCAAAATAAAGATCTTTGTAAACTTCATCCGTCAAAACAACTATATTATTTTTATGAGCTAAATCTGCAACTCGTTTAATATCTTCTGAATCCATTACGCTACCGCAAGGATTATTAGGAGAGTTTATTATTATTAATTTTGTCTTGTCGGTTATTGATTTCTCTATTAGATTAACATCAGCGTTAAACCCTTTTTCTTCTTTTAATTCCATAGGGATTGGGTTGCCACCAACATACTTAATCATAGATTCATAAATTGGAAATCCTGGATTTGGATAAATTACTTCATCCCCGGGTTCAATTAATGCCATTATAGTGAAAAACATTATAGGCTTTGCGCCGGGTGTAAATACTACATTTTCAGGCGATATATCCTTTCCATGCACATCAGATTGATGTTCTGCAATAACTTCTCTAACATCCATTAGTCCGGGAGATGGCACATAATGAGTAAAATTATCATCTAAGGCTTTTTTAGCGGCTTCTTTTATATGATCGGGTGTTTCAAAGTCAGGTTCACCAATTTCTAAATGAATAATTTTCTTGCCCTGAGCTTCTAATTTCTTAGCCTTTGCAAGCACTTCAAAGGCTGTCTCTGTTCCTAATCTATTTAAACTACTAGCAAGTTTCATAAAAATTTCCCTTAAATTTGAAAATAATTTTTCAAAAAAAAATAATAAGATGTAATCCTATATTAAACCGAAGATTTTTCAAGCATTTATCATAATTTTTTAATAAATTGAACTAAATTAAGTAGTTTGCATAAACTATTATTCATGGGAAACAAAATTAAATGGCTAAATCCAGTAGAAATTTTTAAGTTTATTTTTATTAAATCGACTTTTAAAACATCAGAACGTGATAAGTTAATATTGAAAATTTCAAAATTTACCGAAAGCCCGTTAATAATATTAGCTTTTGCAATGATTCCGCTTCTTTTGGGTCCATATATTTGGGAACTTAGCCCAGATGAGACCGCAACTTTTAATAGGCTCGATAATATAATTTGGTTGTTGTTTGTGGTTAATTTAGTTATTAAGTTAATTATTTCTCCTCGAAGATTTTCATTCCTAAAATCAAACTGGCTAGAAGTTATTGTGGTAATGCCCTATCTACAACCACTCAGGATAGTAATCTTTGGATCTAAAGCTATTTGGGGCATGACAAAGATAAGCAGGTCTGATTTTCTAATAGTGGTTTCTGGAGGGCTAGTAATTACCTCTGCAACAATAGTTACAAGTTTTGAACGTGCTAGAAATCCGGATTTAGGATCTTTTCCTGACGCATTATGGTGGGCTGTTGTTACAATTACTACTGTAGGGTATGGAAATCAAGAGCCTGTAACTTTTTTTGGCAGAATAGTAGCAGTCATATTAATGATTACTGGGGTAGGATTTTTTGGAGCAATAGCTGCTAATCTGGCTGCCTTCTTCGTTAAGAAGGATGAAGGAAACAAAATCGATAAATTACAAAAAGATATTAATGAAATCAAAGCAAAATTAGATAAGTTAACTAAATAGGGAGCAATATGAATTACAGAGAAGAAAAAGACTCTATGGGTCAATTAAATGTTCCTGAAAATGCATTATATGGAGCAACAACGCAAAGGGCTTTACTAAATTTTCCAATAAGTGATTTAAAGTTTGGCAGGACCTTCATAAAAGCAATTGCTGAGATTAAGTTATGTGCTGCTTTAACAAACTTAGAACTAGGAACAATAGATAAAAAAATTGCGGAAGCAATAATTAGTGCTGCTGAACAAGTATCTAAAGGAGATTATGATAATGAATTTGTGGTGGATATTTTCCAGACAGGATCTGGCACTTCTACCAATATGAATGCAAATGAGGTAATTTCAAACGTAGCAATAAAGAATTTAGGTGGAAAATTAGGAAGCAGAGACCCTGTTCATCCTAATGACCATGTTAACAAAGGGCAGTCTTCTAATGATGTTATTCCTACTGCCATTCATATTGCAGCTTGCATAGGAATATCAGAATCCTTGATTCCTTCATTAAAAACTCTAAAGAAATCGCTTAGTAAAAAATCAGAAGAATTTTGGGGCATAATTAAAACAGGAAGAACTCATTTGCAAGATGCAACTCCTATAAGACTAGGTCAAGAATTTTTAGGGTATGTTGGGCAAATTGAAGAATCTATAANAAGAGCNGAGTCTGCNCTAANCGAANTATCTGTTTTGGCTTTAGGTGGCACCGCAGTTGGAACNGGNATAGGAATGCAAAAAGGATTTTCTGAAAAAGTTATAAAAAAATTATCCNATAGATTTAANANAAANTTTAGCGANTCGCCTAATCATTTCNATAGCCAAAGNACCATTGACTCNATAGTTGCAGGNTCTGGNANCCTAAAAACAATAGCTGTNAGTTTAATGAANATAGGAAATGATATTAGATGGNTAGGGTCAGGTCCTAGNGCAGGAATAGGAGAAATATCTTTNCCAGAGGTTCAGCCCGGTAGTTCTATAATGCCAGGNAAAGTAAATCCTGTAATAGCNGAATCNCTNACTATGGTTTGNGCTCAAGTTATAGGGAANGATCAAACTATAAATATTGCTGGACAATCNGGAAACTTTGAACTTAATGTTATGATGCCTGTAGCTGCTTATAATATNCTNCAATCTATAGACCTCCTTTCTNCTTCTTCTAATAATTTTGCTGTTCAATGCATTGATGGCTTGAAATCTACTAAAAAAGGNCCTGAAACGGTTCAAAATGGATTGGCAATTTGTACTGCTCTTGCTCCTAAAATAGGCTATGACAATGCTGCAAAAATTGCTCACATTGCCTCTGATTCAGACGAAACAATACTAGAGGTCGCAAAAAGAGAAACTTCATTGACCGAGGGAGAATTAATTGCAATTCTAAATGCAGAGAATATGACTGANCCATCTTAAATATTCAGTAAAGAAAGAAAATAAAAAAAATGAAATTCAAGCTGCGAAGTCTTATTATTACAGTTTACTTTCCTGCTTTCTTAACAGCTATGTGCGCAGGCATGCTTGCCCCAACAGTACCAGCAAAAGTAGATTTTATTGGAGGCACATCTTTTATAATTGGATTGGCAGTAGGTGCTCAAGGCTTAGGTGAGGCTATATTTTCTATTCCAACTGGNTTATTGATAAATAAGTATGGGAACAAAAAAATAATGNTAAGCGGNATGNTAGGCTTATCATTTTTTGGATTATTATCTGGGTTTTCAGATAATAATTTAACTTTATATTTTTCATTATTTTCACTAGGAATTTTCTATGGTTTCTTTAGCCTGAGCAGGCATTCATTTTTAACACAAATTGTTCCGTTAGAGTTCAGAGGGAAAGCATTTTCTAGGTTTGGAGGAATTAATAGAATAGGATGGTTTGTTGGCCCTGTTGCAGGTGGATACACAGCTAGTTCTTTAGGAATAGATGTACCATTTTATATTATTTCAGGTGTTGCACTTTTTACTGCTATTCTGATCTTTTTTAGCCATGATCCAACAAATCAGAGCGAAGATACAGAAGAATATGATAATGAGGCTAAATCAATAAGATCAACAATTATTGAAAACAAAACCACATTTGTTTTTGGCGGTTCAGGTCAATTTATAATGCAATTCCTTAGGCAATGCAGACACGTACTTATACCCATTTGGGCTTTTAGTATAGGCCTAGAAGTTGAGCAATTAGGATTAATACAAAGTATTTCTTCAGCTGTAGATATGACACTTTTTTATCCTGTGGGAATAATCATGGATCGTTTTGGAAGGAAATGGACTTCAGTGCCAAGCATAATTTTGCTTTCTGTGGGCTTTATAGCTTTGACATATTCAAATTCATTTTTAGGATTAATGATAGTGGGGATGTTATTAGGTTTTGCGAATGGATTGGGATCTGGAGCAATGTTAACTTTGGGTTCTGACTTATCACCAAAAGTTAAGCCTGGAACATTTTTAGGAATTTGGAGGCTTTTTGGCTGGTCCGGCAATTCAGCAGGCCCACCTATAAGTGGAGCGATCGCTCAATCTTTTAGTATAGGGGCTTCTGCATTATCGATTTCATTTATAGGCATGGCAGGAGTGCTATTATTTAGTTTTTTTATACCTGAAACATTGAATAAAGACCAACTAAGTTAATTTCTTTCTAAATATTCATGAAGTTGNGTTAAGCATATAGAATCTTCATCTAAATTTCTTCCATCTACTGCATAAATACTATCTCCTGACATACCTTCTACAGCTCCTAAGTCAACCGATTTAGTAATTAATTCTTTAGCATCATCAACTGAAATTAAAAGGTTTTTATTTAAAATTGATGAAATTTCGGCAACNAGCCCATAAGCTCCCCAATTAGAGCAGCTAGAAATAATTAAATTACTTACTTTGGTTACCGCAGGATTGTCTGGCAGTCCCTCTACTTTTTTTATTTCCCTATTTAAATTCCCCATNCCAATTTCGTTTCCTCCATCTCCAATCCCAATGCTAAATTTTGAAAAGTTAAATAAGTAGTCTATTTTTGCATTATATTTTGACACATCTTCCCCTTTCCAATTCCTATAAGTTCCATCTCCCATCAAAGATGCTCGCTCTATACTAATTGANAATGAAGGNGAAAACTTCTCNATTAATTTACTAGCAAACTTCTTCGAGTTTTCGTGATTATCAACTGGGAATTTAATAATCTCATCTTCTTTCCCGGATATACCTTCCAAAATACTAAAAGACCATTCATCTGTTACATACTTAACATCAAACCCAATATCTTTTAATGCTCTACCCAGTGAGATTGATCCTGCAGGGCCATCTGTTTCTGATGCATTCGCATAAGAGATATAAAATCCAGTTGCTATAAGAACTACACCCTTTCTTACAACTACTTCACTTGCTGCATCAGTTAAAAAATTATCGTTTAAATGATCTTTAAGTTTTGATATGTTCCTTATATCTTTTTGTAATATTATGTTTTCTGCAACACCCATTATTTTGCCTCATCTTTCAAATCAGTAACAAACATATATCCAGGAGAATGAGTATAAACTATTGGAATTTTAGCTTTTTTTAGGACAACTTGAGGCGTAACACCGCATGCCCAAAAAACTGGCACATCGCTATTGCTTTGCTTTTCCCAATATTCCCCAAAATCAGGATTGCTCAAATCATTTATACCAATCTCAGATGGATTTCCAACATGAATCGGAGAACCATGATTTTTTTCATATTTAGACGTAATAGAAATAGTTTTTTCTACTTTATT
Organism: Chloroflexota bacterium; assembly: GCA_002721675.1. Taxonomy (GTDB): domain Bacteria; phylum Chloroflexota; class Dehalococcoidia; order Lucifugimonadales; family Lucifugimonadaceae. The sequence goes on along the minus strand of PBLC01000011.1, from coordinate 36,468 downwards.
CTCTGGTATCCATCTCATAGAAACTACTAAGGGGCCAGAAAAATAGGNAGTTTTGTTTGTTTCTATATTTGTAGAATACATTGCAACATTTCCATTTTTCTCAAAATGAGGCATAAATATNTCTTCTTTAGATAAAGCAAATTCAAAAGAAAAACTACACCCAAGAAGAAAGGTCACGTAATCATCTTTCCATTCCTCAATTAAATTCCTTAAAGTGCCAACTAAATTTCCTTCTTCAAATTTTTTATATGACACAATATCTGTTCTTATATCAGCAGAAGGAGCAGATTTATAAGGCGTATANGAGCCTGTATCCAGTTTTTCTATGATNGGACATGGTTTTGGGTTCAAATTACAAAAATTCTCAAAATCATCCGCATAATCATTTGTAACTATTACCAAATTAGTTTGAATATAATCTTTAGCAAACCCGCAAGTAGGCTCGTTAAAATTATTATTTCTAATTTTTTCTCTTAATAATTTAGAATCCAATGATTTTTTCCTTTAAATGTGTGTAGAATTGTAAACACATATTCTAAATACTATATAAAAATGATTGAGGTGTGAATTTGGTCACTTTAGATGCAATAGTTTCATAGGCAAAGAGAAGGGGTTTCGTTTTTCAAGGAAGCGAGATTTATGGAGGACTTAGAAGTGTATGGGACTTTGGACCACTAGGTATTGAATTAAAAAGAACCATCAAAGATGTATGGTGGAAACACATGATACATCAAAGAGAAGATATCGAAGGTATAGATTCAGCTATTTTAATGCATCCAAGCGTATGGGAAGCAAGTGGTCATGTTTCTGGGTTTACTGATCCGCTGGTAGAGTGCAAAACTTGCCATAATAGATTTAGAGAAGACCAAATAGAAGATATTAAAATATGCCCCGAAAAAAATTGTGATGGAAAATTAACTGAATCTAAACAATTTAATTTAATGTTTCAGACTCACATGGGCCCAGTGCAGGACAAAGGTTCACAAATTTATCTAAGACCTGAGACTGCGCAAGGTATATTCGTAAATTTTGAAAATGTTATGACTTCAACTAGAAAAAAAATCCCTTTCGGGATAGGCCAAATTGGCAAATCTTTTAGAAATGAAATTACTCCAGGAAATTTTATTTTTAGGACTAGAGAGTTTGAACAAATGGAAATGGAATTTTTCTGTCAACCAGATTCTGCAGATGAATGGTTTAACTATTGGATAGAATTTAGTCATAATTGGTTCGAGTTCATAGGAATAAAAAAATCTAATTTGAGAAAAAGGGAGCATACTGCTGATGAAAAGCCTCATTATGCCAAAGCAGCATTAGATATCGAATATAATTTCCCTTGGGGTTGGGGTGAACTTGAAACAATAAATAATAGAAGTGATCACGATTTAAAAAGTCATTCTGAAAAAAGTGGTAAAGATCTTTCATTCTTCGATGAAGAATCTAAAGAAAGGTATATCCCTTATGTTATAGAGCCAGCTATGGGGGCAGACAGAACAGTACTAGCGGTCATTTGTGATGCTTATGATGAAGAAGATTTAGGAGATGAGAAGAGATCCTTGCTCAGATTTAAACCAATAGTTTCTCCTATTCAAGTGGCTGTGCTACCTCTGAGCAAAAATGAAAAATTAGCGGAAGTCAGCAACGATATATATAAAAAACTACAAAAAGTATACAGATGTCAATTTGATAATACTCAGAGCATTGGCAAGAGATATAGAAGGCAGGATGAAATAGGAACGCCTATATGCCTTACTATTGACTTCGACACAGTAGAAAAAGATCAGTGTGTTACATTAAGACACAGAGACACTATGGATCAAATTAGGATTAAAATAGAAGATATTGAAAAAGAAATAGAAAAATTATTCACTAGTTTCTAATATGTCATATAGAACATTAATCTTATTAATTATAGTATTTTTATTATCCTGTAATTCTGGTGATAATCTCGATAAAAATTTTACTTTTAAAGGATCAGATATAAATGGGGTTAAATTCAATTCAAAAGAATTTGAAGGGACTCCAATGATAATTAATTTTTGGTATCCATCTTGCCCCCCTTGCACTAAGGAAATTCCTACTTTAGTAGAATTCAATAAAGAAAATAACCAAAAAATTTTAATGATAGGAATAATTCATAATTCACTTGTAGACTCGAAAGAGGATTCTATTAATATGTTAGAAAAATTTGATGTTGAATATATAAATTTGTACGACAAGGATAACTTACTTACGGATGAATTTAATATATTTGGGTTCCCTACAACTATATTTCTAGATGAAAATCACAAAGTAAATACAAAGTGGACTGGCTTTCTTGATGAGAATACCCTTAAAAAAGAATCGTCAAAAATAAGTAAATAATGACAATATTTATATTCACAATTAATTTTATCCATTCAATTGCTGCCTCTATTTGGTTGGGAGGATGTTTTTTAATGATCACTTTATCAATGAGTCATAAATTTAAATTAATAGAAAATTACCAATCAATTTTTCAAACTATTTCATACTCACTAAGGGAACTTGTAAATGGGTCTATGATACTCATTTTCTTAACTGGAATAATTATGACAATTCAAAAACTTTCTCTAGTACAGACTGATGCAAGTTATGCAATAATATTAGGGTTAAAAGTCCTGTTAAGCTTAGGAATACTTTTTAGAATTTGGCAATTTAGAAATTCTGGATACCCTACTTACTCTAATAAGTATTTGGAATGGATAATGGGGTACAATTCTTTTGCAGTATATGGAGTTATGATTTTCTTCCTTGCAGATCTTTTGGAGAATATAGTTTAATTTCCTCCCTGTATTTGGCGGCTATTTTAGTTTTCGCTAATAGACCCTTTAAATTTAAATTGATTTGCTTAAAATTTAATTCAATATCTTGAATTGGAACCAACACAAAAGGCCTAAATTTATAATTTCTATGAGGAATCGTAAAGTTTTTTCTATTAATTTTTTTTGATCCAATAATTATTATATCAATATCAATCACTCTGGGGCTTAAATCGCCTTTTTTATTTCTTCCTAATTTTTTTTCAATTCTTTTAGTTAAATTGAGCAAAGAGTATGGGTTAATTTGCGATTTGAATAATGCTACCTGATTCAAATAATTGCCATGATTATAAGATACTCCTTGTGGTGTCGTTTCATATATTGAAGATTCACTTATTAGTCTCATCCTTTTAGAAAGAATTTTAATTGAACTCTCTAGGTATTTTTTTCTGTCGCCAAGATTAGAACCAAGGCTAATTACAATTTCATCCATTAACTTAATTTTTCAATAAATTCTAATAAATTCTTAACCTCCGCAGCATCATGAACTCGGAATAGCTTGGCTCCTTTTTCTCTAGAAACTATGACAGAAGCAATTGAAACTTCCCTTCTTTCTTCTACAGAGATATTGCCCGCCAGTTCCCCCAAAAATGACTTTCTAGAAGTTCCGACCAAGACAGGAGGACCTAAATTACAAATTTGATCCAGATTTCTATGTAATTCGATGTTTTGATCATAATTTTTATTGAAACCAAACCCTGGATCTAAAATTATTTTATTGCTCCCTATTCCATTAGAGTTTAAATAATCTATTTTTTCCATCAAATCTATTTTTACTTGATCTGCAACTGAATTATTGGCTTTTAAGGGTTTATTGTGAGTAAGAATGTATGGAATATTAGAACTCCTTACTACTTCAATCATCTTGTCGTCATATTCAAGCATAGATATATCGTTGATAATATTCGCACCTGCTTTAACTGCTTGAAGCGCAACTTTTGATTTTCTAGTATCTATACTTATAGGAACATCTGAAATTTTTCTCAAACTCTCTATAACTGCCACTACCCTATCTGCTTCTTGATTTTCAGAAATTTCAATAACATTTTCATATAAAGATTTAGGCCTAGTAGATTCAGCCCCTAAATCAATAATATCTACACCGCTATCTGTAAATAATTTAATTAAATTTAATGCTTTATCAATGTTTGCCCCTATTCCATCACCCGAAAAGGAATCATCGGTTAAATTAACTATTCCAACTACAGCAGTTCTATTTTCTAGGTCAAATTTGAAGTTTCCAATTTCCATACATTTATTTATATCTTTTCTCTTATAATTTACAACAAAAATTATTTGATAGAAATCAATGTCTGAGATAGCATTTACATTTGAAAAATGAAAAAAAATTCTGAAAACAATACAAACTCCAAAAAATCTAGTTCGTCCAGTTCAAAGATTACGAATCTTCAAACTAGAAAAAGTGAAGCTAAATTAGGCGGAGGAGCCGAAAGACAAGAGGCTCAACAAAAAAAAGGTAAAAAGTTAGCCAGAGAGAGGCTTTCTTTATTATTTGATAATGGAAAATTTACCGAGATAGATCCTTTTGTTAAACATAATTCTTCAGATTTCGGTCTTGATAAAACTAGGATAGATGGGGATTCTGTGATATGNGGGTATGGAAATGTTAACGGACAACAAGTATTTGCTTTCTCGCAAGATTTTACCGTTCTTGGTGGATCACTATCTAAGGTAGCATCAAATAAAATATGCAAAGCATTTGATCTAGCAATTAAAACTGGGTGCCCAATAGTAGGAATAAATGATTCTGGAGGAGCCAGAATTCAAGAAGGTGTAGATTCGTTATCTGGGTATGGCGAACTATTCAAAAGAAACACAATGGCATCCGGCGTAATACCTCAAATAACAGTTGTAGTAGGTCCATCTGCAGGAGGAGCTGTCTATTCACCAGCACTAACAGATTTCATATTCATGGTCGAGGGAGTCGGCCAAATGTATATTACTGGCCCTGAAGTAGTTAAAGCCGTAACGGGAGAAGATGTTAGCCATGATGATCTAGGGGGAGCAAATGCTCACTCTACTAAAAGTGGTGTCGCTCACTTTGTAAGTCAATCAGAAACAGATTGTTTTGAAGATGTTAGAAATTTACTTAAAATATTGCCCTCTAACAATGTCGATATTAAATCCAGTAATGAAACCTCTGGAGATTCTGACCAATCTATGCTTGATAACTTTATACCTGACACCGCCAATCAAAGTTACGATGTAAAAGAAGTAATTGAGACTATTATTGATTCGGGATCTTTTGTTGAAGTTCAAAATTCTTATGCTCAAAATATAGTTGTAGGTTTTTCTAAATTTAATGGAGAAACGGTTGGAATAGTAGCAAACCAACCAGACCATATGGCAGGTGTGCTAGATATTAATGCTTCTTCCAAAGCTGCCAGATTCGTTAGATTTTGCGATTCATTCAATATTCCTATAGTAAGTTTGGTGGATGTGCCTGGATTTATGCCTGGGACTTCTCAAGAATATGGAGGAATAATAAGGCATGGAGCAAAACTTTTATATGCATATGTAGAAGCTACAGTCCCCAAGATAACAATAATAATGAGGAAGGCATATGGAGGTGCTTATATAGTAATGGGATCTAAAGAGTTAAGATGTGATGTAAATGTTGCTTGGCCATCTGCAGAAATTGCTGTAATGGGGCCAGAGGGTGCAGTAAATATAATTGGAAGAAAAGATATTTCAAGTGCTGATGATCCTGAAAAAAAGAAACAAGAACTTATCAATGACTATAGAGATAAATTTGCTACTCCATATGTAGCTGCAGAAAAAGGTTANTTAGATGATGTTATAGAGCCATCTCATAGTAGAAAAATAATTATTAATAGCCTGAATATGTTAAAAAACAAAGTTGATCAAAACCTTCCTAAGAAGCACGGGAATATACCTCTTTAAAAAGATTGGAGAAAATTATGTCTACTGAAAATCAAATTTCTGACGCCAAAAATCATTTTGAAGGACTTATGAGAGCCCAACTAGAAAGAGTTGAAAGAATCAAAAATCAAGGTGAATGGACTGATTATTCCAAAGTAGAAAAAGTAAGAATAGGTCTGCTTGGAGGAGATGGAATTGGCCCACAAATTACAGAAGATTCAAAAAATGTACTGGCTGAACTTTTGAAAGATGAATTGGAAAAAGGGAAGGTTGAATTTGTAAATATTGAAGGTCTTACAATAGAAAATAGAGCAAAACATCTTAAAGCAATCCCTGATGATGTACTAGAAGAAATTAAATCTTGCGATGTTACTCTTAAAGGACCTACAACCACTCCCGAAAAAGGGGATAATTGGCCAAACATAGAATCTGCAAATGTAGGTATGAGAAAAGAACTAGATCTATTCGCAAACGTGAGGCCTGTAAAAGTCCCAGAACAAAATATTGATTGGGTTTTCTTTAGGGAAAACACTGAAGATTCATACGCTTTAGGTAGCCAAGGAATTGAAATTAATGGCGAATTAGCAATGGATTTCAAAGTTATAACATCTGTAGGGTCCCAAAGAATAATTGAAGCCGCTTTTAATCACGCAAGAAATACTGGCAGAAAAAGAGTATCGGTAGTTACAAAAGCTAATATATTAAAGAAGACAGATGGGTTATTTCTAGAAGAAGCAGAGAAAATTGCATCTAATTTTCCAGAAATTGAGTGGGATGCATGGTACATAGATATTATGACAGCAAATCTAATTGATGAGGCTAGAAGATCTTCATTTGAGGTATTTGTAATGCCAAATTTATATGGAGATATATTAACCGACGAAGCTGCNCAAATCCAAGGTGGTGTTGGTACTGCAGGAAGCGCTAATTTAGGTAAAAAACATGCAATGTTTGAAGCAATCCATGGTAGTGCCCCTAGAATGCTAAAAGAAGGTAGAGCCCACTTTGCAAATCCAAGTTCTATGATAAAAGCAGGTGCAATGTTGCTTGAACATATAGGTTATACAGAATTAGGGCAAAAACTTGATAAAGCATTATCAATTTGCAGTCAATTTGAGAAAAAGTTGGTCATTACTGGAAGAGCAGATGGCGTAACTGGAGAAGAATATGGTAAATATGTACTCGAAACAGTCAGAGACAAGGATATAAATAGTAAATACGAACGACTCTCAAAGGAGAAATAATGAAATCAAAAGTAACGGTTGTTGGTGCTGGTAACGTAGGAGCTACTACAGCTCAAAGAATTTTTGAAAAAGGACATAGCGATGTTGTGCTCATAGATGTAGTTGAAGGAATACCACAAGGAAAAGCTTTAGATATTCTTGAGAGCGGTCCAATTGTAAAATCTGATGCAAAAATTATTGGAACTAATTCTTACGAAGAATCTAAAGATTCAGACATAGTTGTTATTACTGCAGGAATTGCTAGAAAACCTGGAATGAGTAGAGATGATTTGCTGATTACCAATATGAATATAGTTGGGTCGGTTACAGAAAGTGTGATTTCAAAATCTAAAAATCCCATAATTATAGTGGTTTCCAACCCTTTGGATGCAATGGTTCAGCATTGTTATCAAAAAAGTGGGCTATCAAAAGAAAGAGTAATTGGAATGGCAGGAATACTTGATACTGGCAGATTTAGAACCTTCTTATCTGAAGAGTTAAATGTATCTGTAAATAGCATAGATGCATATGTTTTAGGTGGTCACGGAGACTCTATGGTTCCTCTNCTTAAAGCAACTACTATAGGAGGTGTTCCTGTAGAAGAAATGATCGAAAAAAGCCGACTTGAAGAAATAGTGCAAAGAACAAGAGATGGTGGAGCAGAAATTGTTGCTCATCTGAAAACTGGAAGTGCATATTATGCACCATCAGCTGCGGTTGCCCAAATGGTAGATGCAATAATACACGACACTAAAGAGGTATTTCCATGTGCAGCAATGCTTGATGGTGAATATGGAATTAAGGGTGTATATGCAGGTGTTCCAGTAAAACTTGGTAGTTCTGGAATTGAAGAAATAATTAATTTGAATTTAAGTCAAAGTGAGAAAGATGGTCTTCTTACTTCTTCAAAAGCTGTTGAAGAATTAATTGAAGTTATGAAAGGTCAATAAACCATGAAACTCAAAGGTAAAAAAGCACTAGTAACTGCAGCAGGCCAAGGAATTGGTAGGTCTACTGCTGAACTTTTTGTTGAAAATGGCGCAGAAGTATTTGCATGTGATATTAATCAAGGTACTTTAGCAACTCTAAATGGAATGAAAACTATTCAAGCAGACGTAACAAAGTATAGTGACATTGAAAATATTTTCAGAGAAACAGGCGGTGTTGATGTTCTATTTAATGGCGTAGGATTTGTTCATGGTGGNACNATACTTGAATGCGATGAAGATCAGTGGGATGAAGCATTTAATATAAACGTAAAATCAATGTATCAGATTATAAAACTATATCTACCACATATGATTGAACAAGGTTCTGGCTCAATAATTAATATGTCTTCGGTTGCTTCAAGCTTGGCTGGAGTTGTAAATAGATTTTCTTACTCTGCAAGTAAAGCTGCAATAATTGGTATCACCAAGTCAGTTGCAAAAGACTTCGTAGGGAGTGGTATAAGATGTAATGCTATTGCCCCTGCTACTGTTGAATCTCCTTCTCTGCAAGATAGAATAAATGCTGAAGATGATCCTGTTCAAGCAAAAAAAGATTTTATTGCAAGACAACCTATGGGAAGACTTGGNCAACCAGAAGAAATAGCTAATTTAGCTTTATATTTAGCTTCTGATGATTCCAAATATACTACTGGTGTCGCACATATAATCGATGGCGGAATGATAATTTAACTGCCAGCGAAGCGCTCTACCAATTGAGCTGCATAACTTTATCTACTCAAAAATTAACTATTTCTCTAGACCATTCCAGATTTCTTTGCAGTAATCTAAACTCTGCTTGTCAGAATAGAATTGATCACCGCTAGGCACACCTTCTAATGCCATTAATCCACTATAATTTCCGTCGTGCATAGCTTCAATTGCAAACCTGTAATCAATCTCTCCGCCAAGTATGTTTTCCCTGACGAAGACTGACCTTCTGTTTTCAGGATGATTTACTCTAGTCATGTTCTTGCAGTGCCAATAGTTTGAAATTGGTGCTAATTCTTTAATCGCGTCTTCTGTCCTCTCTTCTGGAATGTCGTAATTCCAAATTATATTTCCTAGGTCTGGATTAATCCCAAAATTATCTCTTTCCACTTTACTGTGTAGTAATTTGGCAGACCAGCTGTTATCTATTGGTGAATTCTGATGCATTTCGCAGGATATATTTAATCCGTAATCTTTTGCCTCGTCGCATAACTCTTGATATTTTTCAGCTAACATATCGTACTCAGTTAGAGAGGTTTCTCTACTTGAATTTTGAGAATAAGGAAAGCCATGGTGAGCAAATTCCAGACCAGAAACTAAACTTGATCCAGAATCAATATATGGGGATTTTTCAGGTTCACATGTTGCTCCATTAATTACTTCAGATTTTAAAATTTTTCCAAATTTTAATGCTCTTCTTGCTCTTATGATATTTTCTTTTCCTGTTCTTGGGTCAATCATTGATCCGCCCCACCTACCACCAGATCTAATAGCTAATACAGGAGTTCCAAGATCGGAAAGTCTTTTTTCAAACTCCTTAAGTCCATTTTCTCCGCCCTCGACTCTATCTAGGCATTCCATTCCAAGTTCAATTCCATCAAATCCCATTTTTTCTACCCTTTTTAAAAACTTATCAGTAAGTCTTTTAGGGTCAAGGTCAGTAGCAATTCCTAAATATGGATAATCGGAAAATCTTCTAAATGCGTAACAAAATCTCATTTTTTGTGTTTTAAGATACTTTCGTTTTTATTGACTTTATAAAGTTTGCTGTTGAGACAAGATGTTTATTTATTCCAAGTTCCTTAGCATCTAAACCCATGGCCATTCCTATTAGTTGAGGCAAATGCAATATAGGTAAATCGGCTTTACCTCTATTATTTTGCCTTCTAGCCTTCGCTTGATACCCATCAAGATTAAGATGGCATAAAGGGCAAGGAGTTACCATCGCATCAGCACCTTCATCTTTAGCATCTCCAGTATGTTTAGCAACCATTTTTAACGAATTTTTCTGATTAATTAGTAGTATAGGAAAGCCGCAACATCTTGTTTTGCCAGCATAGTCAGTTGCTGATGCCCCCGTAGACTCAATAACTATGTCCAATGAATGTTTTCTTTTTGGATTTTCTGTTATTCCCAATGCATCGGATGGCCTGATCAGATAGCATCCATAAAAAGGAGCAAAATTAAAACTTGAAAGATCAATATTAAACATATCCTGCAGTGATTTTATTCCTATATCCTCTAATAATATCCACAATAAATGCTTAACTTCAGTTTTACCTGAATAATGCAGTCCTTCTTTTTCTAACTCTTTGTTTATTTCTGCCAAATATTCTGGATCTTTAACAACTCTATGGTTTGCTTGAGATATGACCCCTTGGCAGGTTGAACATATAGTCATAATTGAAAGACCCATCTGTTCAGCTAGAGCCAATGTTCTAATATTTAAAACATCACCTAATTTTTGATTTTTTTCTTGTAATACACCTGCTCCCGTGCAAGCAGCCTTTTCTATTTCTTCTAACTCGATTCCAAGTTTATCTACCACAAGCATAGTTGACTTATATAATTCAGGAGCAGCACCTCTAGCTACACAACCTGGATAAAATGCGAATTTCATTCTTCAGACTCCTCGCTATCCAATCTTTTTGCTATATTTGTTACCTTATCTGCTTCTTTTGGTTTATGAGGAAGTGGTGGTGGAATCTTTCCTTTAAATAAAGATTTGATACCAATAACTGCCAAATCTATTAAGCCTGAGATATTTAATAGCCCTGTACTTTCCAGAGCAAGCCTAGTTTCATCAAGTCTTCCATGTTTTTTTATCGAATCACTGAAACTCTCAGTGTGCCTGAATCCGCTTGTATTTGTATAGCCTTCTTCTATGGCCAAATCCCTCATCTTAACTATTCTTTCCATAGGGGCTACATCTTTAGGACAAACTTCTACACAAGCAAGACACCTCGAACAATCCCATACACCTGAACTTTCATTTAATTTTCCTAATCTTTCTTTTTTATCCTCATCTCTAGGGTCAGCTACAAATCTGTATGCTTTAGCCAATGCTGCAGGGCCGGTAAAAGTTGAATCTACCTCTAAAGCTGTGCATTCTGAAACACATGCTCCACACATAATACAATTCATAACACCCAACAAGTGGGTCATACTTTCATTTGAGGCAATATGCTCAGCTTCAGGTTCAAAATTTGTCTTTACATAAGGATCAATGCTTTTAACTTTTGACCAAAATGAGTCCATTTCTGTAACAAGATCTTTAATTACTGGAAAGTTGCTCATAGGCTCTACGGTAACGGTCTCTCCTTGAGGAGATACTTCTTTTATTCTCGTTTTACATACCAGTTTTGCAGATCCATTAACTTTCATTGAGCACGAACCACATATTGAAGCTCTACACGAACATCTTAAAGCTAAAGTACCATCTTGCTCTTCTCTAATCTTAATTAACCCATCTAAAATAGTTGAGTCTTCTGAAACATCTATAGAGTAGTCTTGAAAAAATGGTTTTGCTCCATTTTCTGGATTAAATCTTTTAACTTTAATCTGCGCTTCCAATTAATATACTCTCTCTGTAGGTTGCCAATCAGTAATTGTAACGTCTGATGTAGTTGTATTTAACTCCTCACCAGCAAATTGTACAAGAGTATGCTTTAACCAATCTGAATCATTTCTTGATTTCATATCAGTCCTAAAATGCGCTCCTCTACTCTCTAATCTTTTATCAGCCCCATGACATATAGATTCAGCTACATCAACCATAAATTCAAGTTCAAGATATGATACAAGGTCAGTATTAAATACCTTGCCTTTATTTTCAATAAATACATTAGGTAACTGACCTCTTAAATTTTTCATTTTGGTTATAGCCTCCGTGATACTATCTTTATCTCTCCAAACTCCAATGCCTTTTGTCATGGCTGTCCCCATCTTGTTTCTCAACTCAGCTGACCTCATTCCTTTAGGCCTATCAAGAATATTCTGAATTCTAGACTTCTCTTTGGAAAGTTCCCTTTCATCTACATTTAAAGAACCTGCAGATTTTATATACTCAACACTATCCACTGCTGCTCTTCTTCCGAACACTATGGTATCTAACAATGAGTTAGCACCAAGCCTGTTTGCACCATGAACACTTACATTTGCACATTCACCAGCAGCGTAAAGACCTGGTATATTAGTAGCGCCATTCAAATCTGTTTTAATTCCACCCATTATATAGTGCATACCTGGCTTAATCGGTATAGGCGATTCAGAAAGGTCAATTCCTCTAAACTCAAGGGCAACCTCTTGCAAATACCCGAGTCTTTCCTCAATGAATTTCTTGCCCAAATGTCTCAAATCTAAATATACACAGCCATCAACCCCCCTTCCCTCATCAATCTCAGTTTGTTCTGCCCTAGAAACCACATCTCTAGATGCCAACTCCATGTAGTCAGGAGCATATTTTTCCATAAACCTGTCACCTTCCGAGTTAATTAGATAAGCCCCATCTCCTCTAGCTGCTTCTGAAAGTAATATTCCATTTCCAGCAAGAGTGGTTGGATGGTATTGAATCATTTCTGTATCCATTAAAGGGGCACCAACTTGCATGGCTAAACTAAGACCATCTCCAGTGCATATAAGAGCATTAGTAGAAGGTTCAAAAACTCTTCCTGCACCTCCTGTTGCAAGTACTACCGCTTTAGCAGTTATTAACTCCATTTGTCCTGTTTTTATATCGAATGCAATAGCCCCTGCTATCTTTCCGTCTTGCTTGATTAATTTGGTGACAAACCATTCTTCATAAATATGCAAATTATATTTTACGGACTGCTCATAAAGAACATGAAGTAATGCACTACCTGTAATAGCCCCAACGAAATAAGTTCTTGCTTTCTTTTGGCCTCCAAAAGCTCTAGTCCCTAACTTTCCCTCTTCATCTCTACTGAAGATTACACCCATATTTTCAAGTTCAATAATAGCTTCGCCTGCCTCTCTACACATAACTTCTACCGCATCTTGATCGGCAAGGTAATCACTGCCCTTTATAGTAGCTAAAGCATGATCTTCCCAGTCATCACCTCTATCAGTTAAAGCCGCATTAATTCCGCCCTGGGCAGCGTTCGAATGACTTCTTACTGGATGAACCTTAGTTATTACAGCAACATTAAGTCCTTGACGCACACCTTCAACAGCAGCCCTAAGGCCTGCAAGGCCTGCACCTATTATTAATAAATCATGTTTACTCATTTTATTGTTTAAATTTTAACATTAATTGTATAAATTTGGGTTCATACTTTCACTTAAAAATTCTTTAAAAACATAGAATGATGTGATTGTCTTTAAATCAACAATTTTCTTTTCTTTAATCATTTTATGAATTTTACTAAGTTCTAATCTCTCTATATAGATTTCTTCATCGATATCAGATTCTAATTTTGAGGACTTTAAATTAGTAGCAAAAAAACAATAAATCTTTTCTGTACACCACCCCGGCGCTACATAAAAAGGAGACCATAGTTTAATATCTTCTGGAACCATGCCTATTTCTTCTTGTAGTTCCCTTTTCACGGCTTTATTTGGATCTTCATGAGCATTCAAGGTGCCTGCAGGAAATTCTAATAACCATTCATCTACTGGATTTCTCCATTGTTTTACCATATATACATATACTTTTTTATCAATTATTTCATAGGGAACAGCAACTATTGAGCCTACATGCTCAATAACATCTCTAGTGCTTAAATACTTTTCTTCCTTAAATAGTTCGTCTTGACGCAGATTAATATATTCTCCATTATGGATAATCTTTGAATTTAACCTCTTGAATGCAGGCTTATTATCCGCCAAGAGATTCACCTTTTCTTAGTTCTAATTTCTTTGCTAGGCTGTTCCAATACTCTGATTTAAAATCATGAGATCTTACAAAATTTACTGTTTTTGAATCATCCACTTGGACCTCTATATAATCAAACTCTCTCAACTGATCATCAATGAATCCATCTACAGTTATTGACAAATCTTCTCTTGAGTCTGCTTTAAGAGTTAATCTTGCATCGCTTTCCATAACTAGTCCTCCTAAAAGGCTTGTATGCGATGCGATTGGCTTTATAATCATATTGTTACTAGATGGAGACAATATTGCTCCTCCTAATGAAAGTGAGTAAGCAGTTGATCCTGTAGCTGTAGATACAACAACTCCGTCTCCTCTATATGTTGCAAAATGATTATTATTTAAAGAAGCTTCGACGTCTATAATTCTTACTTTAGATCCTCTAGCAAGAACAAAATCGTTTAATGCAAAAAATTCTTTTTTTGAGTTATTTTTAAATAAGTTTATTTTCAATATAGATCTTTTCTCTATTACTCCTTCCCCATTAAGATAAGATGGAAGTTTTTTATCAAGGTCAGATGAATCAATTTCACATAAAAATCCTAATCTGCCTAAATTTATACCTAATATAGGGCAATTGCTCCCATTTAAAACGTGAGCACACCTAAGCACAGTCCCATCTCCGCCAATAGAGATAATTAGGTCTATATTTTCGTTATTCAATCCATCATTAAGAGCCGATTCTGTGCTCTGAGAAAAAATTTCAAAGTCATCTTTTAATTTGAGTTTAATTTCAGACGCTAAAGATTCAGCATCATTTGACTTCTGATTAAATAAAATTGCTATTATTTTTGGACTATAAAATGTATCCATTTTCTATAATTATTATTGAAGTAAATTTACAACGTCCTCAACTATACCTAATAACATTACTGGAGCCAAGCCAAGAACTATAATTAATACTGCGCCAAATGAAGTGATAATTCTTGTATTTAGATCTGAATTAGCAGTTTTTGAACTTTGGACTTCTGAAGAATCAATAAACATCAATCTTATTATTCTGATGTAATAATAAGCTGAGATAACTGAATTAAGTATTCCAACTAGCGCCAACCACATCAAATTATTAGATATTGCAGAAGTAAAAATAAATGCTTTACCCATAAAACCAATGGTTGCAGGAATCCCTAATAAAGAGATTAATGAGATAGCTAAAATTATTGATTGATATCTTATTCTAGTTCCTACACCCTTAAATTCTTCTATTTCAAAAGAATTAATTTCTCTAGATATTGAAAGTATACTTAAGAATGCAGTCAAATTGGTTATTGCATAGGCTGCTAGGTAAAATACAGTTGACTGTATTCCTGCTAAGTTGCCAGAATTCAAGCCATCTGGCTCACTTGAAGCTAAACCAACAAGAATATAACCTGCGTGAGCTATAGTACTGTAAGCAAATAATCTTTTAATATTGCTCTGCCTAAGAGCCATAACATTTCCAAATGTCATAGAAACTGCTGCCATAATTGATAGATAGATAGCCCATTCACTTACCATTGAACTATTTATTGCATCAAAAAGTATCCTAATTATTATCGAGAATCCTGCAATTTTGCTCACTACAGATAAGTATATTGTTACTATTGTAGGCGCGCCTTGATAAACATCTGGAACCCATGAAAAAAATGGAAAAGAAGCTATTTTAAAAGACGCTCCCGAAACAAGAAGTAAGGCACCAAATAGAAGAAGTATATTAGTTGAATCTTTAAATAAGTATTTACCCGATAATGATGTATCGATTGTTGAAATTTCATTAAAAAATGTTGAACCTGATACTCCATAAATATATGCAATACCCATTAATATAATAGCCGAACTAGTAGCACTTAATATCAGATATTTTAATGAAACTTCAAGTGAATGTTTTCTCTGATTTAAAGCAAGCATTCCAATTACTGGTAAAGATGTAAGTTCTAATGCTACCCAAGCAGTTATCATTTCAGTAACACTTGTAAGAAGTGACATTCCAGTTATTGAAATTAGAAAAAGGGCCCAAAATTCACCTTTTGATTTTAGTTCTTCGCTTAGTAAATTTATTCCACAAACACTGATTGATAATCCAGAAACCAAAATTAATGATTTCAAGAAAAGAGAATACTTATCAATTGAAAGAACATTAATGATTGATAATCCTGATGAATCGTTATAACTGATCAGATTTGCAACCATAGCTATAGATAATATTGAAGAAATAATTAAAAATATGCTTGTAAAAATTGCTGAGTAAGACTTTTTAGGAAAAAAAAGATCTGCAATAATTACTACAAAAGTTCCTATTATCAAAGTAATTTCAGGGGATAACAACAATATGTCATTTAAATTGATCATCTAGTAAATATCTCCCCCACTCCAATATCTAGCACGTCAGTTATTATAGAAGGATAAATACCAACAACAACAATTGTAATTGTAAGAATTACTACACTCAATAATTCCAATTTATTTAAGTCAGTCAATTGATCAAAAATCTTTGCTACTGGACTATCTCCTTTAACCTCTTTTCCAAAATATGCCCTCTGAATCATCCAAAGAGTGTAGCCAGCCGCAAGTACAACTCCAAAAACTGCAACAATTGTTGAGACAGCATAAAGAGATCCCATTTTGAATGTACCTACAAATATCATTAATTCCGCTACAAAACCACTTAAACCAGGAAGGCCTAAACTTGCAAATCCTGCAATTACGAAGAAGGTAGTAATTAATGGCATTTTATTGACTAATCCACCCAAATGAGGAATATATCTGGTGTGGGTTCTTTCATAAGTTAGCCCAACCAATAAGAAGGCTAATCCAGTTATTGTTCCGTGAGTAAATAGTTGTAAAGCGGTGCCTCCTAGACCTTCCGTAGAACCAACTGATGCAAAAGCACTATATGATGAAAATCCTAATATTACATACCCCATATGACTCACACTACTAAAAGCAATTAATCTTTTAAGGTCAGTTTGCTGAATAGTCAATATAGCCCCATATATAACACTAAATGCCCCAATAATTGCAAAATAAGGGCCCAAATCAGTAAGGATGGAAGGATCAATGTAATGAAAGAGGTCCACATTTATCCTTAATAAACCGTAACCTCCCATTTTTAACAAAACACCTGCAAGCATAATACTTACAGCTGTAGGAGCGTCAGTATGAGCATCTGGAAGCCAACTATGAACAGGGAACAATGGAAGCTTAATTGCAAACCCAATAAAGAATATAAAGAATATAAATATTGCTGGAATTGCAAGAGAAAGATTTGAATTAACGATTCCAGACAGCCCCAGTTCAGTGATATCAAACATAACAAAGGTTCCTGTTGAAAAATACAATGAGATAATACCTATTAATAACAAGGCCCCAGAAGTTAGCGTAAATATCAAAAATTTCATTGCTGAATAATGAGCTCTACCCGAACCCCATATAGATATTAAAAAGTACATGGGTATCAGTTCAGCCTCCCAAAATACAAACAAAAGTAATAAATCAAGAGAAGCAAAAACGCCAGTTACAACCCCTTGTAATACCAACAACCACATAAAATATTCCTTTTGTCTTAGTTGAATATTCATCGAGGCTATAACCGAACAAAAACCTAATATTCCGGTCAGTAAAACTAAAGGTGCACTTAATCCATCAATTCCAACAATATATCTTGCTGTAAAAGCTTCAAAAGGTATCCAAGAATCAAAATAATCTATGAATTGAAACCCTCCAATAGTTTTGTCATAACTGAAATAAATTAAAATAGATAAAATTAATTGAATTCCTGTAATTAAAAGTGAAGTTTTCTTAATATTTATTTTTAGGAATTTATTTTCAGAGAAAATACCAATTAAAATACCTGAAATAATTGGGAAAAATATTAAAAATGATAATATTCCTCCAGGCACTAATTACCCCCTAAATAGAGCCATGAAAAATATCCGGCAATAATAATTAATAAACTTATAAAAAATGTAATACTTTGAATTTGCAGTTGCCCATTCTGGGTTATTGCAAATTTATTTGATACCCATCTAAGTGAATTCGATAAAATATGGCTTGCTTTATCAATAAAATTAGTTTCAATAAAATCCAATAACTTGACCAATCTCTTATAAAACAAATTTTCAGTAATGATTTCTTCATATAAATAATCTAAGTAATATTTATTTACAAGAATTTTTCTTGCAAATTTTAAGTCTATGTTCGATCTACTAGTAAAAATGGCAATCAATATTCCAGATATAGCCAACAATGAAGATACTATTGCTAGAAGGAAATTAAATTTAATTTCATGGTGATGGAGATCAGGAAAAACTAATTTATTATGGTCAAGAAACGAAACCATAATGTGTTTATCTATTATGCCTAAATCAATGGGAGAACTTACAAAAAATCCTATAATTACAGATGGAATAGCCAGCAATATCATTGGATAAATCATGAATTTTGGACTTTCATGCAATGATTTTTCTTCTAATCCTGATTCGCCTCCCTTAAAATCACCAAAGAATGTCATTAACATCATTCTTGTCATATAGAATCCGGTTAAAATAACTCCAAATAATCCCATTAAGAATAAAATGTTGGAATCTTTACTAACTCCTAATAAAACCTCATCTTTACTCCAAAAACCAGAAAAAGGGAAAATTCCAATTAAACTAATTGCAGCTAGAATCATTGTCCAATATGTGATTTTCATATGATCCTTTAGGCCACCCATCTTAGTCATATCAAATGTATGAACAGCGTGCCCAACCGATCCTGCACCTAGAAATAATAATGCTTTAAACCAAGCATGAGTAAATAAATGAAGAATAGCTGCCCCATAAGCACCAGTGCCCAATGCTAAAAACATATAACCTAATTGACTAATTGATGAGTAGGCCAATACTCTTTTTATGTCATTACTAACTAAAGCCATAGTAGAAGCAAAAATAAGTGTAAACCCTCCAATATATGCAACTGTAGTCGATACAATTTCAATCGCACTAATTAGAGGAAACATCCTAGCAAGTAGAAATACTCCAGCAGTAACCATTGTTGCTGAATGCAAGAGTGCCGAAACTGGAGTAGGCCCTTCCATTGCATCTGGCAACCAATTATGCAAAGGGAATTGTGCAGATTTTCCTACAGCGCCTATAACCACTAACAAGCCAACTAGTGTAAGAATTTCTGTAGTAAAAATTCCATTTTGAACTGCTATGTAAAATTGAGTTATATCTAGATATTGCGAACCTTGCTTTGCAATTAACAGTATTCCAATTATTAAGCCAAAATCACCAATTCTTGTCATCAAAAAAGCTTTTTTTGCGGCTTTTATGGCCGATTGCTTATTAAACCAAAATCCAATTAGAAGATAAGAGGTTGCGCCTACTAATTCCCAAAAAATAAATAATTGAATTAAATTTTTAGAAAAAACTAATCCAAGCATTGAGGTTGTAAATAAAGCCATGTAAGTAAAATATCTAGAATATCCTTCATCATGCTCCATATAGGCCAAAGAGTAAATTTGGATCAGAAAGCTTATTCCGGTTACAACAGTTATCATTATTAAAGTTAATGGATCTAACAATATTCCCATTGTTATTTCGAATATACCAAAAGAAAACCATTGGAATGATCCAGATTGATAATCAAAACTAGATCCAATTCCATTTATTAATATAAATAGGCAAATTAGAAATGAAGACCCAATAGTTAATACGTTCAACGGCCCTGATATAGTTTTGATATTAAATTTAGTAAATGCGATTAAAATTCCATTTATCAGAAATGAAGACAGAGGGAGCAAAAAAATAATCCAGACTAATTCATTATTCGTCATTACAATTTCCTTAAAATCTCATCGGCAACATGCTCTCTTCCCTTAGGAACGAGAAGTCTAAATTTAGAAGTTTCGCTCCAATTTAAAATATCACCTTCAGGTAAAATTTTTGCAGGAAGACCCTCTCCTTCTAATAAATTTTTCCACATCTCTGCAGTTAATAAATTATCTAATTGCTTATAATCGACCCACATTAAACTTCCTTTATATCAATTGAGTTACTAATTTCAATGCTGCTTTTTTCTCTATATATTGCTATCACCAAAGATAGTGCTAATGCTGCTTCAGCTGCACCTATTGCGATTATAAATATTGCCATAACTTGCCCAGACAAAACCCTTGATGCAGACTCCACGCCTAAAAGTCCTCCAGGAGCAAATCTTGAAAATGCTACAAAAGAAAGGGCGGCGGCATTAAACATCAACTCTAAACTCATTATTACCAAAACTGTACTTTTTTTAGTCAATGTACCTATTAGCCCGATAATAAAAATTATGGCAGATATAACTAATAAATTACTTAGAGTCATTGTTCATCCTTAATCTAAGCAATGCTAAAGCACCAATTAATGACGCCAGTAAAATCAATCCAGATAATTGAAAAGCTACCATAAAATCAGTGGTAATTAGTTTTCCTAACCAATTTGTGCTTTCAATTAAAATTGCAGGGTCAGTCCCACAATTTGAAAGAAGGCAATTAGAATTATTTAAAATACTGCTACTAAATTCATTCCATTTAAAATTAATAATAAAAAAAGAAATTAATATAAGAAAAATTAAACCAATTGCTGCTGAATAATATAATAGTCTATTATTATCAGTACTTTTTTCTATATCTTTAACTAGCATTACAGATAGCGCTATTAAGACTGATACAGCACCAACATAAACTAGTATTTGAATTACACCTATAAATTCAGCACTTAACATAAAGTACATTGCCGCAAAACATAACATTGAAAATGCTAGAAAAACTGCAGATCTATATACATTTTTCGAAAATAAAATTAATAAAGAGTTTGAAATAAGTAAAATCGAAACTAAATAAAAAATTGCATCAATAAACATATTTTTTATCTCTCATTCACCCATCTTTCTGTCAATTCTTCATCAGATGGCTGTTCATGCCTACCAACGTCATGCCAGTCTTTAATTTCTGCTCCTTTATCTTTTGGTTTATAATTTTTATTTTCCATTTGAGGCCTAAACCAGGTACTTGGAGTCTTTTCAGCTGTTCTAAGTTCATCAACGGGTATTACTAAATCTTTTCTTTTTTCATTTGCCTTCTCAAAACCGCTACCCATATGCAGAGCATCGAATGGACACGCTTCCACACAAAGACCACAAAACATGCATCTGCCTATATCAATATCAAAAACATCTATGTCATAAGAAGACCCTTCCTGCTCGTCTCTAGAACCGGGAGTAGTTTCAATTTTTATAATTCCTAATGGGCAATATTTTGCACAACTTGCACAACCAGTGCATCTATCTTCAAACCAATTAAAATCTTGACCCCTGAATCTTGAAGCTTGAGATGGATATTCAGGTACCTCATGCAAGCCAGCCAAAGACTTAATAAATTCACTAGGCTGAGCCTTAAGAAATTCTAATGGCGATTTCTTATGAAATTTTAGAGCGCCAATTAATCCCACCTTTTTATTGGGATATTGCACAGTAAATACAGGCCCTAATAGATTTTTTAGTGTGGTAAATAATCCTTTTAATAAACCTATTCCAAACATATTAATCCAATCCGTATATTACTGAGCGTTTTTTAATTTTATTACCAGTTAAATTAGGACTCAATATTTTTCCAAAAATGTAAACAGAAACTAGAAATACTATCCAATTTATTACCGTCATTATTAACAGTTGAATTCCTGTAGGGTCAGGCCAAATAGCAATCATTAAGGCCAATACCAAAACATTAATCAAACTTAACTCAAATAAGCCTTTCCAAGCTAGTGACATAATTTGATCAATCCTTAATCTAGGAAAGGTCGCCCTAAACCAAATAAATATAGCTATAACACCAATCCATTTAGTTAAAAACCAAATCTCAGAAGGAATAAAACTTGGACCTCTCCAACCTGAGAAATAGAAAGTAACTATAATTGCTGAAGAGGCAATTGTTGCCATAAATTCTCCTAAATAAAATAAACCAAATTTCATACTACTATAATCAGTCATATACCCTGCTACTAACTCTGATTCTGCTTCTGTAATATCAAAGGGGCTCCTATTAAGCTCAGCTGTAGAGGCTATAAGAAATGTAATAAATCCTAGAGGTTGAAAAATAGCATTAGGAATAACCTGACTATTTACTACCCCACTTAAAGATAGTGATCCAGCTACAATTACAACTCCAGCAGCCGATATTCCCATTGGAATTTCATAACTTAAAAGCATTGCAACGGCCCTAATTCCACCTATAATTGCAAACCTATTTCCTGATGCCCAACCAGCCATCAAAACAGAGAGACTATTTATAGAAGTTATGGCCAAAACAAATACTACCCCTACGCTTATATTGGTTAAAAATGTTTTAGTTCCATATGGAATAATTGGAAAAATCATAAATACTGGAACTACCATCAATATTGGAGCCAAAACATATATAAGTTTGTCTGATAAAGTTGGTTCAATATCTTCTTTAAACATTACTTTTATAGCATCAGCAACAGGCGTAAATAATCCAAGTGGCCCCCACCTATTTGGCCCTAACCTAGCCTGAAATTTTCCTATTAGCCTTCTTTCTCCCCAAATTAATGCGAGAACACCGATTAGGGCAGCATTTACAAATACAAATATCCAAAAAAAGGCAGTCAATGAAAATGAAATCCAACTTAAACTTTCCGGTATAAATGCTATATTTATTATCCTGACAGAGGAGCAGCTAGCCTCGAGTGACAAATGACAATATAGAAACTCAAATATAAAACTATCTCTTATAGGCCCCATTATCTATCAACCTCACCCATGTTCACGTCAATAGATCCAAATGTCACAAACAAGTCTGCAATCTTATAACCAATGACCATATCTCTTAATAAAGTAAGGTTAATTAAAGATGGAGCCCTAACATGGCATCTAAAAGGAGAAATTCCGCCATCACTAACTAAATAGAACCCTAATTCTCCTTTAGGCGCTTCTATTGGCACATAAGATTCACCAATTGGAGGCCTGACTAAAAAAGGAACTTCTTCAGGCTGCACTGGACCTGGCTCTATCAAATCTAAACATTGCTCTACTATTTTCAAACTTTCACGAATTTCATGAAGCCTGATTAGATATCTATCGTTATTATCTCCAACAGTACCCAATGGTCTTCTAAAAGAAATTTTTTCATAATAATCATAAGGATTTCTGTGTCTTAAATCCCAATCAATTCCAGAAGCTCTTAGCATAGGCCCAGTTATAGAAGCATTTATCGCATCATTTTTATCTAGAATTGCTACATTTTGAGTTCTAGCCAATATTATTTCATTATCAGTTAATAGATTTTCTATATCATCTAATCTATTTGGCATTTCATCTAGAAATCTGTTCAAAGAAGGCCAAAATTCATCGGGGGCATCCATAAATACGCCTCCAGGCCTAAGATAACTATTTGTTATTCTGGCTCCGCACATCATTTCAAATAATTCTAGTATTTTTTCTCTTTCTCTAAGCAAATAAAGAAGAGGGGTGTGCCATGCACCTAGATCATTAATTAAAAAACCAATAGCCACTGAATGTGCGGCAATTCTTTGCAATTCAGCTGCAATCATTCTTAGCCATACACCTCTTTCGGATGGAGTTATCCCAGAAAGTTTTTCCACTGACAATATATATGCCTGATTATTTGTCATAGATGCCGTATAGTCCATTCGGTCAGTTAGCGTTACAACCTGAGTATAAGTTCTTTCTTCGGCTAACTTTTCTGATCCACGATGAAGATATCCAATAATAGGCTCAGCATCAATAATTGTTTCCCCATCAAAAGTAACCCTCATTCGAAATACTCCATGAGTACTAGGGTGGATAGGTCCAATATTCATTGTCACTAATTCAGTACTCATTTCAACTCACGAAATCTTTCCTTAAGGGGTGGCCTTCAAAATTTTCCCAGAGCAATAATCTTTTCATATTTGGGTGGCCTTCAAACATTATACCCATCAAATCGTATATTTCTCTCTCTTGTAATTCAGCCCCTCTCCAAACTGAAACAACGCTTTTTAAATTTGGATTAATCCTATCTTCGCCACATTTAATTTTAACAACCATGGATTCATTTTTTTGCAATGAAGTTAGATGATACACAACCTCAAAATGACTTATTCGGTCTACAGAAGTTACAGAACTAAGTAAATCATATTTTTGATCTATCTTTAGATAATTAAAAACATCTAATGAATCGTTATTTATAATCTGCACATAATCGTCACCAATAAATTCAATTTGGTTCATAAATTTAGAACTTAAAATGTCTTCAATATCAGATCCAGTTAAAACCTTAGTCATTATTTCCTGCTGACTTCCCTTTAAGTGAATATCTTTTAATTTTTTCATGTAATTGCATTAACCCGTAAAGAAGGGCATCTGGCCTAGGTGGACAACCGGGAACATATACATCTACAGGCACGATTTTATTAACACCAGGGACTACAGAATAAGAATCATAATATGGACCACCGCTTGTAGCACACACACCCATACTAATTACCCATTTAGGATCTGACATTTGGTCATACATAGTTCTGATTGCAGGAGCCATCTTCCAAGTTACAGTACCGGCTACGATCATTAAATCTGCTTGCCTAGGAGATGCAGAGAATCTTTCAGCTCCAAATCTAGCCAAATCAAATCTTGAAGCTGCTGAAGCTATCATTTCAAATGCACAGCAAGCCAATCCAAATTGTGCAGGGAAGATAGAAGATTTTCTAGCCCAGTTCAATAAAAAATCTACAGAAGTTACAAAAGCTGATTTTTTTAAATCTTTATTTCCGGCCAGATCATCAACAGGTAATTCATTAACATTATTAGTTTTCATTTCGTTAATAACATCGCCTTCTTCGAAATCAAGATCAGATGTTTGAGCATATAGTGGAAGGTCAAAATTGTTATTTTTATCTAATTCCATTCTAAATCACCCTTCTTCCACGCATAAACATAACCTAAAGTTACTATAAAAAGGAATAAAAACATGGATATAAAAAACATGACACCAAACTCTTTACTCCATATTCCGTATTTAACGGCCCAAGGAAAAAGGAAAATGGTTTCAACGTCAAAAATCACAAATAGCAATGCATAAAAATAATATTTGATATTAAAACCTTGCCATCTCTCTGTATCAGGCTTCATTCCGCATTCATACATACTTTCTTTGAGCGTAGACGGATTGCTTGGCCTAACTTTTATATATTGAGCAAGTTTAGAAAGTACAATCATTCCTATTGGGACTGATATAGAAACAACTAGATAAAAACCAATTATTGCGTAATGATCAAAATAGTCTTTCAGCAATCGATTCTCCTATTTAAATAATTTTTGCCATTTAGCATTTTAATTATATCCCATTCAATACAATTAAAATACAATTACTCCTCTGCCGTCTTCTCCTTTATCAATGTCTGCGAATGCTTCATTAATTTCTTCTAGTTTAAATACTTTTCTTACAAGGTCATCAATATTTACTTTTCCAGACAAATACATATCTACTATTTTTTTCATAGTAACTAACGGGGATCCGTAACCATAAAAACTTCCAATAACATTCTTTTCATTTCTTACTAAATCAACCATATTTATATCTACTTCAGCGCTAGGGCTAGCTAAACCTACTAATGCCGCGGTTCCTCTCTTGGCTAGGCTTTCAATGGCCTGTTTCATAATTGCTGGACTTCCAAACGAGTCAAAAGAATAATCAACCCCTCCTCCAGTTATATCTCTAATCTTTTCAACTGGGTCTTCATTTTTTGCATTAATAACATCTGTTGCCCCAAATTTATAAGCAAATTCAAGTTTATGATCAAAAATATCTACAGCAATTACTTTAAGGCAATTTAACATCTTGGCACCTTGTAAAATATTTAAACCAACCCCTCCACAGCCAAATACAGCAACTGTAGAGCCGGCTTTGATGTTATCTATATTCACTATTCCGCCTAGCCCAGTAGTAACACAACAACCAATCAAAGCTGCCACTTCAGGAGGAACTTTTTTAGGTATTACTAGCAAGGAACTTGCAGGAACGATTTGCTGTTCTGCAAAACCTCCTAATTTATTCATCTGATATATATCAGTACCATCACTATCTTTAATCCTAAAAGTACCATCAAATTGGCGATGTTGAATACTAGGGTCTGAATAATGCCTAGAACAATGATTTCCTAAGCCTGTCCTGCAATAATCACATTCTGAACATGACGAAACAAAACTTGTTATACAAGAATCTCCAGGTTTAACATTTGTAACATTCGGGCCAACTTCTTCAACAATAGCAGCATTTTCATGGCCTAATACTATAGGTTTGGGATAAGGAATTTGACCGTGAATAACATGATGATCACTCGCGCAAACTCCTGCAGCTTTCATGCTTACTAAGACTTCGCCTTCTTTTGGCTTTTCTATAGCAAGATCTTTAATTTCTAAAGGTTTTCCAACCTCATATAACACAGCTGCTTTCAAAATTACCTCCGATGTTTATAAAATCGTTCATAAGAAATATAATAGACTTTAAAGTTAAGTGCGAATTTTATGAATTATCCAAATATTGATTTAAGAAATATAATCCGTGACGATGTTAAAAGAATTGTTCAATGGATAAAAGACGATGAAGTTGCTGAATTATGGTTTGGGAGATATTCCTATGGTGATGCTGCGCATCTAGGATATGACCCTCAAAAGATGTTAACTAGTTCTAATGAAGACTGGGAAAGGACATTTGATGATAAAAATCCTGAACCTCATAGAACCTTTTTTTCTATATATGACTCAAAAAAAGAAGATCATATAGGCGAAGCACAATTATTTATTGATGATGCCCTTGGTGATGCCCAACTATCAGTAATAATCGGCAGGAAAGATCTTTGGCATCAAGGATTCGGCTCATCGTCCGTAATAAAACTAATGTTCCATGCTTTTTCTGAGTTAGAATTGTATAGAGTATGGGTTGATATACCTGAGTTCAATACTCATGCAAGAAATATGTTTGAAAATTTAGGTTTTCAACACGAAGGAACTCTTAGGCAAAGCAGACCTCATCATGGGGCAAGGCATAATTCGGCTATAATGGGAATGCTTAAGAACGAATTTGAGCAAATTTACGGAAAAGACATAACAAAATTATTTTCTTAATTTGATTCTATCTGTGCTGATAGTCCATCTAAATATTTAAACCCAGATCCCGTATTAAGTAGTAATACTGACTCTTCGCTCTTTATAAACCCTGATGATATTAATTTTTTAGTTGCAGAAACTATAGAACCTCCTTCAGGTGCACAAAAAATACCCTCCAAACTAGACAGCTGATTAACTCCTTCAACCATGCTGTCATCACTAACTTTTATTGCAGTTCCATTACTTTCTTTAACAGCATCAATAATCAAATAATCACCTACCGCAATTGGAACTCTCATACCTGCAGCTATTGTTTGAGGTGATTGAAACAGTTCTGCATGCCTATTTCCATCCAAATACGCATCCACAATTGGACTACAACCTTCTGCTTGAACACAAATCATTCTGGGAAGATCTGAATTTAAAATTCCTATTTCTTTAAGTTCCTGAAAAGCTTTCCATATACCTATAATTCCAGTTCCGCCACCTGTTGGATAGACTATGTTATCAGGTAAATCCCAATTTAATTGTTCGGCAATTTCATAACCCATAGTTTTTTTGCCTTCAACTCTGTATGGTTCCTTTAAAGTAGAAACATCAAAAAGATTTTTTTGTTTGGATAATTCTAAAGATCTAGCTCCAGCATCATTAATGTAACCATCGATTAGTTCAATATTTGCTCCATGAAAAATAGTCTCCGTCTTATTTGCCAACGGAGCATCCTTAGGCATAAAAACATAGGCTTCTAATCCTGCCCTAGCACAATAGGCAGCGAGTGCTCCTCCAGCATTTCCTGCTGAAGGAATTGAAAATTTACTTACTCCTAATTCTTTAGCTTTAGAAACAGCCGAAGAAAGACCTCTAGCCTTGAAGGAAGAGGTGGGATTTAAGCCTTCATCCTTTAAAATAATATTTGTACCAAGTTCGTATGACAGTCTTTCACAATTAAGAATTGGGGTAAAACCTTCGCCTAATGTAACTATATTTTTCTCGTCTATAACAGGCATAAACTCTTTATATCTCCACATATTTGGCTTTCTGCCACTCAAATCACTTAATATCTTTCTACCTTTTGAAGAGTCAATTTCATATCTTGGAAATAATACTTTCCCGCAATCCTTGGATGAGCATAATTTATTGATTTCATTTGCAGAAAAAACTTCACCACAATATGTGCACTCTAAATGAGAGAGCATTGATCCTGTATCAGCCAACTATTACCTCACAATCAAATATTTTTTCGAAACTATTTATTAATTTACTCTTAATATCGCTTTTATCAATATCTGATTTTAATTCTCTTTTCAAGGATGTAGCCTCACTTTCAGGCAACCCGCAAGGAATTATTGAATTAAAATCACCAAGGTCATTATCTATATTTAGTGCAAAACCATGCATGGTGATACCCCCGCTAACTCTAACACCAATAGCAACTATTTTTCTTTGCTTATTGAATGAATCAATCCATACTCCAGTTTTTCCAATAATAATTTTTGAATCAATTCCAATCTCTTTCAAGAAATCAACAATCATAATTTCAATTCTTCTAACATAATCCACTGGCTTCAATTCAAATTCTTTTAATTGAACTAAAGGATATACTACTAATTGTCCTTTATTGTGAATTGTTACCTGACCACCTCTATCAGTTTTAATAATAGAAAACCCATCATTTTCTAGTTGTTTAGTGGTAAATAAAATATCCGCAACAGTTCCTTTTGTGCCGACTGTAATCGTTTTATTGTGCTCCAAAAAAATTAAATGATTTTCATCTTTTTTAATGCGATTTATTAGACCTTTTTGATAATTCAAACCGAATTTATAGTCTACTAATCCTAGATCATGAACTTTTATTTTTTTGTTATTTTGAGTTGACATAATATTATTTTTTAATAAATTAATAATAATGTTAAATAAATTCACATATTATCTTACTATAGTGCCTATTATTTCAATTATGATTTTAGCTTGCGGTAGTGATACAAATGAGTCTGGAGAAATTGATATGACTAAGGAATATTACGCCTTTATTGAACTAGAAGATCAAAATGGTGACAACATGGGTGTGGTAAAAATATTGTTGCATGCTGATAAGACACCTAAAACAGTTCAAAATTTTGTGGATTTAAGTAATTCAGGATTTTATGATGGAGTAATATTCCATAGAGTTATTCCTGGATTTATGGCACAAAGTGGCGACCCGGACGGAACGGGTACTGGGGGACCAGGATATACTTTTGAGGATGAATTTCATCCAGAATTAAGTCATGACGCGCCTGGAATTTTGTCTATGGCAAATAGAGGTCCTAATACTAATGGAAGTCAGTTTTTTATTACTTATGCCCCTACACCTCACCTAGATAATGCGCATTCAGTATTTGGTAAAGTTGTGGAAGGAATGGAATTAATTGAATCAATTCCTGCAAGAGACCCTTCAATGATAAATGATCCTTCAGTAAAAATGATTGGAATTGAAATTAGAGAAAACTAGACTGCTTCACTAGCAGTAAGTGATTTTACAGGAAATCTTAACTGTTCCTCACTGCAATTCACAAAGAATAATTTCCCATCAAAACCAATTGAAGATTCGTTTTGAATAATTGAAGATTCTGATATTGGCCTACTATTTAGCCTGATAGTAGATTGTGTTTTATCAGAAACTGTAAGGATTATATGCGATCCATAAAACTGAAGGTTCAATCCTTCTAAGCCATATTTTTTTAATTCTTTAGATAGAAGTTTATTTTTATATATAAACTTCATTACCAAATTTCTTTTTATTGTAGAAAAATCAACTACAAAATCTCTATCTGAATTTAATAAAAATCCATGAGGGCGAGATAAGCCTTTCCATACTTTAAGGATATAAATAAGAAAGCCACCAGTAATTGCACTAAATGCTAACATAAATCCTAAAACAATATTTACATTGGATTTACCTTTGTATACTGAAACCTGCTGCATAGGTGATTCATAATACTTACCAAAAAAGTCCATTTGCAGGTTTGAATCAATTCTGAAATCATCTTCTAAATACTTTGATGAGGTGATAAAAAATTCGTAATCTTGGTCATGACCAACTCTATTCTTAGCTGTCAAAGAAACATCAATTAAATCACCTTTATTATCGTATAAGGATACATTTATATCTTCTTTAGTTACTTCAAATGGGGTGCCATTAATCTCAGTTTTAATGAAACCAACTAAATTTTCTAAATCTTCATAACCTATAAATTCAACATCTGAAATTAAGAAAAGTGCAGGAAATTGCTGCGTAGTAATTAGGAATTCTACTGGATATGAAATAGAACTATTTTGCCATCCAATATTAACAATAGCTTTGTTCTCCCCAAGACTTGAATCTGCTGAAATTAAAGTGGTAAATACTCTATCTCCCGCAACTTTATCACCGCCCTCTCCATTGTCAGCCATATCGTAATATTGAACTACTCCAGAATTCCATCTCATTTCAAGTTGAACTTTCATAAACTTAGTCATAGAATTTTCTTTTGCATCAATTTTTATTTCTATAGGGACTACAGTTGAGCCTGGTATTATCTTAGGGCTTACCATTTCAACAACCGTCAATTCTCCTTCAGAATCAGCCTTTACTTGCTCAATAAATAAAAAATTTAATGACAGCATAAAAACTGCAAAAATTAATATATTTTTTAAATATTTCATCTTTAATAATTAGGTAAATTTATATATGTTCTCCTAGAATACACAGTTTGAAGGGTGCATTTCTATAATTTATGGTTCAAAAATAAGTTTTTTTGGTCTAAACTGATCTCATTGAGGGATAAATGAAAATCACTGAATTAAAAACGCATCTATATGAATTTGAAAATAATCGTGTTGTTGGTGATGCTAACTCCCCTGCCGGAAGAAAACTTCAATCAAGTTTACTTATAGAAGTAGAAACAGATGAAGGCATAACTGGATATTCATCTTCTGGTGCCGCAGCAAAACCTTTGGTGGAATCAATGTTTAATAGAGCAGTAAAAGGCAAAGACCCCGCTAATGTAAAAGGTATAACAAAACAGATGATAGATTTTGCATTTAAAGGGGGTCACGGAGGGATGATAAATGAGGCTATTTCTGCATTGGATATAGCTTTATGGGATTTGAAAGCAAAGGCAAATAATGAGCCATTATGGAAAACATTGGGTGGCCTAACTCCTAAGGCAAGAGCTTATGCTAGTGGCCTTGATATTCCTATGAGCGATGAGAATTTAAAGAAATGGTATGAAAAAATGGCTAGTTGGGGATTTGATGGAGGAAAGTTAAAGGTAGGTCTTAATCAAGATGATGATATTAGAAGAATAGGAATAATGAGGGATGCCTTAAAAGTTAACAGCGAAAACCCTCTTATTATGATCGATTCAAATGAATACTGGTCTCCTAAACAAGCAATAAGATTCATATCCGAAATAGAAGAAATTTTTGATCTCACTTGGGCAGAAGAGCCTGCAAGAAGATGGGATTTTATAGGACTAAAGAAAGTATCAGACGGAATCAAGACTGCAGTTTGCGCTGGAGAAAATTTAAAGACTCTTGGAGATTTTTTACCATACTTCCATCATAAATCCGCTGATGTAATTCAAGTAAGTTCAGGTATTGGGGGAATTACAACTGCCATGCGACTTGCAGATGCGGCTTATGGATTTGAACTACCTATAACACTTGGAGGATCTTTTGGTCATGTTCATGCTCATATGGCTCCATCTATTCCAAATTTTATGATAATGGAAATTACTCAAGAAGAACCTGATCCTTGTATAACTTGGGATGTAACTTTTGAAAATGGTCACGCAATCCCCGGCAATAAACCTGGAATCGGAGTAGAAATAAACAGAGACATCCTAGAAAATATCAAAGTCGAAAAGACTACTCCAGGCACCCAATCAAGTCCTTTTGGAAGAAGGCCTGGAGCAGGATTATATCAAGTTGCTCCAAGCAAAGAAGAAAGAGCTAATTCTGAAAGGTTAAATAAATGAAAATTACTGATTTCAAAATAACCTATTGGGAAGGAGAGGCTGAGCGAGCCATTGGAGATGCGAATGGCCCTTATGGAAGCAAAAGGCTTCCTGGAAGTTTCTTGGAAATATGCACAGACGAAAATATTACTGGATATGCTCTTATCGGAAATAGTTATGTTGAAAAAATATTCCCGATCCTTGAAGGAAAAGACCCGAGATCTGTGGCTGGAATCTGGAAAGAAATGAATGATCTAGTTTTTAAGGGTGGTAATGAAGGAGAAAGATGTGATGCAATTTCAGCAATTGATCTAGCATTATGGGATTTAAAGGCAAAGATTGCTGCCCAGCCATTATGGAAATTACTTGGGTCATCAACTAATAGAGTCAAAGCATACGCATCAGGAATCGATCTCAATTTAACAGATGATGAGATCTTTAAATTTTATTCCCGAATGGCCGATATGGGCATTGACGCCGGAAAGTTAAAGGTAGGACTAGACCTGAAATCAGATGAAAAAAGACTTGGAATAATGAAAGATGCTCTTTCTAAGGCAAATGACAGGCCTCTTCTTTGTATTGATAGCAATGAATATTGGTCACCAAAACAAGCCATTAGATTTATAGGAAAACTAGAAGAAAAATTTGATATAACATGGGCAGAAGAGCCTGCAAGAAGATGGGACTATAACGGACTAAAGAAAGTATCAGACAATATAAAAGCTGCAGTTGCAACAGGTGAAAACATTAATGATTTAGCCGAGTTTATGCCACTGATTGATAATGGTGCTGTAGATATAGTTGAAGTAGGGATGGGAACAACAGGACTAACGGGCGCAATGAAAGTTGCAAATATGGCATATGCATACGAACTTCCTGTTGCGATGATGAATTGTCCAGGGAATACAATGTCTCACCTTGCCACCAACCTTCCTAATCATTTCATGATGGAGGTAGTTGATAATGGAAGAGAATTATTTTTTGATACAGATCATCATATTGAAGACGGCCAAATAATCATAGGTAATGAGCCCGGGTTTGGAATATCAGTTGATTTCGACAAATTAAACAAATTAAAAGTAGACAAACATTCAACCCCAAAACACGAATCTTCTCCTTTCCCAAGAAGAGAAGGTGCAGGACTAATAATTAAACCTTTAGAAGAGGATAAATAGTGTTCCAATTAAATGGGAAGGTATGCCTTATTACGGGAGGAAGCAGAGGGCTTGGAGAATCTATGGCAATAACTTTTGCTAAATCTGGAGCAGAGGCTGTAATTATCACATATAACAGCGATGAAAATAAGGCTATAGAAGTATGCAAAAACATAGAAATTCATGGATCTAAATCTATGGCAATTCACCTAGAAGCTTCAAATATAGATTCAATAAAAAAGATGGTTTCTTCAGTTGAAAAAGAGTTTTCTAAGATTGATGTACTAGTAAATAACGCAGGAATTAATAGGCAGGCTAAAATGGAAGATGTAACCGAAAAAGATTGGGATGATATTATGTCAGTAAATCTTAAAGGTCCTTTCTTCTGCTCTAGAGAAGTTTTTCCAATTATGAAAAAAAATGGGGGAGGAAGAATCATAAATATTGGTTCTGTATCCGGCCTTTACGGCGGCCCAACAACTCCACATTATGGAGCATCAAAAGCAGGGCTTCATTCAGTCACACAAAATTTAGCAAGATACGGCGCGGAGCACAACATATTCGTAAACAGCATCTCACCAGGAATAATAGAAACTGACCTTACAAGAGAAGAATTGAAATCTGGAGGAGGCGCTAAAGTTGTAGGGCTAACTTTACTTAAAAGGCCGGGGGTAGAAATGGATGTATCATCAATTGCTTTAATGCTTGCATCAAATGATCAAAATTATTTAACTGGACAAATAATTTCTCCAAATGGAGGATCTTATTTTACAGTTTAAAGGAGACGCTTTATGAAAATAACAGAAATAAAAAAATATCCACTAGCTCATGACAATAGACAATCTTTATACATAGAAGTTCTAACTGATAATGGATTGAAAGGTTTGGGTGAAGTTGGCGTCCCCAATATGGGAAAAACTGTTATTTCGGCAATTGAACATTTAGAGAAAAGGCTTATAGGTGAAGATCCATGGGAATCTGAAAAACTTTGGCAAATTATGTTTAGAGGTAACTTTTTTCCTCCAGGTCCTGTATATTCTTCTGCTATATCTGCAATAGATATAGCTCTTTGGGATTTAAAAGCAAAGTCAATAAATATGCCTCTTTATAAATTACTAGGAGGCCCAGTAAGAGATAAAGTTGTTTGCTATCCTCACAATTTTGGAATGGGAACTGATGAACTATTAGAAAATTGCAAAAAAACCACAGATGAAGGTTGGAAATTTATAAGATTTGGTTTATTCGAAACTCATGAAGCAGCTAAAAGTATGAAAAAAAGCTACAAAGATCCGGGCATACTAGAACCAACTGAGTCTGTAAAAATTACTACTGAGCAATTCGCTAAAATTAGAGATTTGGTAGGAGAAGATATAAATATATGCCTTGATGTTCATACTAGGCTCGACACTGCTCATGTAATTGATTTGTGTAAAAGATTAGAAGAATTTAATCCATTTTTTATTGAAGATCCTCTTAGATCAGAAAGTCCTCATGCATACAGGAATCTTTCAAAACATACTTCACTGCCGATCGCTGCTGGAGAACAATGGTCTAGTAAGTGGCAATTTAGGCAAGTTATAGAAGAAGACCTTATTAATTATGCAAGAATTGATTTTTGTATTGCGGGCGGCATAACTGAATCAAAAAAGATAACTAATTGGGCTGAAACCCATTACATTGATATTGTTCCCCATAACCCACTGGGAGCTGTGAGTGCAGCTGCTTGCGTATCGCTATGCATGGCATCAACAAATGTTGGTGTTCAAGAGATGCCTGTTAGGCCAGGGTCAATTGCAAATGATATTTTTCCAGTTCAAATTTCTTGGGAGGACGGATATGCATGGTGTAATGATTTGCCAGGGCTTGGAATCGAGTTTGATTCTGAAGCTGCAGAAAAATACCACGCAACATTAGATGGATTTCCACCTTTTCTAACAAGAAATGATGGTGCCTTTACTAATTGGTAAATTGAGTATAACGCCCATCGACTATAACAATTTCTACTAATGGAGAATCATACTTATCAAATTTAAATAAGAAAAAAATGAAAATTACAGAAATAAAAATTTATCCACTAAATTATCAGGGGAAAAAATCACTTTTTATTGAAGTCTTGACTGATAATGGGCTAAAAGGTCTCGGTGAAGTAGGCATTGCTCGATTAGGTAAATCAGTAATTTCTGCAATTGAACATCTTGAAAAAAGACTTATTGGAGAAGATCCTTGGGATTCTGAAAAACTTTGGCAAATTATGTTTAGGGGGAATTTTTTTCCTCCTGGAGTAGTTTATTCGTCAGCAATAAGTGCAATTGATATTGCGCTTTGGGACCTGAAAGCAAAATCAATTGATATGCCTCTTTATAAATTACTTGGTGGAGCAGTTAGAGAAAAAGTAGTTTGTTATCCTCACACCCAAGGTTCATCGAACAAAGAATTAATAGAAAACTCAAAAAAAGCTGTTGATGAAGGTTGGAAATTTGTCAGATGGGGGCAACCAGAAACACACGGAACTTTTGAACAAGCTGGGCTTTCACAGGAATCTCCAGGAAGACTTGAACCAGTAGAGTCTGTAAAAATAGCAACTGAACAAATGGCGCTTGTAAGAGAAGCCGTTGGAGAAGGAATCGGGATATGTTTGGATGTTCATACTAGACTTGATACTGCACATGTAATTGATTTATGTGACAGAGTAAAAGAGTTTAGGCCTTACTTTATTGAAGACCCTTTGAGATCAGAAAGTCCTCACGCATATAGAAACCTTTCAAAACATACATCTCTCCCAATTGCTGCTGGAGAACAATGGTCAAGTAAATGGCAATTCAGGCAAGTTATTGAAGAAGATTTAATTAATTACGCAAGAATTGATTTATGTATTGTGGGCGGAATTACTGAAGCTAAAAAAATTACAAATTGGGCGGAAACTCATTACATAGATATTGTGCCTCACAATCCATTGGGAGCTGTGAGTGCAGCTGCATGCATTTCACTTTGCATGGCGTCTACAAATGTTGGAGTTCAAGAAATGCCAAGAAAGCCTGGAACAGAAGGTAATGATATATTCCCGGTTCAAATTTCTTGGGAAGATGGCTATGCATGGTGCAATAATTTGCCTGGGCTTGGCATTGAATTTGATTCCGAGGCTGCGGAAAAATATCACGCAACTCTTGATGGATTTTCACCTTTCTTAACAAGAAATGATGGAGCATTTACAAACTGGTAATAAGTTTAAGTATATATTAACCCGCCATCAACAATAATATTTTCTCCAGTAATAAATGATGAATCTTCATTGCTAGCTAAAAATAGAACTGCTTTAGCAATTTCTTCTGGCTTTCCTTGTCTTTTCAAAAGTGATCCCTGCTGAAATTCTTTCAGTGTT
>PBLC01000010.1 GCA_002721675.1 Chloroflexota bacterium | reverse complement strand
GTTCAGACAGCTTTCTCATCAATGAAGTGGATTGTATTAGTAGGTTGGGCAATATATCCAATTGGATATCTAATCGGTACTGATATAGTTTCTGTTACTGATGGAAATCAAGTTATGAACATAATTTATAACTTTGCAGACTTAATTAACAAAGCCGCTTTCGGTTTGGTTATTTGGGCAGCTGCTAAATCAGATTCTTAATACAAGATACTGAAATAAAAAAACAAACCCGGCTAATCGATGCCGGGTTTGTTTTTTGTAGCTATTTATCTTGATTAATTTCCTGACTAATTATTTTTCTTTTCAAATAAATACTGGCCGACGAAACCAATACCGCCAAAATTCCTATAAGTGTGAACCACCAACGTAAGTTATTTATTAAAGAAAATAAAATCAATAGGGTGCCAATAAATAGATTGACGTAACTCATATATTTTGAAATCTTCATACCCATTCCGTAATTATGCACAAAAAACAATATTTAGAAAATTATTACTATTTATATAGCCACTTTTATAAATAATATGGTAAATTAATATTATTATTATAAACGCTATAAAGGAGGTGCAATTGTATACAACAAAAACAACCGCTGGAGGCGAACTCAAGTAACCCTCACGTTTAATTATTTTATAAGCCTCTAGTGGTTTATATTAAAAGAGCTCCTTTTTAGGAGCTCTTTTTTTAGTTCTGCCTTCTGGCATTTTTTATATCTAAGCCTTCAGATATTAAATTATCCTCAATATACTCATGATTAATTTTTAACCCTAATCCAACACCCTTTGGCATATGGATAAACCCTTCATTGTCCATAGGGTCGATTATTTCATGTAAATATTCTGGTGGATTCTCATAATCAACATGAGGATGCAGCAATCCTCTTTCATAAAATTCTCCAGGTATTCTAATTGAACCAAGAGCATGCAAATTACCTTCTTTTCCGCCATGAACTTCCATTGCCATATTATAAGATTCAGCAAGATGAGCTACTTTCATTAAAGGAGTAAGTCCTCCAAGGTCACCTGTCCCACCCCTTAAAATATCTACAGCATTATTCTTTATCCATTCTGCCCTTGTAGATATTTTTCCCGTCATAGTTTCGGGTCCAATTATTGGTATGTCCAATTGTTCTGATAACCAAATATAAGACGACATACTTGATTCATCCATTGGCTCTTCAAACCAATGAAAATTAAGTTTCTCTAATTCTCTTCCAATCCATAATGATTCCAATCTTGAATAATAATGATAAGAATCAAGCATTAAGGGAATATCCTCTCCCACTGCTTCTCGGACTGCCGCACATGCCATAATATCTTTTTTAGGATCGGGAGCCCCTTCGATTGGAGGCATCCATCCATGAAGCTTAACTGCCTTATAACCTTTTTCTTTTACACACCATTCTGCGAATTTTCCATAATCTTCGGGCGTAGAAAGCCCACCTTTGATTGTATCTCCACACATTGTGCTTGCATAAGCAGGAACCTTTTCTCTATACAACCCAAGAATATTATTCAGAGGTTGCTTCATTATGACTCCAATTAGGTCCCACAAAGCAAGATCAATTGAAGATAAAATTCTTTCATCTATTGCAGTTACTATTCTCTGCATATGCATCATCTTTTCCCACAACTTCTCCCTATAAAACGGATTCTCATCTAATAAAATTGGCGCTATTACATTCTCAACTATTTCAGGATTAGCTCCAAAAGCATGGCCCTTATGACCTTCATCAGTTTCTATAGTTATCAAACTTTGCTTTACCTGATGAGGTTCTTTTGCTGGATGGCCATGCCCCTCATCATCGCTTTCAACGTAAGAAGTATATTTAAATAATTTGGACTCAACTTTTACAATTTTCATAAAACCTCTCTATTTTAGTATCATAATTAAGTTAATTTAATTCACGAGGAAATACAATGAAAAACATTTTAATAACAGGCGGAGCTGGCTTAGTAGGCAATGTATTAATTAACGGTTTAAAAGACAAATTTGAAATAAGAATATTAGATCAAAACCCTGTGGAGGGTGTTGATTCTTATGAGGGAGATATAAGTGATTTAGAATCTATACTTCCTGCATTTGAAAATATTGATACTGTTGTTCATTTAGCCGGAGATAGAAGAGTTCATGGCGACTGGAATTCTATTTTAAATAACAATATAACTGGGGTTTATAATATTTATGAGGCATCAAAACGTAATAGTGTAAAAAGGGTGGTTTTTGCTAGTTCGCAACACGCGACAGGTGGTTTTTATGATGTAGAACCGTGGTCTTTTATCAACAATGGTGAATATGAAAAATTGCCTGAAGACTACAAAACACTTGATGAGACTTGCAGAATAAGACCAGATAGTTATTATGGTGCATCAAAATCATTTGGTGAATCTTTGGGTAGTTATTACTCTGATTTTTATAATCTATCTACTATCCACATTAGAATAGGGTGGGTAATATCCGATGATGATCCTACATTTTCTCCTATATCTTTAAATTTATGGTTAAGTCATAAAGATATATGTCAAATAATAGAGTTAAGCATTAATGCAAATGAAGATATTACATATGATACTTTTTATGCGACCTCGGATAACCATTGGAAGATATGGTCAATAGATAAAGCAAAAAGCGTTCTTGGGTATAAACCAATAGATGGGGCAGGACCAACTTTTGAACTAAGAGAT
This sequence comes from Chloroflexota bacterium, assembly GCA_002721675.1. Taxonomy (GTDB): domain Bacteria; phylum Chloroflexota; class Dehalococcoidia; order Lucifugimonadales; family Lucifugimonadaceae. The sequence continues at coordinate 16,415 of PBLC01000010.1, read as the reverse complement.
CCTAAAAAGGCAGATACTTAATTAAAGTCCAAAAATAATTAATGATGCTAATCCCATATAAAGCAATACGCCTGCAATATCTGTAAATGTAGTTACTATAACAGCGGATGATGAAGCGGGATCTAAATTAACTGTTTTCATAAATATCGGCACTATAACTCCCATCAATCCAGCAACGAATAAATTTAATAGCATAGCGCCAGCTACTAACATTGCGAGATTGAGGTCAGATTTCCAAATATACACAACTAGGAATAATAAAAGGGTCACTGACAAACCTTGAATAACAGACAAAATTAACTCTCTATTTAGTATATTTCTAGTATCTTTTGTTGTTACCTCTCCAAGGGCTAATGCTCTTACAACTAATGTTAATGTTTGAGTGCCTGCGATTCCTGCCTGGCCAATTATAACTGGTAAAAACACAGCTAGTACTGGCATTTGCTTAACATGGTTTGTAAATAAACTAAGTATAAATCCAGCAAAAAGTACTGTGCCCAAATTAATAATTAGCCATGGGAGCCTTCTCTTAAATGAATTTTTAATTGGACCAATTACCTTGTCATCTATGCTCATACCTACCATATTAAACATATCTTTAGTGGCTTCTTGTTCAACGAGGTGAACGACTTCTTCAATTGAAATGACGCCTTCCAAAATACCCTCTTTATTGGTAACTGCTAGAGCCCTTAATCCATGCTTATCCATAATATTTGCGCATTCTTTTTTACCAGTATCGACAGTAACTGAAATTAAATTCGGCTTCATAACTTCAAAGACAGATTGAGTTAGATTAGCGAATATTAAATCTGAAATATCTATTGACCCAACAAGTTTTCCTTTAGCATCTACAACAAAAAGATTCTGCAATTTATTTGAACTTATATTTGATTTTCTTAAAACNGAAACTGTATGNGANACAGACCAAGCACTNCTTATAGCAACAAAATCATGCTTCATGAATTCATCAGAAGGTTTTTGGTATTTATACAATTTTCCTACTGCTTCCATATCTCTTATCTTAGAAATAACCTGACTTGCGTGATACCAATCTATTCCTCTTAGGACTTCTGCGGCCAATTCTGGCGGAGCATCATTTAAGACCGAGGCTAACTGATCTACATTGATTAAACCTTTATCAGAGTCATGTTTTTTTAAATTTAACTGACCTATTACGCTTTTAATTTCGTCAATGGTTAAGTCTTCAATCATTTGTTCAGATAAAGCCTGATTTACTTCTAAATCAGCATTCTTTGAGACTAGGTCAGGAGTCTCATCTAGGCTCAATTGAAATGATATTCCTTTAGGGTCTGAAGAACCTGAATCTTCTTTTTCAACTTTGGTATTTAATTCATTTATGTCCATGGATCTTAAAATATTCTTTCACAACTTTATATTTAAGTTCATTAATAATAGACACGTATTAAATTTATTTTGTTAATATGTACCCTTAAATAACAATTAATAGGACAAAATTATGCCTGGATTTTTATCAGAAGATTTAGAACAATATATTACCGATCACTCAGAAAAGACCGGTTTAAATGAACAATCTCTTAGAGATGAAACTTTGAAGTTAGGTCCTCCATCAGCAATGATGTCCGGCGATTCTGTAGGAAATTTTTTAAAACTAATAATTAAAATCAACGATTGTAAAAGAATATTAGAAATTGGCACATTTACTGGTTATAGTGCTCTTATGATGGCAACAGCACTTCCTAGTGANGGAAAATTAATTACCTGTGATGTTAATAAAGAAACATCAGAGATAGCAAAAAAACATTGGGCACAAAGTTCACATGGATCCAAAATAGATTTGCATATAGGACCTGCAGTTGAGACTATAAATAATCTAGAAGGAGAATTTGACTTAATTTTTATAGATGCTGATAAAAACAATTATTCAAACTATTTTCAAATCTGTAAAAACAGGCTCTCANAAAACGGATTAATTATTGCTGANAATGTTCTCTGGTCAGGAAAAGTATTGAACCCAGAAGACGACCAANCCANATCCATTGATTCATTTAATAAACTAGTTAANGATGACAANGAATTNTGGAATACAATTGTTCCTATAAGAGATGGATTAATGATNATAAAAAAGAGGGNTANATAAATATGAAAATTACAGATATACGNACNATTGTTGTTGGAAANCCGTGGAAAAACTGGGTTTTTGTTGTGGTNGAANCNTCTGATGGTATTTCAGGGCTTGGAGAGGCNACAGGNGGNCTATCAACAATGCCAAATAAAGAAGCTGTNGAAGAAATAAAACATTTAGCNATCGGGAAGAACCCTTTAGAAATATCTAATATTGTTGANGAATTATATAAAGCATTATTTTTAAAAATGACACCTGCTGTTGCTGCAATTGAAATTGCATGCTGGGACATATTAGGAAANCATTTNAAAGTACCTATTTATCAATTATTAGGCGGAAANGTTAGGGATAAAGTCAGAGTCTANGCAAATGGTTGGTATTCTGGAGAAAGNTCTCCAGAAAATTTTGGAGAAAAAGCNAAATCTTTGGCTGATAAAGGATACACTGCTCTAAAATTTGATCCTTTTGGGTCAGAATATTTAAGACTNNATAAAGANTCAGAAATCTTTATAAAAAANATTGTTAGNTCNGTTAGAGATGCTGTTGGNCCAAATGTTGAGTTAATGATAGAAGGGCATAAAAGGTTNAATACTGTAGAAGCAATTAAAATTGCAAATTGGTTAAATGAATTTGAGGTNACNTGGTTTGAAGACCCTATTGACAATGANGACATTGATTCGNTAATTCACGTTTCTAATAATTCGCCTGTAAGAATTATTGCTGGAGANGGATTTGATGATCATAAAGACTTTACAAGATTTGTGTCATCTAATGCAACNGACATAGTTAATCCTGAAGTAATGCGAATTGGCGGNATTAGNGGAGCTGTTAAAGTNGCGGGAATTTGCTCTTCTTTTGATGNTGAGTTGGCATTTCATAATGCAGAAAGTCCTTTAAAAACNATGACNAACTTACAACTTTGTGGAGCAATAAATAATATTTATATACAAGAATGCTTTGACGAATTTAACGAAGNNTGGATAGANGAATTATTTCCTAATTATGAAAAGGTTAAAGATGGTTATTTATCTATTCCGGATAGACCGGACTAGGAATCTCAATTAATGAAATTGTGGCCAAAGATCACCCATACAATAAAAGTAATTTCTTAAGGATGTTTAAACCAGGATGGGAGAATAGAAAAGGCGCAAAAGATTCAGAATAAATCTAGTAATTTTTCAAGATCCTCAACATGATCTATTTCAAAATCTGGTTTATTTTCCAAAGGATATTTTCTGTCCATAGTAACCCAAGCTGTTTTCATTCCAACTTTCTGGGCTCCGACTATATCTGTTTCAGCTGTATCGCCAACAAACAAAATATTTTCGCACTCTAAATTTAATTTTTCTGCTGCAGCAACAAAAATTTCTTCGCATGGTTTGTGGCAACCAAAATCACCAGAAACCATATAAAATGGTGCCAACTCTCCAACCCCTGATTTTTTTAACTTAGTGTGCTGAAAACTATATCCATTGGTTACTACTCCCCAAGGTACTTTTAAGTCATTTAATTTTTGTAAGTGTTTATTTGCTTTTATGTCAGGATCAACAGACTCAACTACCGAATTCCAAAAAAAATCAACATAATATTCACTATCTTTGGAAAGGCTAATTGATTTTCTTAATTCATCAAAAAGCAATTTTTTTTCAGTTGACCACTTTGTTTTCTTATCTGCACTTCTTATTATTTTTAGAAATTCATCGTAGGAAAAATCAGAAGCATTAATAAAACTACTATAGAATTTCTTGGTGAACCCTATAAAGGCATTGTCTCTACTAATTAACGTATCATCAAGATCATATAATAACCCTTTAATGCTCATCTTAAGACAAATGTCCTAAATGACTCAGCATATTCCATGTTATGCTTTTTTCCATTTTCTTTTTTCCATGAAATAACTCGCTCAATTGCCTCTGGCGGTACTTGGCTTGTATGGGCAGCTAAAGCTTTCATTGCTACATTCATGTCATCCTCTGAAATTTCATTATAATGATCTGCGTCATCTCTACTCATCACCCAAACTTCCCTAACTTTATGCGGCTCATAGCCTTCTTCGAGCAATTCTGGGAATGTTAACCTATCTCTTGCTGTTGGATAAACTGAAGATAGCGCTGCTTCTCCTGCAGCTATATGGTCTGGGTGAGAAGATCCATAGTTTTGCCCTAAAGTTCTGAATGGAGCGGTAGTTATTAATATATCGGGTTGATGTTTCCTAATTTGCCTAGTTATATCTTTTCTCAATTCTAAGCTTGGGGTTAGATAGGCATCAGGATATTTTAAATATTCGACAGTTTTCAAGCCAAGGATTTTTGCTGCGTCTTCTTGCTCCTGATATCTAATTTCTGCTAATCTCTCAGATGTCATTTCAGGATCATCGCTACCCTTACTTCCATCTGTACATAAAACATAGACAACATCCCAACCCTCTTTACACCATTTGGCAACGGTGCCTGAGCAACCGTATTCTGCATCATCAGGATGAGCAACAACAATCATAGCTTTATTATATTTAGGATCTGGGTTTGGATCAGTAGGCATTATTATCTCCCATTTAATGTTAATTTTATATGATCAACAATTCTATTTGTTCTCCAAAAAGCACCAATGTGCCCAAGTCCTTCTATAACTATAAATTCAGAATTTACAAACAACTTAGATGCAGATTCAATCCAATTATAATATGGATCCTCAGATCCTGCGAAAAGAAGTACAGGCTTTGAAAAAAATTTTATTTCTTCGTCGTTAATGCCTTTCCACTCATCTTGAGCCTCATTGCATAATTTAAGTGCATATGGGTCAAATTTCTGTCTAATAATTGGTGTAAGATTTTCTTCTTTGTAGGTTATTATTTTTTTGTGGGTTTTTGGCGGCCTAGGATGCATGCCTCCAACAATAATGCAATTCAATTTGTCTTTATATTTTTTTATTAACTCAAAACAAACCCTTCCACCCATAGAAAATCCAAAAACAGAAAAATTATTTACCCCTAATTCATTTAATAGTGTGATCAATATTTCTGACACATTAGAAATATAATACTTCTCAATTTCTTTAGGGGATGCGCTTTTTCCATGACCCGGATAATCAAGCATTATTAGTTTATTATCATCTTTTAGTAAATCAACCCAACCCGATTTATGCCAATGAAATATACTACTCATATAGGGATGAATTAGTACAAGCGGAGCACCATTTCCAACAATTTCATAATAGTAACTATTACCTTTAACTTCTATTAATGGCATTAATTAATCCAATTTGGAGTCTAATACTGACTGTGCTTTTTTCTCTCTATATTTTTGAATTCCGTTTGATATAGCATCATCACTAATCCCCAAAATTGCTGCTGCAAAAAGTGCGGCATTAGAAGATCCCGCACTTCCTATACCAAAAGTGGCTACTGGAATCCCGGAAGGCATTTGTACAGTTGAAAGCAATGAATCAAGACCCTTTAAACTTTGGCTTTCCATTGGCACACCAAGTACCGGCAAAACAGTATGTGCAGAAATAACACCAGCCAAATGAGCTGCACCACCTGCACCTGCAATAAAAACCTTTATAGACCCTTCTTTAACCTTGTTTTCAACATATTCTAGTAGTTGTTTAGGGGTTCTGTGCGCAGACAAAACTTTCACTTCATAAGATATTTGAAGGGAATCTAATATTTCTGTAGCAGGCTTTATAGCTGGCCAATCAGAAGTGCTTCCCATAAGTATTGCTACCTTATTGCTCATTTTGATTCCTCCAATTCTCCGGATCTCATATTAAATAATTTATCACCAAATTTTTTCATTCTTTGATCATGTGTCGCCAAAATAACTGTTGTATCAAAAGTCTGACATATCTCCTTAATTTGTTCAAAAACAATTTCAGTATTAACTGAATCAAGTTGAGATGTGGGCTCATCTGCTACTAAAATCTCAGGCTTCCTAACTAACGCTCTTGCTACTGACACTCTCTGCCTTTCTCCACCAGAAAGCTCATAAGGCCTGTGACTCATTCTGTATCTAAGCCCTAGGATTTCTAGTATTTCTTCAGTTCTTTCTTTTCTTTCTTTGCCTCTCATTCCTAAAATTCTAAGGGGTAGTTCAACATTTTCATATGCAGACAAAAGAGGCATTAAAGCATGAGCTTGAAAAACCATACCTATTGTCTTTCTTCGCAAACCATTTAACTGTCTTTTTGAAAATTTATTTATGGGTTTATTATTCAACAATACTTGCCCTGAAGACGGGACATCTATGCCCGAAACTAAATTTAATAAAGTAGTTTTTCCAGCACCAGAGGGGCCAGAAATAATTACAAATTCACCCTTTTTTATACCTAAATTAACATTCTTTACTGCTTCTATATCTCCACTAGAAAGTTTAAAAGTTCTGTTTACTTTTTTTAAATTGATCATCTTTTATTTCTTAGTTTTATTAATTATTTTATTAAGGCTAATTTTACTTTTATCAGAAGTAAGGCTTGCTTTTGATTCTATTTTTGACTTAGACAATATCTCTTGAGGAATTTGAACACCCCCAAAAGAATCAATCACTACAAACTCAGATTTTTTCTTTTCTTTTCTTATAACCTCTCTTACGACTTTTCCGTCTCTCATCCCAATTGATCTATTCACATGATCTTCTATTTTTGGGTCATGGGTTACAATGACTACCGTAGTTCCATATTTTTCATTTACATAACGCATTTTCTCTAAAACCATAGCGCTTGTTTCATCATCAAGTTCACCAGTAGGTTCGTCTGCTAATAAAAGAGGAGGCTGGTTTGCAAGAGCAACAGCTATTGCTGAAACCTGTTGCTCTCCTCCAGAAATATTTTCTGGCAATCTAGATGATATGGAGTTCAAATTTAAAAATTCTATTAAGTCATCTACTCTTTTTTTTCTTTCTGATTTAGATAAATTAGAAGCCATCATAGGAAGTTCAATATTGCTATATATATCTAAATAGGGAACCAAATTCTTTCCTGTCTGCTGCCAAACAAATCCCACCTCTGATTTTCTATAATCAACTGCTTCTTTTTGGCTTATACCTAGTAAATCAAAATCTCCAACTTGAACATTTCCGGCTGAAGGAGATTCATATCCGGCAAGAATATTAAGTAGAGTGGATTTACCACTTCCAGAGGCTCCAACAATTGAAATTAGTTCGCCATAGCCTATATCTAGGTCAACGCCTCTTAAAGCAACAACCTCCAAATCTGAGACTTTGAAGATTTTATATAAACCTGCACAATTAATATGAAGTTTTTTTACCAAACTAACCTCTCATTTTAAATTAATTCTCATTGTTTCATTGATAGAAATTCTAAACACTGAAATTATAGTAAAAATAATTATTACTAGAAATAATATTCCAACTAACCCAAAAACCATACTAAAATCTAACCATTCAACTGAATTAATCATTGGGGGAACAAGTGAATCTGAAGACTCAGGGCTAATTAAGTAGGGCATTACAGTAGAAGAAAGCCTAGAGCCTAAAACAATTCCTAAAGCTAATGCAAGTCCTATGACAATAATTTGCTCCAAAGCAATTAAGATAATAATCTGTGCTCTAGAAATTCCAATACTTTTTAAAGTGGCAAATTCTAAATTTCTTTTTTTGAAAGAAACTCTTGAATGGATTAAGAATCCAACAATACTAACTAATGCAACCGTTCCAAAAGAAATTAAAAGTAATGTCTGCCATCCTGCAAAAACCAAGGGATCAATTTTTTGGCCTTCAAGAGATTTCTCATTACTAAAAATTGAAGCATATGAGATTTCATTATCTCTAAGTTCAGTAACTAGGTTGTTTAATACTAAATTTTTATCATTAATTTTTTCATTGTTTGCAATCCAAATTTCATTTGCCTGATTGTCCCCTAGTTTTCTTCTAATATTTGCTCCATTTATAACATCACTTAACTCTGCAATTACAAATGGCTCTCTGTCAGGATAAAGTGTTGGAAAATAATTAACAGAATCAATAATTTTTATTGAAAATTCACTCGACATTATTGTAACAGTTAAAATATCTCCTATTTTTGCATCAATATTTTTTATAAATGAATCACTAACAATTACATCAATTGGTTCATCAGAATTGTACTTAGAAAAACCTCTCAACTGCCTTGTATCTCCATCTGTCCACTGAAATCTCAAAAATTCTTTTTTATCTTTTGTAAGTATTAAATTATCTGACAATGATTGAGATGATGTATTTAAAATGCTCCATTCATCATTAAAATAATATTCACTTAGTGTTTTTTCAGGCTTTGGAATGCCCATTTCAACACTTCCTTTCAGAGAAGATATTTTATGAAAATCTATGGCCCCTGGCTCTAATGCTTGCCAAGGTGAAGTAATAAATATTGAATGTAAAGAAACAGGATATTTAGGTATAAAAGGAGCATTTTTTGGGTCATCTCTTTTTGTAATACCAAACCATCTCCCAAGCCTTATATAGGGGTCTAATAACTCAGGTTTAATTGGGGTGATCACGTCACACCAGTAATCTTCATTAGACTTAGCAAACTCAATATTTGCCATCATTTCTAGTGCGCAGTCAGTTGCATTGAAATAAGCAGTATAAAATCTTGAATTTGCATCAGATAATTTTGCTGCAATAATTAGCTGAGGAGAATCTCCACGACCATGGTAATTTGAAACTCTGGATGGCTCAAGAATCAGCCTCAATTGAATACCAATTAAATCAGCATCTTCATGTATTTTTACAGGCTTGTAATCAATTGAATTTATTTTTGAGGAAATCGAGTTAAGATTTCCGGTGAAATCATCTCTCCAAAATATGCTACTATCTGTTAATTTTGATGAGTCGATTGATAATAAAGTAAATGACGGGCCCAATACAGATGCTTTTACCCTTTCAGATGACCTGTGTGCCTGAATAACGTTTTCATTAAAAGATAGACTGTTAATATTTTTACTATCTCCCTGCCATGGTATTTGAATTCCATCAATTCTATATTCTGACCCAACTCTATATGAAACGGTATCATCTATACTTCTGTCTAAAGTAGCCTTAAAACTAGATGTGAACATACCCAATGCTGCGGCAAGTATAATTAGCAAAGACATTCTTGAATAAGTATTTGAACTTCTTCCAATATGCCAAAGGCTTAAAACAATCCAAGAGGGAACAACCCTTGAAATTATTTTTAAAGATATAAGAATCGATATCGCTCTTATAATCAAGGGGAAAATTCTTAAAAGCACAATTCCTGATCCTAACAAAATAAAGGAAGGCATTAGCAGAATTATATTGGCGATAATGCTTTCTCCAATTAAATTTTGAACAAATACTGATTGTGACTGTGAAATCTGCCACATAAGTAATAATGCAATTAATAAAAAGCCTACGTCTAAGTAATATTTTTGAATAACTGTGGGTTCTTCTCTTTGATCAACTGATGAAATCTTTAACTTACTTCTTAAAAAGAAAAATGTTGGAATAATTACAGCGGAAAGTGAAACTAAGCCTCCCATCGTAGAAAATAAGAATGACATTGAAGTTATACCAACATAAACATTACTTCCTCCAAGCATATCTGAAAGCCATGGTAGTAGAGATGCGAATTTTATTGCAGCAAAAGCTGCAAAAGGACCAAGAAGAGAAACTAAAATGGCCATAATAATAAATTCTAAATTAAATATTACATATATTTGCCTAAGGCTTGCTCCTCTTGAACTTAAAAAGGTAATCTCTTCTTTCTGATCTTCAACTATTAAACTTACTAAAGAAAAAACAAAAAAGATTACAACTACAGAAATAAGTATCAATATTGTTTTCATAGGGATTGCAGCAGTCGCTAAATTGCTATCAAAATTATCTAATGAATCAACAATACTTGTATTAAATGAAAAATTATCATATTTAGATGAAAGATTTGGAGGTACGTCAACTAAGATACTACCCAAACTATCAACCTCATTTGAATTTATTTTTTCTTCATCTATGTCTAATTTCCAAAATAAATCAGAATCCATTGATATAAATCTATTTCCAAGTTTTTTTAAGTCTTCTTCGTTGACAATAATTAAATTAGAGAACACAAATGATGAATCTTCTTGTTGAAAATTTTTAATATAAAAATTATTGAAGTTTGTGTTACTACCTAGATTATAAAATCCTGAAATAAATACTGTGGCAATTGGATCGGGCTCATCCCAATAAGTCTCAATATCAATTGAATCACCAATTTTTATATCAAAAATATCAGCCATATTAGAGTCAATAAAAACTTCAAAATATTTTTGATCTGGACTTTCTAAATTTTCATTATTTTCTAAATTAAAGAATTGATTAAGAGAATTTTTTCCGAAATAAGTAAAGTAATATCTCTTGCATATTTCAATAACAGAATTATTTAAAATTTGTTGTTCAGAGTCACACAATGATGTTGACCTGGATGTTGCTCCTTTAACTAAGTCTTCACCGCTCTGATTCCATTCTGTAGGTAAAAAAGTTGATGATTTGACACCAAAAAAGGCTTGGTTTGAATATTTATCCAATGGATCAATTAATTGAGATTCTATATCGTTTTTTAGCGATAAATATTTTTCGCCCATTAGTGGTTTTTCTGAAGATGAAACAATAATATCCATCTTTTCAGACGAAACTTTTGCTAATTCGAAATCAAGCGCAATGTCCCTAAGAGAGTCAAAGTACATTAAAGATCCAGACATAGTAGAACTAGATAAAAGCATTCCTGCAAAAACAACAACTAAAAATTTCCATCTATGTAAATATCTTCTTAGGATTAATCTAAATAACATCTAATTTACTTTCTTTAGTTCTTCAGCAATATTTGCCCTAGTTGAAATTAATGAAAATACGAAAGAACAGATAACATAAAGTAATACTAGCAATAATAATGCATAAAAAACGTAACCCCAAGATATCACTAAAGTTTCAGGAAAATTTGTGGTGGTACTTTCATCTAAAGACATCACAAGTTGATTTAAAATTCTAGAAATAATTAACCCAGATGCCACGCCGGATATAACTCCCGAAAATATTACGGTTCCATATTCAAAATATGACATTACAAATTTGCTTAAAGGTGTAAATCCTATTGCTTCGTTAATAGCATTATCAAAAGACGATTGAATTTCATTTGCAATATAAAAACCAATAAGCCCTATAAATATCAAAGACAAAAATGCCCATAAGGCTACAATAGAAATACCTTTCCAGCTAATAACAGCAATTGGAGTAACTAATGATTTTTCTTCTATCATTGATTTATCTTTGATGCTAGATAAAGGAAAGTTTTCAACAACATACTCAGAAATTTTTTCTTGATATTCGCTCTGAATATCAACCACCAATTCATTAGGCCTAAAACTCTGCAACTTGGTTAATTCTAAATAATTTTTTAATAACTGTAGGTCTGCCAAAATAAAATCATTATTATAGGAAGTTCCTGGAAAATATTTAGCGGATTTAGTAATTTTCATAGGAATATAACTTCCAGTTGCATTAAAAATTATCTGATCTTCAATACCTTTACCTAACTTTGAGATAAACTCATCACTTGCGATCACAGGGATTCCCTCCAAATAATCACTAATATAAATTCCTCTTATACCCTTAGTAGAACCATTTCCTAATTTAATAATTAAACCTTGGTCATCTAATTCAATGCTAGTGTCAAAACCTTCAGAAGTGGGCATGGGAGCCCAATTATAATCATCTTTAAAAGAAATTTGATTAACAATTTCAGAGTCGATATTCAATAACGATATAGAGTCAAGATAAAGTGTAAAAGGCACTGAATTATCTTCACTTGATGGTTGATAAACTTCAACTGCTACTAATTTAGCAGGAAATTTAATATTTTTTAGTTGCACCGAATTTATTGTCCATTTTTTAGATTCTATAGGTCCTAAACTAACTGCAGTAATTCGACCATCTGATCCTTTAACTATTGCCCATAAAAAAGAGTCTTCTAAATCTTTATCGGAATAATTTTTTATATTAATCGTTGAGATATTATCTTGAATTAAGATGCCCGGGTCATATAAATTTTGTTCCCAACTTGAAAATAACTGATCTTTAGTTTCATAAAAAAAATCTTCTCTGGTCCATGCTATATCTACAAGATTTTTATCAATTCCCAATAGTTGCGCATCAATGCCTGCGCCGGTTGTGCCAGAATTTCCTGGGATTCTATTCATCCTTCCAACAACATTTATACCATCCTGAGATTTTAAATTAGAGATATATTCCTCCTCTATTCCAAAAGGGCTACTTTCAGAAATCCTGAAATCACTAATTGTATTAAAAGAGGATTTATCTCGTTTACTTTTTTCTAATGAACTTTGAATGCTAGATATAACAATGAAAGAAGTAACGCCTAAAGTAACTATGAGAAAAAGCCATAAGTACCAACTAGAGTTTTTAGATAATTTTTTTGAACTCAAATAAAGCGGAGTATAAGTGACAGTGCCAACTATTGATAAGATTTTTAATAATATTGGAAGGAGTCTTATAAGTGCCATGGTTAAAAAAATCATTAAAACTAGAGACATTAAAAAGAAAGTATATTGATTTAAAATTAAATTTTCAGCAACAGAACTTAAAACTCTCATGCGTAGTTCAAAGAAAATTAATATTGCTCCTAATGCTATAAATATATCTAGAAAGTATTTAGTAAAAACATTATTTTTAACAGACGTACCTAATACAAATAATTTTTTTGCATTAATAATTTGATTATTGAAAGCCAAATAAATAATAAAACTAAATAAACAGGCAATTAAGAGAAAAATAACTGAAATCACTAATGATTCGAATTTAATAACAGATGACCAATTGGTTCCTATAGGATCTTGATTCAGGTATGAAGAAATAACAAAATTTAAAATAACATTACTTAATATAGGAGCTAAAATCATTATTGGCATTCCAAAAATTATCCATTCATAAAGAAAGTATTTTATAACCCCAAATTTTGAAATACCTCTTAAGAATAAATAATTAATCTCTTCTTTGCGCTCTTGATTTATTAGAAAAGAAAACATTGCCAACAAAGTTGAACTAAAAATTACAAGTAACGAAAAAATCATTAGTACTGGGGCTCTAACAAAATTCATCTCATCATTTGTTTTCTCAGTAACTCTATCTAATTGTGTTAATACTGTTGCCTGAGGAAATGAAATTAACATATTGTTTTCAAAATTTTGTATGTTTTGTAAATAATTATTATCTATATTTTTAGTCAGATTTTCATGCGCTATATCAAGATACCACCAGGCCCTAACCGGCAAACCTTTTGTTAAAGGTTGAAGAAAATTAAAATAATCCTCCTGATCCATAACAAGAACGAGCGGTAGTTGACATGTCATACATGTAGAGGGAGGTAAAAATAACTCCTCATAATACCCAAACAGTTCATTTTCAGTAATTTCATTAAAATATCCTGAAATTCTTAACTCTAAATCTGAAGTTGAAATGCTATTAGAATCATCACTAAGAAACTGAGTTAACTCTTCTGCATTATTAACCCCAAATGTAGACAATCCTTCTTTAAAATTTTCTATTCTTTCAATAAAGGCTTCTCTTGCAATAATATCTAAATCGCCAAGTGTTTCTGATGATAATCCTTTAAATATATCTTCAATTGATCCGCCTAAGGACTCAATTTGTGTAATAAAATTATTTATATTTTCTTTGGTTTCTTTGAGCCCACCATCGAGGTTTCCTCCAGCACCTTTTATTGAGTCAGCCTTTAATATGTCTCCAACTTTTAAGCCCAGATCATCGAGTCTTTGTTGGGGGGCCAAAACACTTATATATTTCTTGTCACCAATTACAGAAGTGCTTTCTGCTAAATTTATAAATTTTTCATTATTACTTAATGTTACAAAGGTCAGAAGTGATGCCGTTCTGCTTTTGTCGGGCTCAAATTTACCCCAATAATATTCTGTAGACTTAAGAACTGAATTTTGTTCAATAAAAAGATCACTTAAATCCGAATCTGCAAGACTGGCAATAATAGAGTCATTTTCATCAAAAGAATCTTTAATTAATGGTTGATTTCCTGTAGTAATGCTTATATTTTTTGTAGTGGCTGGGACTTGGCTTAAAGCATCTTTATAAATCATTCCTTTTACCCAACTTAGATAGGTGGGGCCTGAAATTATGAATGTATTTGCTATTAAAAATGAAAGCCAGAGTAATGATAAAATTTTCCACTGACTTTTCGCTCTATGAAAAATATAATTGATCATGATTTAATAAGAAATGGTTAACTTCTAGCATTCATTACTGTGTCCAAATCCTTATCGCCCCTTCCACTAACCAGTAAAACTAACTTGTCGCTTTTTGTAGTCTTTTTAATAAATTTTTCTAAAAACCCAATAGCATGAGCTGGCTCAAGCGCAGGAATTATACCTTCTGTAACACTAAGCAAATTAAACCCTTCTAATGCCTCTTTGTCTGTTGCAGAAAAATATTTCGCCCTGCCAATATCCTTGAGGTAACTATGCTCAGGGCCAACGCCTGGATAATCTAGTCCTGCAGAAATAGAATGAGCCTCGTTAACCTGCCCTTTTTCATCTTGCAACAAATAAGAATAGGAGCCATGTAAAACACCTGGAGAACCTTTAGACATTGTTGCCGCATGCTTACCAGAATTAATTCCATTGCCTGCAGCCTCAACACCAATAAGTCTTACAGAATCGTCTTTAATAAAAGAAGAGAATATTCCTATGGCATTGCTACCCCCTCCAACACAAGCTATCACATAATCTGGAAGCCCGCCGAACTGGCTAACCATCTGAGATCTTGTCTCATCGCCGATAATTTTTTGAAAATACTTTACTATTGATGGATATGGATGGGGGCCAACTGCACTGCCAATAATATATAAAGTGTTTTCTACATTAGCGACCCAGTCTCTAATAGCCTCATTCACAGCATCTTTTAAAGTCTTACTCCCAGATGTAACTGGAACAACCTCAGCACCAAGAAGTTCAATTCTATAAACGTTAGGTGCTTGTCTTTTTATATCTTCCTCACCCATATATATAACGCAATCTAAATCTAATAATGCACAAGCAGTAGCAGTAGCAACTCCATGTTGACCCGCGCCTGTTTCTGCTATGATCCTTTTTTTACCGAGTCTCTTTGCTATTAAGCCCTGACCAAGAGCATTATTAATTTTATGTGCACCAGTATGAGCCAAATCTTCTCTTTTTAAATAAATTTTTGCTCCTCCAAAAAGATTAGTTAAATTTTCTGCAAAATATAAAGGCGTTGGCCTTCCAACATAGTTTGATTGCAATAGTTTTAACTCAGTATTAAATTCTTCATCAACAATAGATTTAGAGAAAGATTTCTCTAACTCATCTAAAGCAGGAATAAGAGTCTCAGGCACAAAACTTCCACCAAATTCTCCGAAAGATTTTGTGAGATGATTTTCCTCTGTATTTTTATTATTCATAAGTTCATTTTATACGATATTTAGTAAAAAGAGACTAATTGCAAGCCCCTCCATCACCTTTACAAGATTCCCAATAAGAATTAACTTCTTTCATCCCAACTGCTAGTTGTTGGCCTATAACCCTTTTCCCTCCAACTGACTGAACTTGTGCGTAAATTACGCCTACAACGTTTCCTTCATAATCGATTATTGGTCCACCGCTATCACCTGGGTCAGCACCAGTATCTACTACTACTACAGGAAAAAGATCGCTAGAATAATTTTTATCATTTAAAATTTGATATTTTTGAGCTGAGCCATATTGACCTGAGGCACCCATCTGATTGAATACTGAAACTACAATACCTTGTCTAACGGCTGGATAATTAATAACACCAGTTGAATATCCTATCTGAATTACAGATATTCCAGCATCTCCAGAAGTTAGTTCTGTTGTTTTCAAAGGCACAGCCCCATGATTATCTGACTTAATAAGTGCAAGATCTGAATCTTCATTCCATGATTTTACAAATCCGATTTTTTTAACTATTTTGCCATCTCCAGAAGGTATAAATATTTCTACAGAATTAGCACCTGTAATAACATGTTCGTTAGTTACAATATAATTTTCAGAAATAGCCCAACCTGTTCCTGAAGAACTTCCTTGTTCAATTAAAACTACAGACTTTTTATACTCTTCATATAATTTATTAATGCTCGCCAAATTTGCTTCAGGGGTAGCATATGGCTCTTTTAACAAATTCCGTAAATCTTGTTCAAGTTCTATCATTGTGATCGGTGTAGCCGTTGGCAATGGATCAGGGATTGTGATCGGTGTAGCCGTTGGCAATGGATCAGGGATTGTGATCGGTGT
>PBLC01000009.1 GCA_002721675.1 Chloroflexota bacterium | reverse complement strand
GGCTGCCTTTTTAGGGGCTGCCTTTTTAGGGGCTGCCTTTTTAGGGGCTGNCTTTTTAGNNGNTGNCTTTTCCTCTGACTNCAANATTATNTCTCTAATAGGAGNTTCAGATTTNCTNGANTTTNCNTCCTTATCANCCTTTGNTTCAGATTGGTCAATTTCTAANATTTCTTTAGTCTGAGATAGNCTTTCTTCNACTCTTTGTATNGCTCTATCTGACAATCCTTTNTCTATNGCNCCAACNTCTCCATTATAAATCCAAACTTTAACNCCAATTATTCCGTANGTTGTTNTGGCTTCNGCTATTGCATAATCAATTTTNGCTCTTANTGTATGCAGNGGCACTCTTCCTTCTATCATCTTGTCAGATCTAGCGATATCNGCNCCACCAAGTCTTCCAGAAATTAAAATCTTTATACCNTGCGCTCCATTTTGAATACATCTATTTCCTACNTGCCTCATCGCCCTTTTAATNGCNACTCTTCTCTCAATTTGNTCTGCTATATTCTGTGCCACTAATCTCGCATTCANNTCTGGCTGNCTTATTTCAGTAATTGATACNTTTGCTTTTTTANAAGTTATTTTTTCNATTGANTCTCTTAATTTNTCTACATTNGANCCNCCTCTACCAATTACTATNCCTGGNCTTGANGTATGAATATTTATTGANAAATCTTCAGCNTTTCNCTGTATCTCTATCANTGAAATTCCNGCAGAACTNCCTAATTCTTTTTCAATATATTCACGAATATTATGATCNTCCATNACCTGAGCNTTATAATCTTTAGGNNTTGCTCCNAACCAATGCGANGACCAATCTCTAGTTGTGCCTAATCTAAANCCAATAGGATGTGTTTTNTGNCCCATCTAGNTTTCCTCCTGAATTGTNNTATCAGTTAACTCNACAAATATATGNGATTGAGGNCTATCAAATGTTCCTGCNCTNCCTCTNGCNCTAGCTCTCCACCTNNTCATAGATGTAGACTTNTCTGCGTAAATCGTAGAAATTACNAATTCNTCTTTAGTTCCNTANTGCATACTCTCAGCATTGGCAATNGCAGACTTAATNAGTTCTAATAAAACTTCNGANGNATTNGAAGGCATAAANGATAATATNNTCANTGCATCAACTGCNTTTTTNCCTCTCAACAAATTNACTAAAGGTCTTATTTTTTTTGCCGAAATNCCTATATTTTTAGTTTTTGCTTTAACTGTCATNATTANCCTAACTTATCAGATTTAGANGAATGNCCTTTAAAAATTCTAGTAGGTGAAAATTCACCNAACTTATGCCCNATCATATTTTCNGTTATAAAAATAGGTATATGTTGNCTNCCATTNTGAACACCAATGGTCAAATTNAACATTTCTTCAACNATNGTAGANGANCTAGACCANGTNTTAATTACNGTATTACTNACACCNTGAGANTTNGCTTTTGANATTTTTTTCATTAACTTNTCNTCTACAAATGGTCCTTTTTTAGTTGATCTAGACATGCTTATTTACCTCTCATACCTTCTTCTNAATATTAATTTATCACTTGATTTTGATTTNCTTGTNCTTTTNCCNAGTGCNGGCTTNCCCCANGGAGTCTTAGGGTGNTTCAANCCTACNCCAGTNTTACCTTCNCCACCACCATGAGGNTGNTCATTAGGATTCATTACNAAACCTCTNACNGTCGGCCTNCTNCCTCTATGNANACTTCTTCCNGCTTTACCAAGTTTTTGATTCTTNTGATCAAGNTTGCCNACTTGNCCAATTGTAGCTATACAGTTTTCTAAGACTTTTCTTACNTCNCCTGAAGGCATTCTAATTAANGTATANCCAAATTCATGCGCCATAACCTGAACAACTGTTCCTGCACTTCTAGCAATAGAAGCNCCTCTNCCNGGTGTTGTTTCAACATTATGAACNANANANCCAACAGGTATNGATTTTAANGGCATTGAGTTGCCAATTTTNACATCGACTTCCTCTCCNCTNCTTACTTTCTCTCCTACCTTAATNCCATCAGGNGCAATCATATAAAATTTTCTTCCATCTTCAGANTTAACAAGAGCAATNCTGGCACTTCTATTTGGATCATATTCTATTGAAACTACCTTNGCTTCAACATTCTGAACAGANCTNTTAAAGTCAACTANTCTNTACCTCTTNTTATGNCCTCCNCCNCTNTGCCTTANTGTAATTCTTCCAGTATTATTNCTNCCNCCTTTNTCTGTAAGAGGAGCTAANANAGATTTTTCTGGNTTAGANGTAGTTATCTCATCAAATTCAGATGAAATTCTAGATCTTTGTCCTTCAGATGTAGGTTTGTAAGTTTTCATAATTATCTAATTTAAGTTCCTTCAGTAATATTAATTGTTTCGCCAGAAGCTAAAGTAACAATGGCCCTTTTAGAGTCGGGTGTCATTATCCTATTTCTTCCAAAAGTTTTTGGTTTGCCTTTCCTATTTATTATATTGACAGAGGATACCTTTACATTAAATATTTCACTAACCGCTTTTTTGACTTGATCTTTAGTTGCTTCTTTTGCAACTTTAAATGTATATTTTCCTCTNTCCTGAAGAAGAGTAGTTTTTTCAGTAATTACAGGAGATATCAATAAATCGCTGTTAGTATTAGTCTTCATCTTTTATGCCTCGCTTCTTAGGGTTAGAATCCCATATTTCCTCAATAGACTTAAAGGCTTCTCGAGTAATAACTAATTGATTTGAATTCATAATGTCGTAAGTATTAATTAAATTCGACGCGATAGTTTTAATATTAGTAATATTTTTTAAAGAACCTAACAACTCTTCATTGATTTCAGAATTTTGCATAACTATTAATGTTTTTTGAGGTAGGCCTAATGACTTGATAATTGAAGAGGCTTTCTTAGCACTAAATTCCTTCAATTCGAATTTATCAATTACCATAACCTCTCCCCCTTTAAGTTTCTCTGACAGAACCATCCTTAAAGAAGCTTTCCTAACCTTTTTCTGTATTTTTTGGTTATAACTTCTAGGGTGTGGGCCATGAGCAACGCTATTACCTAATACATGAGATGACCTGCTTCCAACCCTAGCTCTGCCTGCCCCTTTTTGGCCTCTTAACTTGGCTGTAGAATAATTTACATCTCTTCTTCTTAAAGTATTACTAGTGCCTTGTCTTTTGTTGTTTAATTGTGCAACCACCACTTGGTGAACCATTATCTCATTCATTGACTGATTCCATACAAAATCAGATGCTGAAAGGTTGTCAATAACTTCACCTTTTATATTTTTTACATCTACTTTCATCTGTGCTTTATTCTTTCTCAATCATTAAAGTGGTAGAAACAGACCCTGGGATGGATCCTTTAATTTCCAAAATATTTTCTTTAACATCAACTTTTATTACTCGCAATCCTTTTTGAGTTATCCTTTTTGATCCCATATGGCCAGACATCTTTGTTCCCTTCCATACTCTTCCTGGAGAACTTCCTGCACCTATAGAACCAGGCGCACGGTGACGATCAGACTGACCATGAGTTTTAGGGCCTCCACTAAAATTATGCCTTTTTACAGTCCCGGCAAATCCTTTACCCTTAGAGATACCAGTTACAGACACATGATCACCAACTTCAAATATCCCGCAATCTAAAGATTGGCCTACCTCTATAGAATCAATATCATCTACAGAAAATTCTTTCAGATATTTAAAATTAGATTCACTCCTTTTTTGATGACCAACCAAAGGTTTATTTAATCTTTTTGTTTCCTCAAACCCAACTTGAGCAGAATCATAACCATCTTTTCCTGTAGTTTTCACTTGAGTTACTTTGCAAGGGCCCACTCTAATGACAGTTACAGGTATTGCAGTACCTTTCTCAGAATCAAAAGATGTCATCATTTTTAATTTTCTACCAATTAATCCGTTTATCATTTCTAGTCCAATACCATCCTAATATCTACCCCTGCAGGAACATTTAGTGTTGTTAATGAATCAATAGTTTTTGCTCCAGGGTCAAGAATATCTATAATTCTCTTGTGAATCCGTAATTCAAAGTGCTCTCTAGACTTTTTATTCACATGGGGTGACCTAAGCACACAAAACCTTCTTATGCTTGTTGGCATAGGTATAGGACCTGCAACAGCCGCTCCAGTTCTTTCAGCTGCTTCAAGTATTTGCTGAGCCGAAAGATCCAAAACTCTATGATCATATGCTTTTAAGGTAATTCTAATAGCTTGGTTTGGCATTATACTTCCTTCTTTATCATCGGTGCAGGAGCATAATGATCTAACTCTTGGGAAAAACTTGCTCGACCAGTTGTATTCGAACGTAAAATGGTAGCATATTGAAAAGTCTCAGCTAATGGAACAAATGCTTTAATTATCTGCAAGCCTGACTGTGCATCCATTGACTGAACTTGCGCTCTTCTACTTTGCAAGTCCCCTAGGACATCACCGAGAAATTCCTCAGGAGTTACAACTTCCATGGACATCACTGGCTCTAATATAAATGGATTTGCTTTTTGGCAGGCATCTTTAAATGCCATAGAAGCCGCTATTTTAAATGCCACTTCAGAAGAGTCAACCTCATGATGAGATCCGTCAATCAAAATAGCTTTTATGTCTACAACTGGATGACCTGCTACAACTCCAGACTGAGCAGCTTCCATAAAACCCTGCTCTACCGGCTTGAAATATTCTGTAGGGAGTGTTGCTCCAGTAATTTCAGATTCAAATAATAATCCAGATCCGGCTTCCAAAGGTTCAATTCTTAAAGTCACATCGCCAAATTGACCTCTACCACCAGATTGCCTTATAAATTTACCTTGAGCAGCGGCAGTCTTTTTTATAGTTTCTCTATAAGCAACTTTTGGTGCACCAACATTTGCCTCAACCTTGAATTCTCTTTTAATTCTTTCAATGATTACATCTAGATGAAGTTCTCCCATTCCTGCTAAAACCATTTGCCCACTCTCTTGATCAGTATTAAATTTCAATGTCGGATCTTCGTCAACTAACTTAGTAACAGCGATATCCATTTTATCTTGNTCTGCTTTACTCTTTGCTTCAATTGCAACGGACAAAACTGGATCAGGAAATGTCATGCTTTCAAGGAGAATCCTGTCATTTAAATCACTTAAAGTATGAGCAGTTGAAATTTCTTTTAGCCCCACTACTGCTACAATATCTCCAGCCTTAGCCACTTGAATTTCTTCTCTTTCCTCTGCATGCATTTTAAGTAATCTTCCAATTCTCTGTTGCTTATTAATTGTAGTATTGAAAACCTTATCTCCTGCAGAAACTTTTCCAGAATAAATTCTCATATAACATAGCCTTCCAACGTGCTCGTCTGAAACTACCTTAAATACCAAGCCACTAAAGGGCTCTGAATCATCTAATTTTCTTTGCAAAGTTTCTTCGCCGGATATATCAGTACCCTCCACAGGTGGTAGATCGGCTGGCGAAGGTAAATAATCACATATTGCGTCAAGTAAATGATGTACTCCTTTATGTTTTAAGGCTGACCCACAAAAAACTGGAAAAATCTTTAGATCTAAAGTAGCTTTTCTTGTAGCCACTTTTAATTCATCGATATTTATTTCTTGGTCTTCTAGGAATTTTTCCATAAGNCCATCATCTGTTTCTGATATCTTTTCAATCATATTAGCCCTAGCATCATTTGCCTTAGAAATCATATCTTCAGGAATTTCTATCTCTTTTGGTTCTGTGGGATTATTTCCCTCGTCATATATGTATGCCTTCATCTCTACGAGATCAATCAAGCCTTTATATTCAGCTTCTGCACCTATTGGAATCTGCATAGGCACAGGATTTGCATTTAATTTATCTTCAATAGTTCCTACTGCAAAATCAAAATCAGCTCCAAGTCTGTCCATCTTGTTGATAAAACACATTCTAGGAACTTTATGTTTATCTGCTTGTCTCCAAACAGTTTCAGACTGAGGCTGAACACCTGATACAGACTCAAAAACTACAACAGCACCATCTAAAACTCTTAAACTTCTTTCAACCTCTGCAGTAAAGTCAACGTGTCCGGGAGTATCAATGATATTGACATCATAATCTTTCCAAGATGCATTTGTAGCGGCTGAACCAATAGTTATCCCTCTTTCCTTCTCTAATTCCATAAAATCCATAACTGCAGTTCCATCATCTATTGAACCAATTTTATAAGTGGCTCCGGTGAAAAAAAGTACTCTCTCAGTAACGGTAGTTTTACCAGCATCAATGTGAGCGATAAATCCAATATTTCTTAGTTTTTGTTGATCTGACATGCGCCTACCACCTGTAATGGGCAAAAGCTCTATTTGCTTCTGCCATTCTATGAGTATCTTCTTTCTTTTTTACCGCTATACCTTCNCCATTTGAAGCATCAAGCAACTCCTGAAATAATTTCCTTGAAAGAGGCATTCCAGATCTAGATCTTGCAGCATCAACTAGCCATCTGATAGCCAAAGATAATCTTCTTGCAGGCTTAACTTCAACAGGAACTTGATAAGTTGCTCCCCCAACCCGTCTTGCCTTAACTTCAACAGTTGGCATTGCGTTCTTAATAGCCTGATCAAATACTTCCTTACCAGGCTTATTAGTTTTTTGCTCTAAGTCTTCGAGGACTTGATAAACAATCTTCTGGACGACAGACTTATTGCCACCTTCCATAAGTTTATTAGTAAATCTTACTAAATCAGTGCTGTTAAATTTAGGATCAGGTGCGACTATTCTTTTCTCTGCTCTTCTTCTTCTGGACATTTTATTTTAGCGCACCTTTCATTTATTTATTTACCAGAAGGTTTGGCGGTTCCATACTTACTTCGACCTTGTGACCTATTTTGGACTCCTTCAGTATCTAAAGATCCTCTGACAATATGATATCTAACTCCGGGAAGATCTGGGACTCTGCCTCCTCTTAAAAGTACGACTGAGTGCTCTTGGAGATTATGACCTTCTCCAGGTATATAAGCAGTAACTTCCATTCCATTAGTTAATCTAACCCTTGCAACTTTTCTTAATGCTGAATTAGGTTTTTTTGGAGTAACTGTTCTTACTTGAAGACACACCCCTCTTTTCTGAGGGCTATTAGTCTTAGTATTGAGCCTATTTTCTAAAGAATTATAGTTAAATCCTAACGCAGGTGTATTGGACTTCTTTGAAGGAGTCCTTCTAGGCTTTCTAACTAACTGGTTTATAGTAGGCATTTTATATTTTTCTCTTTATACTGAGCGTCAAGTTAAAAATCCATAAGAATTTCAAACTAAAATTCAACCGCAATGAGCGAGTATATATTTGAATGAAGTTATCGTCAACGACTTTTTTATGTTTTTTTTTGATTTTATTGATAAGAAAATAAGGATTTAGAAATTACATCACTATAGTAAAAACATTCATCTTGGCATACTATAATATCCCTATTGTTGAAAATTAAGAGTATAAATAACAAAAATGACGACAGAAAAAAGAACAGTAAATATTGTTGGTTTAAGTAAGGTTAAAGAGGAGGAATTATACTTAAAACTCAAAAATTCTGATTTCACTATAGTTTCCAAAAATAATATAGGTGAATTAGATTCTGAAGAAGGCAAAAATGATGAATCTTATATTATATCTGGCGAAGACTTGAACCTAGATCTTTTCAAAGAAAATCTAAAAAAAGCTGAAAAATTAGAAAGAAGAGTTATTGCATTAATGCCATTAAAAGATATGGATCTTCTAATAACTAATTTCTCAAGGCCTTTTTTTGATTTTTGTTTACCTCCTCATGATGTTAATGAGATATTTCTTAGATTGATTAATATTACTGGTAAATCAGGTCATGAAAACAGACAATTAATAATTATAGGTCCACTAACAATAGATCAAGAAAGTTACGAAGTAACCTTAGAAGGCGAAAAGATTGATTTAACTTTTAAAGAATATGAACTGCTAAGATATTTAGCCGCAAAACCAGGGCGAGTATTTTCAAGAGAATCACTTCTTCATAGTGTTTGGGAATACGACTATTATGGAGGAACTCGAACAGTCGACGTACATGTAAGAAGATTAAGAAGCAAAATAAATGATATTAGGTATAATTTCATTGAAACAGTTTGGAATGTGGGATATCGGTTCAAATCTGTTAAAGCAAAAAATATATAAATTATGAATGTGATATGACTACTAAAGAAAATAAAGAAAACCAAATAAGTTACGTACTAACCAAGGCTACTGACAATAATGTTAAATTCATTAGGCTTTGGTTCACTGACATTTTTGGGAGCGTAAAAGGATTTGGCATTACAATTGATGAACTAGAAAAAGTTCTTAATGAAGGGGCTAGTTTCGACGGAGCATCAATATTTGGCTCAGAAAGATTTCAAGAGAGTGAAATGATAGCAATGCCAGACCCTACAACTTTTGAAATACTACCATGGAGACCAGAAGAAAATTCCGTAGCAAAGATTACATGTGAAATTATCAACAAAGATGGCACTCCCTCCGCTTTAGATAGCAGATTTATATTGAAAAAAAAGTTAAATGAACTCAAGGAAAAAGGTTTAAATTTCTATGTAGCTCCTGAGATAGAATATTTTTATCTTGAGGATTCAGAAAATATGAAGCCAATAGATGAAAAAACATATTTTGACCAAGTTGGTATTCACAGCGATTTAGGATCCGACTTAAGAAGAAAGACAGTAATTGGCCTCGAAAAAATAGGTATTCCAATTCAAAAATTTCATCACGAAGTATCACCTGGCCAACAAGAAATTAGTTTAAGATACAACGATTCGTTAACTATAGCTGACAACATACAAACTTTTAAATTGCTAGTCAAAGAAGTCGCGAATAGTGAAAATGTTTTCGCCACATTCATGCCTAAGCCTTTTGAGGAGTATGAAGGAAATGGAATGCATCTGCATATATCATTATTTGAAGGTGAAAAGAACTTATTTGCTCATGAAAAAAAATCAAAGTCTGGCGTGTCAAAACAAGGCGAAAACTTTACTGCTGGATTATTAAAACATGTTAATGAATTTATGTTAGCAACAAACCAATGGGTAAATTCTTACAAAAGAATAGCATCTATGAACGAAGCTCCTTCATATCGCTGTTGGTCAAAAAATACTGATTATGGCAATCTAATTACAATTCCTGAAATAAGAAAAATAGGTGATATTTCCTCAAGAATTGAGTTCAGATTACCTGACCCCGCATGCAATCCATACTTAAGTTTTGCTGCAATAATTACTGCTGGGCTCGAGGGGATGCAAAATAATTATAAACTTGAACCTGCAATGGAAGAATCTTTTTCAACTTTATCACCAGAAGACTTAAATGAGTTTGAAGATACAAAAAAGTTAGCCCAAGACTTAGGCACTTCTATTAAAAATGCTGAAAAAGGCTCAATCCTAAAAAATGCCTTAGGTGAAGAAGCTTATTCCGTTTTCCTGAAAGGGAAGAAAAGAGAGTGGGCAGAATATCTAAAAACAGTATCAAATTTTGAATTAAAAAACTTCTTAAATTTATAGGTTTATACAGATATTCGTAGTATAATTTGTCTTTCCATTAATTTTTATGATTATTAATTATGAAAAATATTAACAGTAAAAAAATAAAAGAAAATTTTAAAATGCTTAAAGATAAGGGTTCTTATGACCCTACTTTTGAGCGTGATGCATGTGGGGTAGGGCTAGTGGCCAATATAAAAGGTATAAAAAGTCATGAAATAATCAAGAAAAGCTTGACGGCATTGAGTAATCTTGAGCATAGGGGAGCATCTGGAGCCGACCCTGACACTGGAGATGGAGCAGGAATATTAATACAAATTCCTCACGATTTCTTTTCTGAAGAAACTTCTAATCTTGGATTTAATATTGAAAAGGATAAATATGGGACTGGAATTATTTTTGCTGGTAGTAGTAAAAAATCAACAGAAAATGTCAAAAAAATTATTGAGAAATGTTCAGAAGATCAAGGATTGCAAGTTATTGGCTGGAGAGACGTTCCAGTAAATTCAAAAAAAATTGGAAAACTTTCAAAAGAAGTGATGCCGAATATTATTCAAGTTTTTATAGGTAAAAATAATAATAAAGACATAGATAATTTTGAACAAAAACTATTTATTATCAGAAAAAAATTTGAATATATAGTTAATGAAGAATTTGACAATGATGAAATTGAAAAAATCTATGCATGTAGCCTTTCAGCTCACAAAATTATCTACAAAGGTTTATTAACATCTGAACAAGTGCCAGAATTTTATTTGGACCTTAAAAACAAGAAAATGGAGAGTAGTTTTGGATTAGTTCACTCAAGATTTAGCACTAATACATTAGGAGACTGGAAATTAGCTCACCCATATAGATTTGTAGCTCATAATGGTGAAATTAACACTTTAAAAGGGAACAGAAATTGGATGATAGCCAGGGAGCCTCTAATTTCAAGTAAATTATTCGGTGATGATATGGATGATCTATTCCCTATTTGCAAACCAAACGATAGTGACACTGCATCATTTGATAATGTCCTGGAACTGTTAACTCTTGGGGGAAGAGATCTGGAACATGCAATGGCGATGATGATCCCTGAATCTTGGGATGGTCACGAATCAATGAACAAAGATCTAAAAGATTTCTATAAATTTCATAGTATTCTAATGGAGCCTTGGGATGGCCCTGCTTTAATAGTTTGCACTGATGGTAAAAAAGTAGGTGCCGTACTTGATAGAAATGGATTAAGGCCATTTAGATATACAGTTACTAAAGATGGAACGTTAATAATGGGGTCTGAGACTGGACTTATTGATATTAACGAAAGTGAAATTGAATACAGAGAAAGATTGAGACCTGGAAGAATGTTTTTAATTGATTTTGAGCAAGGGAAGATAATTGAAGACGAAGAAATAAAAAAATCCTTAGCGGGTTTAAACCCCTACACAAAATGGTTAGACAATAACAGCCTTGATACTAAAAATTTATTAGACCAAAAATCTGAAAAACTTGATATGCCAATAATTAAATATCAACAAGTTTTTGGTTATTCTCAAGAAGATTTAGAAATATTAATTGACCCAATGTCAAAATCTTCTAAGGATCCTGTAGGCTCAATGGGAAGCGATACCCCAATACCAATTCTTTCAAAAAGACCTCAAAATGTATTTACATATTTTAAGCAAATGTTTGCTCAAGTTTCTAATCCGCCCTTGGATGCTATTAGAGAAAAACTCGTAACTCAAATCTCAGTACCTGCAGGAAAAAGATTCAATATCTTAGAAGAATCTGAAAAACAAAGTTCAATCTTATTTATTGATAATCCTCTTCTAAGCAATGAGAAAATTGCAGCTATAAAAAAAATAAAACACAACGATATTAGCGTAAAAACAATATCAACATTAATAAAGTTAGATAATAAAAATAACTTTGACTTAATAGAATCAATTGAAAAACTAAGAATTGAATGCAAGAAAGCAATAGATGATGGGTTTAATATTTTAATACTATCTGATAGAGGGCTTAAGCAAGGATACATTCCAATTCCAAGCCTACTAGCATTATCGGCGGTTCATCATTATTTAATAAGAGATGGATTAAGATCTTCGGTTGATTTAATTGTAGAATCTGGTGAGCCACGCGAAGTTCACCATTTTTCTACATTATTTGGGTATGGGGCATCAGCCATAAATCCATATCTTGCAATTGAAACAGTATTAAATAACTCTGAAAATAATTTAGAAGCTGTAAATAAATATCTAAAATCTTCTGAATATGGCCTACTGAAAGTTATGTCCAAAATGGGTATTTCTACTCTACAAGGATATCAAGGAGCTCAAATTTTTGAATCTCTCGGGCTGTCTAAAGAATTTGTTGAAAACTATTTTACATGGACACCTAATAAACTTGGCGGAATAGATGAAGAGAGAATAAAAAAGGATATGATTCAAAATTACATAGGTGCCTTCAAAGAATCAAAAATTCCTGAAGAGTTAGAACTTGATCTTGGCGGTCTATATTTGTGGAGAGGTACAGGGGAATCTCACATGTGGAACCCAACTACTATTTCTCTACTGCAACATTCTACTGCAACAAATGATCAAGAAAAATTCAATGAATTCGAAAAAATTGCCGATAATGAAACAGAGGAGGCGTACACCCTAAGAGGATTGCTAGACTTTAATTATTCAGAAAAAGATTCTATTCCTATTGAAGAGGTAGAATCGGCTTTAAATATTGTCAAAAGGTTTGCTACAGGAGCTATATCCTTAGGTTCAATAAGCAAGGAAGCTCATGAAACCCTTGCGGTTGCTATGAATAGAATTGGGGCGAGAAGTAACACTGGAGAAGGTGGTGAGGATTCAAAAAGATTTAACTCAGAAAAGAACAGCAGGACAAAACAAGTAGCTTCTGGAAGATTTGGGGTTACTGCTAATTATCTTGTGAATTCCACAGACTTACAAATAAAAATGGCTCAGGGTGCCAAGCCTGGAGAAGGTGGGCAAATTCCAGGGAGTAAAATTTCTGAATATATTGGATCCATAAGAAAAACTACTCCCGGTGTTGAATTGATATCACCACCTCCCCATCATGACATTTATTCAATTGAGGATCTAGCGCAGCTTATTCACGACCTAAAAAATATAAATAGGCATGCAAGAATACATGTGAAATTAGTCTCTGAAGCTGGGGTAGGAATTATAGCTGCTGGTGTAGCAAAAGCTAAAGGAGATGTTGTTCTAATTTCTGGAATGAGTGGTGGCACTGGTGCAGCCCCTCTTGGATCTATAAGGCATGCTGGTCTTCCTTGGGAGTTGGGATTAGCTGAAACAAATCAGGTACTTGTATCAAATGGATTGAGAGGAAGAATAGTTGTTCAGACTGACGGACAAATGAAAACTGGAAGAGATGTTGCCATAGCTACATTATTGGGTGCTGAAGAATGGGGAATAGCAACTGCTGGATTGATTGTTATGGGCTGTATTATGCTTAGAAAGTGCCACTTAAATACATGTTCAGTAGGCGTTGCAACTCAAGATCCAGAATTAACGAAATTATTTCAAGGAACTCCTGAGGCAGTAGTAAATTATTTCATGTTTCTTGCTGAATCTTTAAGAAACTATATGGCAATGCTTGGTTTCAGAAAAATAGATGAAATGGTTGGAAGAACTGACAAACTAAAGAGTTCAATAAGGGCAAATAGTATGCAAGATGCGAAATTAGATTTAGATGTACTGTTGGCAAAACCATCAGTACTAGATGGCGATAATTCTTTTGCTTCCCAAGAACAAGATCATGGCCTTGATAAGGCTTTAGATTTCAAAATATTAGGAAAAATAGAAGATTCTATAAGTAAGAATAAAAAAATATTTATTAAAGAAAAAATTAATAATTACAACAGAACAGTTGGGTCAATATTGAGTTCAGAAATAACAAAAATTCATGGAGAATCAGGATTACCTGAAGGCACAATTAATTTGAATTTTTCTGGTAGTGCTGGGCAAAGTTTTGGGGCTTTTGCTTGCAAAGGGCTTAATTTTACATTAGAAGGTGACGCTAATGACTATTTTGGCAAAGGGTTATCAGGCGGCAAGTTAACTATTTTTCCTAATAAAAAATCAACTTTTGAAGCTGAAAAAAATATTATTATCGGAAATGTAGCTTTATATGGTGCTACAGGTGGTCAAGCATACATAGCAGGTTTAGCAGGAGAAAGATTCTGCGTAAGAAATAGTTCTGCATTAGCAGTGGTAGAAGGAATAGGTGATCATGGCTGCGAGTATATGACAGGGGGGACAGTAGTAATACTTGGAGAAACAGGGAGGAATTTTGGAGCGGGAATGAGCGGCGGAATAGCTTACGTATTCGACGGAGAGAAAAAATTTGAGGGCAAATTTAATTCTGAATTATGTGACTTAAAGCAAATATCTACAGGATCAGAAGATGATAAAATATTGATTAAAATCGTTAATAAACATATTGAAGAAACTGATAGTTCTTTAGGAAAAAGAATGCTAACTGATTGGGAAAATTATGTTTTAAAATTCAAAAAGGTTGTCCCAAGAGACTATGAAAAAGCTCTACTTAAATTAAATAGAAAACACGAAGTATACATAAATTAATATGACAAAAATTACAGGATTTAAAGAATTCAAAAGAAAAAACTTCAAAAGGAGAGGGGTTAAAGAAAGGGTAAAAGACTGGAAAGAGATTTACTTTCCGTGGACTGAGAGAGAAGTAAACCAGCAAGCGTCTAGATGCATGGACTGCGGCGTACCCTTTTGTAATAATGGATGTCCTTTAGGTAATTTAATTCCAGATTGGAACAATTTAGTTTCAAAAGGGGATTGGAAAAAAGCTATATCTCAACTGCATGCAACTAATAATTTTCCAGAATTTACTGGCAGAATTTGTCCCGCTCCTTGCGAAGCTTCTTGCACACTAAATATAAACTCAGAACCTGTAGCAATTGAATTCATAGAGAAAACTATAGTCGAAAAAGCCTTTTCAGAAGGCTGGATAAAACCTATGCCTCCTGATATCAGAACAAATAAAAAAATTGCTGTTATCGGATCTGGGCCTTCAGGATTAGCTGCCGCTCAACAATTAAATAGGGCTGGCCACAAAGTTACAGTTTTTGAAAGAGATAATGTTATTGGTGGTTTGCTTACATTAGGAATACCTGAATTTAAATTAGAAAAATGGGTTGTAAAAAGAAGAATAGATTTAATGCAGAAGGAGGGGATAGATTTCAAAACTAATATAAATGTAGGAGAAGATTATCCAATAGATGAATTAAATAATAATTTTGATGCAATTTGTCTTGCAGGTGGATCAACAATTCCTAGAAATTTAGAAGTTGAGGGTAGAGATCTAAATGGGATACATTTTGCTATGGAATATTTAACTCAACAAAATAATTATCACAAAGGGGTCAGCGAAGAAGATAAAATACATGCTCTTAACAAACATGTTGTAATTCTTGGAGGAGGAGATACAGGAGCAGATTGCTTAGGGACTTCACATAGGCAAGGAGCAAGTTCAGTTACACAACTTGAACTCATGAGTGCCCCACCTGAGACAAGATCGATTTACAATCCTTGGCCTGAATGGCCTTTAATTATGAGGACTTCTTCAGCGCATGAAGAGGGAGGTGAAAGAGATTATTCTGTATTAACAAAAAAATTATCTGGAAAAAATGGAAAAGTAACAACTCTTCATGCTGTAAAAGTAGAATTTATAAAAAACTCGGAAGGTAGAACAGAAATACAAGAGATTCCAGATAGTGAATTTACAGTCAAGGCAGATCTAGTATTATTGGCGATGGGATTTTTGCATCCTCAAAAAAAAGGTCTTGTTCAATCTTTAGACGTGGAACTTGATAATTTGGGAAATGTAAAAACTGACCAGAATATGATGACATCAAAAAGTAAATATTTTGCTTGCGGTGATATGAATCACGGACAATCATTAGTTGTTAGTGCAATTGCTAGCGGAAGAGAATGTGCTAGAAATATTGATCAATGGCTAATGGGGTCAACTAAACTACCCAGAGTGAGAGGTTTTTCAAGAACTCTACAAGTTAATTAAATGACTATAAACAAAATTACAAATTGGATAAAAAAATATGCAATTGATAATAATAGATCCTCTCTTGTGGTTGGAATATCAGGGGGGATAGACAGTTCAGTAGTTAGCACACTTTGCGCTAAAACTGGAATGGAAGTTTATGCAATTTCAATGCCAATTAATCAAATTTCATCACAACATGATTTAAGTTTAGCTCACGGCAATTGGCTAACTAATAAATTTTCAAATGTAAATCATAAAATAATTGACCTAAGTAGTGTTTATGAAATATTTAATAATCTTATGTCTAAAGAATATGATTCTGAGCATTCATTTGCTAATTCTAAATCTAGACTAAGGATGGTGGCATTACATCAAATTTCTGGATCTAAGTCTGGGCTAGTAGTTGGCACAGGAAACAAAGTAGAAGATTTTGGTGTTGGATTTTTTACAAAATATGGTGATGGAGGAGTAGATATATCCCCTATAGCGGATCTCATGAAAACTGAAGTATGGGAAATTGGAAAAGAACTAAGAATATTACAAGAAATTATTGATGCTCCTCCTACGGATGGACTATGGGAAGATGGCAGAACAGATTATGATCAATTAAAGGGACTAACTTATCAAGAACTTGAAGATGCAATGAGAAATTCAAAAAGTAAAAATATAAAAAAATATAATGAAATAAGAAAGCCTAATATACATAAAATGAAACCAATTCCAGTATTTAAAAAAAATAAAAAATGAAGAAAATAATTATTAATTTAATTGTATTTATTTTAATTGTGTCATGCTCAAATGACTCTAATATCTCTGATAGTAGCGCAAATCAGGACGCTGTATATAGTGATTATTTATTAACTGATTTTTATGAAAATGCAGTTTCAGGAGTAGTGGCAATTAGAGCAAGCACCCCAATGGGCCCAAGCACAGGATCAGGATTTGTCTGGGATAAGGAAGGAAGGATTGCTACAAATTCACATGTAGTTAGAGAATCTGGAAATATGCTAGGAGATATCATAGTTAGTTTTTCTAATGGGGCCGAAATGGAAGCAAAATTAATCGCTCATGATATATATTCTGATATGGCTATTTTAGAAGTCGATTATCCTAAAAATTACAATATAAATCCATTAATAATTGGAGATAGTGCGTTAGTTGAGGTTGGGCAAACTGCCCTAGCGATTGGCAATCCTTATGGTGAAAATTTTACACTTACTAAAGGAATAATTAGTGCGATTGGAAGGTCAAGATCTGACTTAGAAACTAATTTTCAGATAGGTTCAATAATACAACATGATGCATCTATTAATCCAGGGAATTCAGGTGGGCCTTTATTTAACCAAAAAGGTGAAGTTATAGGAGTAAATGCGCAAATAGTGAGTGGAAGTGGAAGTAGTTCAGGGATCGGATTTGCCATACCAATAAATACTGCTAAAAAAGTAATCCCTTCATTAATTTCTAAAAATTACTACGAGCATCCTTATTTAGGAATTAGCGGAACAGATCTAGTTATAGAATTGAAAAAGAGACTGAATATACCATTTGAAATACAGGTAATATATATAACAGATGTGGTTAAAAATGGACCCGCAATTAATTCGGGATTAATAGAGGGGGATATTATTACAAGCATTTCAAATGAATTAAGTACAGAGGAAGTTTATACCTTTAGCGGATTAGTAAATTTCCTTACTGAAAATTCGAATCCTGGAGAAGAAATTAAATTGACTGTGATTAGGGGTAATGAAAACGTAAGTATAGATATTATTTTAGGTTCAAGGCCTTTGCGAAATTAGTGTCATTAGGGCATAAAAAAATCCTAATATTTATAGTATTCTAAAGTTAAATAACAAACATGTATGTCAAAAAAAGAAATAAAAAACTCTAAATCATCTATAGAAGAAACTCTGGCTGGACTAGAAAAGACATTTGGCAAGGGATCAATCATGCTAATGAATGATTCAGGATCTAGTTATGATGAAGGCGTAATACCTACAGGCTCAATAGTTTTAGATCTTGCTCTAGGTATAGGTGGATTGCCTAGAGGTAGAATAATTGAAATATTTGGAGCTGAATCTGCAGGGAAAACAACTTTAGCTTTATCAGCGGTTGCTCAGGCTCAAAAACTAGGTGGAACAGCAGCATATATAGACGTAGAACATGCACTAGATCCATCATACTCACAAAAAATAGGTATAGATTTAGACAGATTATTAGTATCACAGCCAGATTCAGCAGAACAAGCATTAGAAATAACTGAATATCTCGTTAAGAGTGGAAATGTAGATTTGGTTGTTGTAGATAGTGTGGCTGCATTAGTTCCAACTGCTGAAATAGAAGGTCAAATGGGAGAATTACAGATAGGCTTACAAGCAAGATTGATGTCACAGGCACTAAGAAAACTTACAGGAACCATAAGAAAAACTAATAGTACAGCAGTTTTTATCAATCAATTAAGAGAAAAGGTAGGGGTAGTATTTGGAAATCCAGAAACAACTCCAGGCGGAAGAGCCCTAAAATTTTATAGTTCAGTAAGAATAGATCTTAGAAGAGTGGAACCAATAAAAAATGGCACTGATATAGTTGGAAACAAAGTGAGGGCAAGAATTGTAAAAAATAAGATGGCGCCTCCTTTTAGGAAAGCAGAAATAGATATAATATTTTCTGAAGGTATAAGCAGAGAAAGTTCAATTATTGATTTAGGAGTTGAGCAGGAAATTATAACAAAAAGTGGATCTTTTTTTTCTTACGGTGAAGAAAGACTCGGCCAAGGCAGAGAAAGTGCTCGCAAATTCCTAAAAGAGGAAAAAACTCTAACCGATGAAATTGACGATAAAATTAGAAAATCTCTTATAGAAAACTGATTTACTTTAATTGATCTTCATCATACAATCACCTCTAATCTAAAATATTAATTTGTATAATTCGATAATAATAATTTTAATCTTATTGCTTTTAAGCGCACTAATTAGTGCGTCTGAGGCTAGCATAATTGCTGTAAATAAAATCAGGATAAAGCATTTATCCCAAGAAGGAAGCAGAAGAGCCAAAGTAATACAAAAAATACAAGAAAACTTTGAAGATTTTTTTGCAACAATTCTATTTATTGGGAACCTTTTAAATATTACTGTAGCAACTGTAGGAACAAGCCTTACAATTAAATTAATCGGAGAAAATTCTGTTACTGCTGTAGTCATTGCGTCAATAGTCACAACTATTGTGATAGTAGTAATAGGAGAATTAACCCCTAAAGCTTTATCTACAATTAAGCCAGAAAAATGGGCGCTAGTAACATCTGATATGGTTAATTTTTTAATGAAAATTACTCGTCCTGTAGTATTCATATTTGCTCTAATACCAAAATCACTAAATACACTTTTTAAATCTAAAGATGACGAATCAGACCCATTAGTAACATCAGGTGAACTTAGAATGCTCATTGATGTTGGAGAGGAAGAAGGAACAGTAAATCTAGACCAAGGAGAAATGTTAGAAAATGTTTTTAGGTTTGGGGAAACAGAAGCAAAAGAAATTATGACCCCAAGAAATGATATCCAATGGATACATTATGAGACTTCCTTAAAAGATTTTCTTAATAAATATAAAGATCATCCTCACTCAAGATTTCCTATATACGATGATGATTATGATGATGTGGTTGGAATATTGTCCACTAAGGACGTAATGACGTCTCTCGCATCAAAAAAAATAAATGAAAAGGATATAGTTAATTCAATAATGAGAACTCCATTATTCGTGCCCGAATCTAAGCGACTTGATAATTTATTTACATTAATGAGGAAAACTGGAAATAAAATAAGTCTAATTGTAGACGAGTTTGGAGGAATTTCTGGATTAATAACTTTAACAACTTTAATAGAACAAATTGTGGGGTCAACCGGGGAAGAGGGAATAAGACCAAAAGAAAAATTTATAACATTAGGAGCTGATACATACGAAATAGATGGGGCAATGACTATTGATGAAGCCAACGACCAATTATCCTTAAATATACCTGAAGGGGACTATGAAACCATAGCTGGATTTATTATAGAAAACTATCAAAAAATACCAGAAATTGGTGACAAAACCAGTTATGATAATTTGAGAATAACTATTTCTGAAAAACAAGGTTCGAGAATATCTAAAGTTAGAGTAAGAAAAAGGCCAGATAATTAAATAATAATGCAAGATAATTTCTCAGATAAATCAAATATAGTTGATTTTGTTGAACAAAAATTAAATGATTTTAAAGTTTTAGATAAGAAGATGCTTGTCGCAACATCAGGAGGTTATGATTCAACTGCATTACTATTAATATTAAAATCAATTTCAAAAAAAACTAATCTTGATATAGAAGCAGTACATATAAATCATAAATTAAGGGGAGGACGCTCAGATAGAGATGAGTTATTCATAAAAAAACTTTGCGATGAGATAAGCATCCCTTTAACAACAATTGAAAGATCTTATTCAAAAGAAAAATTAAAATCTACAAATATTGAAAATTATTTTCGAGAATCTAGATACGAAGAATTCTTAAAAATAGCAATTAATACTAATTCAAATGGAGTTTTCACAGCCCATCACCTTAATGACCATGTGGAAACTTTTCTAATGAAAATTACTAGAGGTTCAGGCTTACAAGGGATGGAAGGGATAAAAGAATTTGTAGAATTAAATGGATTAAAAATTTTTAGGCCCTTAATTCAGATTCCAAAGAATATACTAACTAGATTTTGTTACAGAAATGATGTTTATCCAAATTATGATCACACTAATAATTCAAACAAATATTCTAGAAACAGGGTAAGAAATAATATAATTCCTGAATTTGAAAAAATGAATCCAAATTTCTTAGACTCAATAAACAGAATTACAAAAATTATAAATCAAGTAAATGAGGGTGAAAAAGAAAGGGTTATTTCTGAATTTGAAAAATTAGAGCCAAGTGATGAGAAAAATGAAATTTCATTCTCAAGAACCTTATTTAATCAGCTTCCAGAATTTGATAAAAAACTTATCCTTAAGATTAATTCCGAAAAATTATCTAATGAAACTTTTTTAGAGAATAAACATTTAAATTATGTAATCAAAAAATCACATTCCGGAAATAACAACTACAGCCTTGATTTGCCTGGGCCGATTAAACTAGTTGCATCAAGATCAAGAATTACAATAAAAAAGTTAATCAAAGGTAACTTTTGATAGTCTTGCAGTAGAAGTCAATCCAGGAATCTGTCCTCTTTTTGCAACAGGATTGCCATCAATAGTTTTTATATGAGGAGAAATATTAATTGGTTTGTGACAAGCAATATACCTTTCTATGCCGATAGCCTGAACAATCCTTCTATTTAGATTTGAAGATACTTGGTTATCATCAGAATCAGGATTTATTACTTTAGAAATTTCACTTTGCCATTCTTTTTCTATCTCAACTATAACTGCTATTGATTTAGGGTCTAAATCCCCTGATATTGAAAGTTGAGTATTAGAAAAACCTAATTGATCCAACCTTTCTCTAACTTCTCTTATTATAAATCCATTTGCCCCTCCTCTTTCTTGAGGGGTTTCTATTTTTAACCCTCTTATTGAAGGAAAGTTTTCAACTATTTTCTTAGCTTCCTCTGCTTCATCACCAATAATGCCTATGCTTACAACTTTGGGTAACTCTGGATTTAAATTAGTTACTAGTGAATCGGCTGCTTCAACAACATCTCCAGATAATAAAACTAAACTTTCATCCATACTGCCTACTGGAGTAAGGTCCGTTATAGTGCCTCCTATTAAAGAAGAGCAACCTTTTGCGCCCCCCTGAATAGAAGAATAGTCCATAGCGCCTACTGCATTAGGATGAACCTGCGATGCACCAAAATTGACTATGGGTATACCTTCAGATGAATCAACACATTCCTTTGATGCAGTTGCCCATCCTGAAGAAGCAGATATAAAACCATTTATAGCTGTAATGAACTGAGAAATAGCTGCATATGTAGAACTTATTCTTAACAATACCTCATTTTTTTGAAATATATCTCCGTCGTTAAGTGAAGAAACTTCATCTCTAAATGTTTCAGGTAGGTTCCTGGAAAGTAGTTGGGTTACTTCTCCAATGCCGCAAAACACACCACCTTCCCTAGAAATAAATTCTATAGTTACCTTAGGATTTATACCTTGGCTTCTTAAAATTTGCGAAGTCCTATAAAGGCTTGCCTCTGAGGTGTCACCAAGAAGTACCTTCTGTATTATGTCGAATTTTTCAGCCATTCTTTTCTGATCTTAATCTTGCTAAACCAATTAAATCTTTAATAATCGTAGAAACTATATTAACTTTAGAATCAGGATCATCTACCCATGTTACAGGGAGTTCGCGTATAGATAAATTATTTTTCTCTGCCTTATAAAGTATTTCGGTATCAAAAAACCAGCCTTCATCTTTACAATTATCTAAAATTTTTAATACTGCCTCTTTTTTTGCAAATTTAAATCCGCATTGAGCATCATAAAAATTTACTGATAAAAAAAATCTAAAAATTTTACTATAACTTCTAGATATTATTTCTCGCTTTAAACTTCTACCTATAACTTTAGAGCCTTTAATAAGCCTAGAGCCTATTACAAAATCACATCCATTATCAATTTCATCCAAGAATTTAGGTATTATCTCTATGTCAGTAGAAAGATCAAGATCCATATAAGCAAATATTTCAGCACTACTAGTTAGCCATGCATTTTTTAGAGCCAATCCTTTACCGGGATTTTCATTTGAAATTACTCTAGATTTTTTATATTTTCTTTGTATGGTTTTAGCAATATCTAGTGTATTATCTGAAGATCCATTTTCTGAAATTGTAATTATCCAATCTCTAGAAACATGTAGTTCCATAAAATTATAAAGTTTTTCAAAACTACTTAAAAGTGATTTTGATTCGTTGTAAACTGGTAAAACTAAATCTATAGATCTGTTCATAATTTAATGCAGGAATCTCCTCTGTTCAGTAAAAACCATAGAAATATTATTATTGTTTGCTACATCAATCACTCTTTCATCATTTATTGAGCCTCCAGGCTGAACAATACAACTTACTCCAAAATCAACTGCCATCTCTACGGCATCAGGAAATGGAAAGAATGCATCTGATGCTAATACAGATCCTTTACTTTCTTCTCCAGCTATTTCCCCTGCAATTTTTACACTCATCAATCTGTTAGGTTGTCCAGCCCCCATACCAATAAGTGTATTATTTTTTACTAAAACAATAGCATTAGATTTAATAAATGATGTCAATTTCCATGAAAAAATCATATCTTCGATCTGGGTTCTTGATGGCTGTTTCTTTGTTACATACTTAAATTCAAAATTATCAATCAAGTTACTACTCTGAATTAAAATCCCACCTGAAATTGATCTAACTATAGGTTTGGGCTCTGATTGATATTCTGCCTGAATAACTCTAATAGACTTCTTTTCTTTCAATCTATTTAAAGCTAACTCATTATAACTAGGGGCTACCACAACTTCATAGAATGACTCGCAAATCAATTCTGCAACCTCTAAAGTTAACTCTGAATTAAAGCCTATGATACCTCCAAATGAAGAAACAGGGTCACCTTTTAGTGCATTATTAAATGCCTGCAACTGATTATCATTTACAGACAAACCACAAGGATTAGTATGCTTGATAATAGAAACACAATTCTTATCAAAACTATTTGATGTTATAAAGGCTGAATCTGCATCTAGATAGTTAGAATATGACATATCTTTTCCATTTAATTGTTTCGAATTCGCTATACCAAATTTACTATCTTTAAATGAATAGATTGACCCTTTTTGATGAGGATTCTCACCATACCTTAAATCTTCTTTAAATTGAAGTTCGTAGTTTAATAATGCTTCAACATTACTTTTCTCTGCAGGTTCAAAATATTTTGCAATTTGGAAATCATAATCTGCAGTATAATCAAAAGCTTTTTTTGCAAATTCAGATCTTTCCTTTTCAGATATGCTTGATTCAATAACTTTATTTATGATTAAGCCATAATCACTTGGGTCAGTAATAACTAAAACATCGGCATAGTTTTTTGCTGCAGCCCTAATCATTGAAACTCCTCCAATATCAATATTTTCTATAGCCTCTTTATGGATAAAATCTTTTTTAGAAATAACTTCTTTAAAGGGGTACAAATTACATATAACTACATCAATTTCTTTAATATTCAGATTATTAATTTCATCTTGATGATCTTTGATTTTTCTATTAAATAATATCCCTCCGTAAATGCTAGGATGCAAAGATTTTACTCTTCCATTAAGAATTTCAGGAAAATTAGTAATTGAAGATAAATTTATTACTTTAACTCCATTTTTCTCTAAATGAAGATAAGTTCCATCAGTCGCAATTACTTCTAAGCCAATTTCATGTTGAATTTTTTTTAGAAAGTCTGCAATACCTTGCTTATTATATACACTTACTAGGGCCCTCAATTTAAATTCCTATAATTTTAACTTTTTCTTCATTATTACTTCTATTGAGTATTTTTCCAATAATTTTAGAATCTTTATCGGTGCTAAGAGCGATGTCTTGAAATCTTGGATCTACAATAATAACCATTCCTATTCCCATGTTAAATACTTTAAACATCTCTTCTAAGTAAATGCCGCCTCTATCTTTAATAAAGTTAAATAATTTAGGCATCTCCCATGATCTACTATCAATCTCAATTTTTACGTTATCTGGAATAGACCTACTGACATTTTCACCAATGCCTCCTCCAGTTATATGCGCAATAGATTTAAACTTATCTAATGAGCCCCATAAAGAATGATAATAATTTTTATGAGGCCTAGTTAACATTTCTCCTAAAGAAATTTTTGTTCCAGGAACTATAATATTCATTTCGCTGTGGTTTTTATCAAAATCAAATATTTCTCTGACAAGAGAATACCCATTTGTATGTAAACCATTGGAGGGAATTCCAACTACTATATCTCCTTCTTTAATATCATTAATCCTAGGAATCTTTTCTTTGTCTACTACTCCTAGTATAAAGCCTACTACTTCTAAATCTCCTTTCTTGTAAATATCAGGCATTTGGGCAGTTTCTCCTCCAGCCAAAATGCAATTTAAACTCTCGCAAGCTTTTGATATCCCTTTTACAACGTCTAATATCTTTTCTTCTTCTATTTCACTAAATGCTAAATAATCAAGAAACATAAATGGCTTTGCGCCTGAAGGTAAAATATCATTAACACAATGATTTACTATGTCATGCCCGAGATTTGAATAATTACCAAAATATTTAAAGATCTTTGATTTTGTTCCGACACCATCAACGCTTCCAGAAACAGTAATATTATTATCTATTTTTAAAGAAGAAGAAAAAAATCCAAGATCCTGAAACTCATTATTATCTCCCACAATAGACAGTATCTTTTCTGTTAAATTATTAGAAAAAGAAAGATCAACTCCAGAAGATTTATAACTTTTATTAGTCATTTAAACTCTCTCTTCTAATTTCATCTTATTCATCTCAAGTTGAACTGGTACTGGATATTTTTTTGTAAAACACCCAAGACAATAATTATTCTTATAATCCATAGATTTCTCTAACCCTTTTATACTTAAGAACTCAAGAGAATCGGCCTCAATAACTTTTTTTATTTCGCCAATTGATAGTCTTGATGCTATAAGCTCATCTAAATTGCCAGTATCTACCCCAAAATGACAAGTCGAGATTATTGGAGGCGAAGCAACCCTAACATGTACAGCACTTGCGCCTGCCTTTCTAATCATTTTGATAACTTGAGGCGTAGTTGTACCTCTAACAATACTGTCATCTATAAGAATTATTCTCTTTCCTGATATAACAGAATCCAGCGTATTAAATTTAATCCGCACACCTAGATTTCTTAATCTTTGATCTGGAGAAATAAAAGTTCTCCCAACATATCTATTTTTAACTAAACCAGATACATATGGAATTCCAGATTTATTGGCGTATCCGACTGCTGCTGCAGTTGCCGAATCAGGGACATCAATAACTAAATCAGCGTCTACAGGATGTTCCGTAGCTAAAATTTCTCCCATGCCCATTCTTCGTGAATATGTTAATTCTCCATCTAAAATGCTATCAGGCCTAGAAAGATAAATTTGTTCGAATGAACAAAGTGACTTAGGAGGATTATTCTTTATTAAAGATGAAGTCAACCCATTTTTGTTAATTACTAAAGTTTCTCCTGGGTCTATCTCTCTTATGAAAGAAGCCCCGATATGATCAAATGCACAAGTCTCTGAAGCTACTATATAACCCTCTCTAAATTTTCCTAGTACCAGAGGTCTAAATCCATGAGGATCTCTAGCGCAAATTAATGAATCTTTATTGAGCATTACTATAGAATAAGCACCTTTTAATTTACTCATTGAGAATTCAGATTTCTCTGCCCAATTAGCGCCCGGTGCATTAACATAAATCATAGCAATTAACTCTGAATCAGAAGTTGTATTAAAAGTTGATATGCCCCATGAATCTAACAGTTCTATAATCTCTTCAGTATTAATTATATTTCCATTGTGCCCAATAAGAAGATCTCCATCGACACCAGAAACCTTTATGGGCTGAGAATTTGCAAGATTATTTGACCCAGTAGTTGAATATCTAGTATGACCAATAGAAATATTGCCTTTTAATTTCGATATTTTTTCTTCGTCAAAAACTTGGTTGATTAATCCAAGGTTTTTGTGTTCATAAATAGAGAGTCCATCAGTCGTAGCTATTCCAGCAGATTCTTGTCCTCTATGTTGCAATGAAAATAGACTAAAAAATGTTGAAGATGCAACTTGTTCATCTGGATGATAAATTCCAACAACTCCACATTTTTCGGATAACTTTTTTTCTTGCATATTAGGGTTTTTATAATCTAAAACTTAATTATAAATATTCCCAAAAATAATCATAAGATTTTTAATACACAAAAAAATTCTTGATTACCTTTTCTCCCCAAGACTCTTGATTTTTTAATTTCTATAAAAGATAGTCCCAATTTTTTGTACTCTATCAATAAATTATTAAGTACTTCGGCATGGATATAAGGATTAGAAATTATCCCTCCTTCCTCTACCTGACTTCTTGCTGCCTCAAATTGAGGTTTTATAAGTACTATAATTTTACTTTCATTCTTCATAAATTTAATTAGATTTGGCATTATTTTTAAAGTAGAAATAAAAGAAACATCCATTACGATTAGATCTACTTTCTTGATAGGCAATTTTATTTCA
This sequence comes from Chloroflexota bacterium, assembly GCA_002721675.1. Lineage (GTDB taxonomy): Bacteria > Chloroflexota > Dehalococcoidia > Lucifugimonadales > Lucifugimonadaceae. Next base: position 34,306 of record PBLC01000009.1, on the reverse strand, counting down.
TGCTTAGCATTTACCTTCTCATAAGAAAAAACGTTCGGGTTGCTTTGCAAGGATGGGTGAATCTGATTTATTCCAGAGTCAATACAGTAGACATTATTTGCGCCATTTTTTAGAAGCACATCTGTAAAGCCTCCCGTTGATGCTCCAATATCAAGGCACATATCAAAATTAAAATTTATTCCTATTTCTTCAAAAAAATTAAATAATTTCTCACCACCTCTTGATACAAATCTATTATCATCAAGGATTAATTGTGAACTCACCCCAACCATTGTGTGAGGAAAAAGATTATCTGATTTAAAGTTTTTAACTTTTATTTTTTTTGAATTTATAATTAACTCTGCTTCTTTATTTGATTTTACTAAACCTTTTTTAACCATCAATTGGTCCAGCCTTATTCTTCTTACCATTTTTTTGAATTCAAGAGTTTATTTAAAGTAGGGATTTTAGAATCTGATAAACCTTGGATGGAAATAGAAGCTGCAGTATTAGCAAACATGGCACTCTCATCAATATTTTTTTCAAATATAAAATGAAATATTGAAAATGTGATAGCCCAAACATCACCTGCTCCGGTTTCATCAATATTTTTTACCTTAATAGTTTTATAGTTTTTTACTTTGCTATTTACTATTAAAGTTGAACCTTCTTTACCTTTAGTTATACACACTAATTTGCATGTTTCTGAAATTTCTAAGGCTTTATCATAATCCATATCACACTCTGACATAATTACTACATCAAAAATTGAAAAATCTAAATCTGGAATTTTTCTTTTAATTGATACATTTCCTTTGCTGTCTAATTTCCTCATCCATCCTTGAAGATTACCCACTCTAATACTGCCTGGAAATAGGTTTAGAAATTCATCTGGAATTTCATCTAAAACTGGACAGTAAAATACTAGTTTAGGAGGAGGATAATTTCTTGGATAATTAAAATCCTTAACATCCAAATTTTTGGGGGATTCAATTACTTTTTGTATTCTTAAATCATCATTGTAATGATTTTCAAATATGGTATGACTTTTTCTATTTTGAGGAAAGATTATTGCTCCGGACAAATGATCATTAAGATTAAATTCATCATTTGATGCTGATATTATTCCTACCTTAACTCCATATCTAATACAAGCCCTTGATGCATAAAATGAGGGCCCTCCTACTGAAGAAAAAGATTTACCCTCTTTAAATATTTTATCTTCAGTTATATTCCCTATAGTTAATATATCAATAGATTCCAATTTTATTTTAATTTAATTACAACCTGTCGCCTTGAGCCACTACCCTGACTTTCAGTAGTTATTTTTGACTCCTTTTCTAAGGCTAAATGAACTATCCTCCTGTCAAACGGTGACATAGGATCCATCTTTACCGGCTTACCAGATTTAATTACTTTTTCAGCAGCAGATTCAGCAAGAGAAGTTATATTTTGCCTTCTTCTTTCCTGGTAACCTTCTACATCTAGTATTACTCTCACCTTTTTATCTAATTGTCTTTTTATAATAAATGAGATTAAAAATTCTAAAGATCTTAAAGTCTCACCTTTTCTTCCAATTATTAAACCTGAATCGTCTCCTTCTATCTCAAAATAAACTGACTTATTATCAAAATCATCTTGATCTCTGAAAAAAGTTTTTACGTCAACCTCTAAACTAGACAATATGTAATTTACTAAATCTACTGCAAGTTTTTCAGTATCCTCATCTACATCATCCATTTCTCTAACAGGAGATGTTTTTTTATTACTTAATTTTTGGATTGACTGAGACTTAGATGATTTGCCTTCATCATCTTCAATCGTTACCTCTATCAAGGCTGGCTCTCCCCCTAATCCTAAAATGCCAGATTTTCCTGGAGATATTACTTCAACTTTAACCTCTTCTAGATTTACCTTTAATTCTTCTAGAGCGAGTTTTGTTGCCTCTTCTACGGTTTTTCCTTGAAATTGTTGAGTGCTCATAATTTTCCTCCTTTACTTGCACTTCAAAATTTTCATTTTGTTTTATATCAATATCATCAGATCTCGAAGATCTAAAACTTAACATTTCTTTAAGTGAATGTTCTACTTTTAATTTTTTTAGTACATATATTTGTATAAAAAATCCTGCTATGTTTGAAAAAATTATGTATGTTGCCAAGCCGGCAGGAAAAGATAGTGTAAAAAAGCCAAACATTATTGGCATCATCCATAGCATCATTTTATTTGTTTGTTCTTGTCTTGCATCTGAACTTTTAAACATCGAAACTTTTTGTTGTGCAAAAGTTGTGGCTGCTACAATCAACGGAAGTAATATCGCAAATAATCCTCCTGCCTGCTGGACAGGATTTACCAAATCTATCCCAATAAAAAAACTATCTAAAGGAACCTTATTTATAACGGGATTCCATGAATAGAGATATCCAGATAAATTAGCTAAACCTTCTGGAGTTGGAGGAACAACTTTAAATATAGCCCTATAAAGACCAATCCAAATTGGCAGTTGAATAACCATAGGGCCTAGGCACCCAACAGGATTGACACCAGATTGCTTATAAAGATTCATAGTCTCTTGGCTCATTTTTTGCCTGCTATCTCGATCTTTTCGATCTTTATATTTTTCCTGAATTTGCTTTAATTTAGGTTGAATTGATTGCATCCCAATCATTTGTTTTACTTGCCTAAATGAAAGAGGGATCATAAGTATTCTAATTAATATGGTGAATACAATAATGCTTAATCCAAAATTGTCGGAGAAAAGTGAATAAAATACAGTCAAAATATTAACCATTGGCTTCATAATTATTTCATTCCATAATAACGAGAACATTAATTAATCACAGCCTTTCATATCATTTAAATCAAAACATATTATCTGTGATCTATCAGAAACTGAATAACTCCTAAAATTATTCTCTCTGTCGATAGTAAATATTAGATTATTATCTACAATTGGAAGTGACTGAACACCATTCTTTAATGGATATTCCCCGAGAGTAGAACCTGTGCCATCCTCAATGATAATTATCTTGTCTTTGTCAAAAGGAACTGCTAATAGCACCTGATTTCTAAATGTATATGGAGACAGGCCAGCTACCGGTTTTCCATCAAATTTTAACTCTTTATTCCAAATTATAGATATTAGTTCTGAATCAGAATCTATATCTATTCTGTATAACCATCCAGATAATGTAATCGCATAATATGAATTATTATATGACTCTATATCAGACCAAATCCAACCATCCAGTGACAATTCGCCCCAATAATTAAATGTATTAATTTCAGAAATATCGTTTTTAAATAAACCTAATTTAAAACATTTTAATTTACCCTTTATATCTCCGTAGCAGTATGAATCTTCAGAAACTTTAATAACAGATGAAATTATTGGATACTCGCCATCTCTTGTTAAAATAAGTCTACTAAGTGAATTAGAATTATAAGAATCGTCTATCCTAATATCTACTAATGAAATATCCCCATTCAATCCTCCAATAATTAATATTTCTTGCTCTTCGTCTAAATGAGGTGTTCCATAAACTTCACCTATTAAAGGGATTCTCCATAATATCTTGCTAGTAAGTTCATCTAAAGTTTTATTAGAATCAGACTTAGCGTCAATAGCGTATAGATATCCTCCTGCATCATTACCTTTATCATTTTCAGAGGTAGCAACATAAATAGTGCTATTGTGATAAACAACACCTCCAACAACTGAACCATTTATACTTATATAATCTTCCATCCATATTGAATCACCGTTAGCCACATCTATGCCAAATAAACTAGAAACACATTTTCTATTCTGACATTTTTTTCCTTCTCCATTTCCATATGCTGAACCATATAAAATTCCATCATTTATAATCATTTCTCCATAAAAAGAACCCAAAGAATTATCTCCTGAAGGAAATTCCCAACCCTTAACTAAAGATCCATCTTTCTTAGAAAATTTATAAATTTTTCCTTTATCAGAAGGAGCATATACGTAATTTTCATCAACTACTGGAGATGACCAATTACCTTGATGCTCCATATCATTCATACATCCGAATAAAGTTGTTGTTAAAAACAAAATAACGAGAAGTAATATCTTATTTTCTTTAATAATTTTCATCTAACCGGATCATATCCTCCCTTTGAAAATGGATGGCATTTAAATAATCTAACAAAAATCATCCAAGATCCTATTAAAGCTCCGTGCTTTGCCACTGCTTGATACCCATAATTTGAACATGAAGGGGTATATTTACAATTGCCGCCAATATAAGGAGAGGCAACCAAGATGTATAATTTTATAAATTTTAATATTATTTTTTTAAACATTATTGTTCACTAACTCTAGAAATAAGGTCATCAAATTCATCTAATATATTTTTAATATAAGAATAATCTAAACCCTGATTATTTTTCATAACTACTAAGACCATTGAAACTTCATTAAATCTGGCTGGCACATCTCTCAATAAACTCTTAATTTGTCTTCTTAGTTTATTTCTAACTACCGAGTTACCAACTTGCTTCTTTACAGAAATTCCTACTCTTAATTTATCAAGCCCATTGGGTCTTATGTAATAAATAATAATTCCTGGTCTAGTAAATTTATTACCATTCGAAATTATCTCTAGAAATTCTTTAGATTTTCTTATGACTTCAATTGAAATCAAAGGTTTAAACTATTGTTTTGAGACAACAGTTAAAAGCTTCCTTCCTCGGACTCGCCTTCTTTTAAGAATATTTCTTCCACTTTTGGTTCTCATTCTCACACGAAAACCGTGAGTTCTTGCTCTTTTTCTTTTTTTTGGTTGATATGTTCTCTTAGTCATCTCGAGTCACGTACTTAAAATTAATATATATTTCTTATTGTTGTTGTTTAATCCTTTATAGGATTATAATATTCTCTTGTAAAACTCGTATATTGTAATCTAACTTTCAATAGTTTACTACTACTGACAAAAATAACATTATATATAGGAATAGAAAATGGCAAAAAAGACAAACATCGAGGAAGTAAAAAGTGAAATTGAATTAACTTCAGAATCTAATATGATAGAAGCTTTGAAGTACTATGTAAAAACAATACCAATTTCCGAAAGAATGAATGAGAGAGCGGTTGTAGCTGATTTTGTTACTAATATTGGTGAAGAAAAATTATTATCAAATTTAAAGCCTCCTGAAGTAGGGGACTATAGCCAACAAATTACTTCTAGAATGGCTAATACTGACACCCAATCTAGGCTTGCTTCAGTAAAAAAGTTTCTGGGGTTTTTACATAATAATGAATTGATCAAAACTGATCTAAATATTCCATCACATTTAAGATCTAAAAGAATCCTAACCAATAAAAGAACTAAGAATAAGGTTTCTACATTTGAAGAAGGGCCGAAACTAACAAGAAGTAGATACAAAACTTTAATTGGCCAATTAGATAAGTTAAATAAACAAAAGATGGATTTAGCGGTTGATATTCAAAATGCTGCGGCAGATGGTGACGTAAGAGAAAATGCACCACTTGAAGCAGCGAGAGAAGCCCAAGGTATGGTTATGGCTAAAATAACAGATATAGAAAATTTAATGAGAGGTGCAATTATTATAGATGATGGATCTCAATCCTTATTGAAGGGCAAAATAAATATTGGAACAAAGGTAACTATTGAGAACCAAAATAATAAAGAAGTTCATTCTTTCCAGGTAGTAGATTTTCATGAAGCAGATCCTTTAAATTCAAAAATATCATCAGAATCTCCAGTCGGCAAAGCAATTCTTGGAAAAGCTAAAGGAGAAATCGTTAGTGTTAAGAGTCCTTCAGGTACTTTAGAGTATAAGATTACCTCAAGCTCAAATAGATAGTAATGGCTGATTATTATCCTTGGATAATCTTTAATGTATTTGTAATAGTACTTCTTATTTTTGACTTATACATATCTAAAGGGAAAATTTATAAATTTAAATCAGCATTAATTTGGAGTTTATGCTGGATATCTATATCAATGATTGTGGCACTATGGTTTTTTGTGGAAGATGGGTCATTAATGACTAATAATGAAAGAGGAGTTTCGTTTTTAGCAGGATACATTGCAGAGAAAGCCTTATGTTTCGATAATTTATTTGTATTCATAATCATTTTTGAATTTTTTCAAATCCCAGCAAAATTACAATCACTAGCTTTAACTTATGGAATAATGGGGGCTTTAATAACTAGGGCAATATTCATTGCTCTTGGATCTATCATTCTTTCAAATTTTGGATGGGTATTATTGGTTATGGGAATTTTCTTAATTTATACAGGAATAAAAATTGCTCTAGTAAAAGAAAGTGACTCCAATCCCGAAAATAATTTTATTTATAGAATTGCAAATAAATTTGTTAGTGTAAGCAGTGAATTTGATGGATCAAGATTTAGAACAAACATTAATGGTGTTAAAAAATTTACACCTTTGTTTCTAGTTGTTATTGTACTTGCTAGTACGGATATTGTATTTGCAATTGATTCAATTCCAACAATTTTCGGAATAACGCAAGATGTATTTATAGTATGGACTTCAAATATGATGGCAGTTATTGGTATGAGGCCGTTATATTTCCTTATCCAAGAAATACAGAACCAGTTTAGATTTCTTAAGTACGGATTGTCTTTAATATTAGTTTTTATTGGCTTTAAAATGTCTATGGAATATCTTGGCGAAAATATAGGCCCATTAATTAATAGTGAATATATTACCCATTTTCATATAAATACATATGTCTCCTTAGGTACTATAGTAGGTATTATTACAGTTAGTATTTTACTTTCTAATATAATTAAGGAAAAAGATGGTTCAAAAAATATCAAATAATTACTCTGCAGATGAGATAGAAGATTCTATAAAAAAGACACTTCTAAGAGAAATTAGCGGAGAAGTTAGATTTGATGAAATTACTAGGGAAATATATTCAACAGACGCCTCTATTTACAGAATAATTCCATTATGTGTAGCGATACCAAAAAATACTAATGACGTAAAAACTATAGTCCAAATCGCAGATGAAAATAATATCGCTATATTACCAAGAGGTGGTGGTTCAAGTCTGTCTGGGCAGACTGTAAATAGAGCGATAGTAATTGATTTTTCAAAATATTTAAATTCAGTTATTGATTTTGATAAAAATAATAAAAAAATAATAACGCAGCCAGGAATCACAATAGATACATTAAATAGCTACCTAAAACCTATGAATTTGCTCTTTACACCCGATCCAAGTACTACAAATAGGGCAACTGTGGGTGGAGTAATAGGAAATAATTCTTGTGGAGCACACTCTGTAATATACGGGAAAACAATTGACCATGTCTCCAGCCTAGAGACTATCCTTTCAAACGGTAATAACCATAAATTTGAAAAATTATCATTTAATAGATTTGAAAGTCTACTAAACAAGGGTTCTTTGGAGTCAAATATTTATAGCAATTCGTTAAATTTATTTAAGGAATACACAGATGAATTAGAAAAAAAAATTCCCAAAAATACAAAGAAGGGTGGGTGGATATAATTTAGATGAGATTAATAAAGGCGGGGATGTTGATTTAACCAAGTTAATAGTTGGTTCTGAAGGCACCTTAGCTACAATTATAGAAGCAGAGTTAGATTTAGTAGAACTACCCAAGAATAAAGGACTTTTAGTAATAGAATTCTCGGATATTATCAAATCAATGGAAGCTTCAATATATGCTCTTGAATTTGGCCCCTCAGCGGTAGAACATATAGGTGAAATTATTATCAATGAAGCAAAAAAATCTTCTGAATTTGCTTCAGGAGTTGATTATTTAAAAGGTGACCCTACAGATATAATAGTTGCGGAATTTTATGGTGAAAATGAACTTGAAGTTAAAGATAAAATAGAAAAACTTAATTCAAAAATTCAAAATTCAAAATTAGCTTTATCAAGTACAATTGTGATGGACTCTATCCAGCAAGAAAAAGTATGGAATATGAGGAAAGCCGGATTAGGTTTAGTTATGAAAAAACCTGGAGAAGCTAAAGCAATTCCTTTTGTTGAAGATACTGCAGTATCTCCCGAAAAATTACCTGAATATGTTAGAAGGTTTGATGAAATCGTAAAAAGTAATGGAACTACAGCGGGATATTATGGACATGCTTCAGTGGGATGTCTTCATATAAGGCCACTGATAAATCTTAAATCAGAGGCAGATATAAAAAAGATGGTAAAAATATCGAGTGATATTTCTGATTTAGTATTTGAGTTTGGAGGTGCATTTAGCGGGGAGCATGGAGATGGAATTGTAAGAGGTGCATGGACAAAAAAAATGTACGGAGAAAAAGTATACTCTGCTTTTAAAGATTTAAAAAAGGCATTTGATCCCAAAAATATACTGAATCCTGGAAAGATAATAGAAACACCTCCTATGGATTCTAATCTTAGATTTGGTAAAAATTATAAAACGGAAATAACAGATACTTTTCTTTCTTTTAAAAAAGAAGGAGGGTTTGCTCAGGCTGTTGAAATGTGTAATGGTCAAGCTGCTTGCAAAAAGATTAACTCTGGATATATGTGTCCTTCATTTATGGCAACTAGAGATGAAGTAGATTCAACTCGAGGAAGAGCAAATGCACTAAGAGCTGCATTATCAGGCAAACTACCCATAAAAGAATTAAATTCCAAAAAATTATTTAATGTTTTAGATTTATGTTTAGAGTGTAAAACTTGTAGGTCAGAGTGTCCTTCTGGTGTAGATATGGCCAAAATCAAATACGAATTCTTACACCAATATTATAAAAAAAATAAAATTCCTATTAGGTCAAGGTTAACTGGTAATATAGCAATTCTAAATAAAATTGGATCAATATTTCCAAGTATTTTTAACTTAACTAGAAAATTATTTATTTTTAAACTTTTTTCCGATTATCTATTAAAAATCGATAAAAGAAGAAACATTCCAAAGATAGCTTCTTATTCATTTGAGAAATTATATAAATCAGATTCAAATAGTAGTAATAGAACTGCTGTATTCTTTCATGACACATTTACAAATTATAATCATCCTGAAGTAGGATTATCTGCTATAAAAATACTAAAATCTTTAAATTATAATGTTACTTTGATTGATAAAAAGTGTTGCGGCAGACCATTAATTTCCAAAGGGTTATTAGAGTCTGCTAAGAAAAATGCTAAATACAATATTGATAAATTATATGAGCATGTAAAAGAAGGAGCAATTGTGGTGGGAGCTGAGCCTAGTTGTATTTCAGCTTTAAAGGATGAATATCCGGATATGTTCCCAGAAGATGAAAGAGCAGATCAAATTTCTAATAATACATATTTATTGCAGGAAATAATTACTGATCCTACTAATTTGAATAAAATTAAATTTAAAGATAATCCAGAAAAAAAATCATATGCTGTCCAAATACATTGTCACGAAAAAACTATTTCAGGAGAAAATGTATCTGTAGATTCACTAAAACTAATACCTAATTCTAAAGTAGAAAAAATCCCATCAGGATGCTGTGGAATGGCAGGGGCATTTGGTTATGAGAAAGAGCATTACGATATCTCAAAAAGAATAGCTAATGACAGACTAATCCCCTATCTAAATAACATTGAAAGAAATACACAAGTCGCAATTACAGGGGTTTCTTGTAGACACCAAATAGAAGACTTCTCTGCTCACGAACCAAAACATATACTAGAAATTATTGCAGAAAATATTGCTAATTAAATTATTAACTTTTTTTAGAACTCCAAAATTTTAATAGGGCTCCAACAGTGGTACCAAACCATACATATCCACTTAATATAAATGAAATTACCAATGAATAATACCATCTTAATTCACCGAGCACACCTGTAAATTCCATTAATAAAAATAAGGGTAAAAATAGTACTATAGAACATAAAAGTCCAAAGTATACTATTCTCTCATCCTGTAAATCTCCAATTGACGCTCCTATAAATCCAGATACAAATGGGCTTATCGGGAATGCGAGAAAGTGAACTATAGGAATAGCAGCTGAGACTATTATAATTATGAATGAAACTAAAACTGAAATTAACATATCGCTTTTCAGATTCTATCATTTAAGTTAATTTATGAAAAAGTGACCAATTTAAATTTATGAAAAAACATGAAATAGATTATTTAGTAATTGGATCAGGTGCATCAGGTGCAGCCTTCTCATGGAAATTGTCAAAAAACGGTGCCAAAGTTGTATGTTTAGAGCAAGGCGAACCAATTGATTATGATTCATATCCAAAAAATAAAAATAAATTAGAAATTGAAGGGCTTACAAAGTGGAACTGGAACCCAAATTTTCGAGAAAGCAAATTTGATTACCCTATAAATAACCAAAATAGCCCAATACACCCATTAATGTATAACTCGATTGGAGGAAGCACTATCCATTGGACAGCCCATACACCTAGATTCCATCCATCTGACTTTAAAGTTAAAACTCTTGATGGTGTAGCAGATGACTGGCCAATAAATTATTCTGATCTAGAAAAATACTATGATGAAAATGATATTATGATGGGTTGTTCAGGAATATCAGGAGATCCTGCAAACCCACCAAGGACAAATAGGCCTCTTCTTCCTGTCCCATTAGGGGATGATGGCGAAATAATCGCGAAAGCTTTTGACAGATTAAATTGGCATTGGTGGCCTTCAGATAACTACGTAGATTCAAATTACTTTAAAGATAAATGGGAATTTATAGGTTCTCATGCTCTTATGGACAGGGCTTCAGTTTCAAGTACAGATAATAAATATTGGCCTGAAGCAACAAAATATGGGGCAAAAATCATATCAGGCGCAAGAGTAAAAAAAATCATCACGAATGACCAACAAAGAGCAACCGGCGTGAAATATATAAAAGATGGCAGAGAAATTTCAATAAACGCAAATAATATTGTAATAGCCTGTAATGCAATAGGTACTGCCAGGCTGTTGCTAATGTCTTCATCTAGAAATCATCAAAATGGATTAGGAAATAATAGTGGGCTGGTGGGTAAGAATCTAATGTTTCATCCGTATGCATTTATTAGGGGATGCTTTGAAGGAAAAAATAAATTTTTTAATGGCCCTACCGCCAATATTCTAATGTCGCAACAATTTTATGAGACTGATAAGTCTAGGGGGTTTAATAGGGGATTCTCTCTTCAAATGGTCAGAAATCACGGCCCGGCACTGACTGCATTAGAATTAGACTGGGGAGAAAATCATCATGAACAATTCTCTGAATCTTTTGGAAATATCCTAGGTTTTTCTATAATTGCTGAAGATCTTCCAGAAGAAAAAAATTACATTAGTTTGGATAATAGATCAAAAGATTCAGATGGTCTTCCTGGTGTGAACATAAATTACGAATTAAGCGAAAATTCTAGAAAAATATTAGATTTTGCAATAAAAAAAACAGGTGAAGTATTAAAAGAGGCGGGAGCAAAATTTACTTATAACACACCTTTAATGAGGCAGGCTGGCTGGCATTTGATGGGCACTGCAAAGATGGGCAACGATCCAGAAAAATCAGTAGTAAATAAATTAGGTAAAATTCATGACTTAGAAAATGTATATATTGTTGATGGTAGCTTATTTGTAACTTCTGCGTCAGTAAATCCAACTCCAACAATACAAGCAATAGCCCTAATGATAGCGGACAACTTATCAAAAAATGGAAAATAAAATATCAGAATTCAATCAGAGATTATTAAAAGACATAATGAATATTATGATCCCGAAAAATGACGAAATACCTGCAGCGGGAGATATGGGGCTATATAAACAAATAGAAAAGTATTTTCTTAGTTCAAAGAATCATAAAAAATCTATACTTAATATTCTAGAATCAATTAATTTGCATCCTAATGTAAGAATTTCAGGTAGTTTCTTTTCAATAGATCTTATAGAAAAAATAGAAATTATAAAGTGGCATGAAAAAAATATGATAGATGATTTTAATAAGTTCAAAGAATCAATTTTTGCAGTCTATTATAATGATGATAGGGTAGTCAGAAAAATTAATTGGGGTCAAGAAAAGGTTAAAAAAATTGAGCCTAAATGGGATCCATCAATATTAGCAAAGGTTAAAAAAATTGAGCCTTTCTGGAAAAAATTCTAAGTCAAAATAAAATCTATACTCATTTCTTCACACGCTCCCTTATACCACTCAACTACCTCTTTATGAAGAGGAATTCCATGCTTTAATCTCTCTTTTTCTTCTTCATATTCTTCTAATCCAGCATATAATACCCGATCATGCCCTGGAGCAGGTTTTGTTTTCTCTAAGCCATCCAACATTTGGTCCATAGAACTCTTAAATTCATCAATCTCAGAAAACCCATCAATTTTAAATGCAGAAACATAATGTGCTCTTCTCGAAGCTTCAAGAGTCGGAAATCCGATTCCATTGCTTAATATCCCACACAATATATCTACAGATACACCCAGACCATAACCTTTATGGGAGCCTAGTTCCCTTGTTGAACCTAAAGGTAATTGCATTCTTTGAGGACCATTTGCATATTGAAATTCTCCGCCACCATCCATATCAGGAGTTCCATCATCATGAGCCACCCAGCCAGGTTGCATATCAGCTCCTATCCTTTCCAAAAGCCCCATTTTATTACCTGCAATTGTTGTTGTAGCAGCATCAAATACAAATGGAGGTTTTGATTTTGTTGGAACTGCTATAGCTATAGGATTTGTACCTAACTTTGCTTCGGCTCCAAAAGTTGGGGCCATAGTATTCCCGCCTGCAGTCATACATGTGCCAACCATATCATGCTCTAATGCCATCATTGCAAAATATCCTACGGCACCACAATGAGCAGAATTTCGTATTGAAACTGCACCCATGCCATATTCTGCAGCTTTTTGCATCGCTACCTTCATAGCATGATAAGTTGTCATTAATCCTAAGCCATTATCGCCATCAATTGTTGCTGTAGTAGGAGATTCTTTAACGATTTTCCAATTTGGATTTCGATTTGTTTGGCCAGAGTTATAATTTTTGATGTAACCTCTAAGTAAATTAGATACACCATGGGTTTCTATTCCCCTTAAGTCAGCATGCATTAAAACATCAGCTCCTATCTTTGCCTCTTCAGGATGAACTCCACATTTAATGAACATCTGTTCAGTTGTTTTTCTTAAATCACTAACATCTACAATCACAACATCTTCTTCAGGAACTTTAAAATAATCTAACAAAGAAACCTCCTAACATTTTTTTTGATATTACATTACAAATATAATTTTTTAAATGCACAGAAATAATTTAATCAGGGCTTTTAAATTTTACTCTATGATAATAAGGTAAAATCAGAAAGGGAATCCATTATGAAAATAACCAATGTTATACCTTACCCAATTTGGATTGGGAGCAGAAATCAACTATTAGTAAAAATAGAAACTGACAGCGATGTATTTGGATGGGGAGAATCAGGACTATCAGCGAGAGAATTAGGAGTATCAGGAATAATAGAACATTATAAAGATATTATGGTTGGGATGGACCCATTTGAAATTGGTAAAATTTGGCAGAGATTATATAGAAGTCAATATTTTGAGGGAGGCAGAACCTTGACGGCAGCTATCTCTGCAATAGATCTAGCCTTATATGATATTAAAGGCAAGGCCTTAGGAGTTCCAGTCTATGAACTAATTGGGGGGAAGCAAAGAGACCTAGTTCCAACTTTTGCTACTACATCTGCTCCTCCTAGCCAAGAAATGATAGATCAGGCAAAGAAATTAATTAAATCAGGTTGGCAAGCATTTAGATTAAGTATGTCTTCTGACGGAGGCTCGGGAAAATTTGAATCAATCTATACAAAATCAAGAAATTTAAAGGATGAAGAATTAATTTTTGAGCCCAGGGAGTCTCTCAATAAAACTGCAGAGTGGATAGTCAAAGCAAGGAATGAATTAGGCAGTGAAGTGGTTTTAGGTGTTGATCTGCATCATAGATTCTCTGTTGCAGAGGCGGCGTCTTTCTGTAATAAACTTCCTAACGGAACATTAGATTTTGTAGAAGAGCCAATCAGAGATGAAACTCCAAGCGCTTACGAAGCCCTAAGAAAAATGACCAATATTCCATTTGCAATAGGAGAAGAATTTTCTTCAAAATGGCAATTTGTTCCTTATATTGAAAATGATTTAACTCAATTTGCTAGAGTAGATATATGCAACGTTGGAGGTATAACTGAATCTTTAAAAGTTGCTGGTTGGTGTGAAAGTCATTATATAGATATGATGCCTCATAATCCATTAGGACCAGTATGTACTGCTGCATCAATACATTTTGGAGCTTCTATACCAAATTTTGCATGGCTCGAAACAAGAGAATCAGCATCCGAAAATGCTGGATTTTCTAACGACGAAATAATTAATATAGATCATAAGATAGAAAATGCAATGTTTAGAGTAGCAGATACACCGGGTTTAGGAATATCTGTAAATGAGGAAATACTCAAAGAAAGTAAATTTAAGAAATGGGACCCTCCTCAATTAAAAAGAATCGATGGATCGGTAACAAATTGGTAAGGAGGTAAAAATGGAGTTTAATGGAAAAAAAGGATTAATTTTTGGTGTAGCAAACCATCGTAGTATTGCCTACTACATAGCAAAGGAACTTTCGAGTTTAGGGGCTAAAATTGGTTATTCATATCAAAATGAAAGAGTGTTAGGGAGTGTAGAAAAATCCTTAAAGGACCTGAATCCATCTTTTATACAAGAATGTGATGTATTAAATCAAAAAAGTCTTGATAATTTTTTTAAAGTTTCAAAAGCAAAATTGAACCAAATAGATTTTATAGTTCATAGTATTGCATTTGCAGAAAGGGAAGATTTAGGGGGCAATTTTTCCGATGTAACTAAAAATGGATTCTCTACTGCTCTTGAAACTAGCGCTTATAGTTTAATTCCAATAACAAAATTAGGTTCTAAGATTATGAATCCAGAAGGAGGATCTATTATTACTCTTTCGTTTGAGGCTTCTCAAAAAGTTTATCCTGGTTATAATATTATGGGCACCTCAAAAGCAGCATTAGAAAATTGTGTAAAACAATTAGCATTTGAATATGGCAAAAATAATATTAGAGTGAATGCAGTTTCTGCAGGCCCTTTGCCAACTCTCGCTGCTAGAAGTATAGCCGGATTTAATGAAATGAGAAAAGCTCATGCAGACAGATCTCCTCTTAAAAGAAATGTAACTCATGAAGAAGTAGCAAATACATCAAGTTTTCTATTAAGCGACTTATCATCTGGAATTACAGGAGCAACCATACCAGTAGATAGTGGTTATGGAATTATGGGACTATAGGAGGTATTACGTCTAATAAAAAAAATAAATTTTTTTATGGATGGAAAATAGTTGGTGCAGGGGCTATGGTCCAAGGATATGCCTCTACAGTTTTCTGGAGAGGATTTACTGCTTTCTTTGATCCTATTGTTGAATCTATGGGATGGAGTAGAGCTTTAACTGCTGCAGGGATGTCAATACAAAGGTCTGAAGGCGGAATGATATCTCCTTTCGTAGGTATTATTCTGAATAAATTTGGAATAAAAAAGGTTATGGCATTTGGTATTTTTACAACTGGACTAAGTTTTATTCTAATGGGATTTATTACAAAGCTTTGGCACTTTTATCTTTGTATATCGCTATTAACAGTTGGGATGTCATTTGGCACTTTTATTGTTCTGGTAGCAACTGTTGGAAATTGGTTTGTCAAAAAAAGAAAACTAGCGCTTTCATTAATGATGTCTGCTTCAGGCATAGGAGGATTATTAGTTCCATTACTAGTAATTCTAATAAGTAATTACGGATGGAGGCCAATAATCATTTTTTCTGGAATTGGCTTTTGGGTTATTGGTTTTCCTGCTACTTTGATTATGAGATCAACTCCCGAAGATTATGGATTACTGCCAGATGGAGAAATTAAAATCGAAGAAGATCTTCAGTCAGGTAAGAATACAAAAAATAATAATGATAAATCTGTTAAAGAAATATTTAAATCAGCCACTTTTTGGAAATTTGCAATAGCTACTAGTCTAACTCAAGGATTATTTGCTCTAAATTTGCTACACATCCCTGCATTAACTAGTTTCAATGTATCTCTTTCCTTGGCTGGATTTTCTATCGCTATTATTGCTTTTGCTGATGTATCAAGCAGATTAATGGTTGGATTTTCTGGTAACAAAATTAATCAAAAATATCTAATGTCAATTGCTGTTCTATTTCTAGGTATAGGATCGCTTTCATTAAGTATGATAGACAAAGAAATTTTTGGAATAACAATAAATACTAATGCTTTAATTATAATCTTTGGACTTTGTTGGGGAGGAGGTTTTGGAGCATCAATTCCATTGAGACTTTCCATGATAGCAGACTTTTTTGGGAGAAAAAATTATGGTACCGCGGTTGGAATGATGAGTACTATTGGAGGTATTTTCTCAGCAATTGCTCCTATATTAGGTGGGCTAATTTATGATTTATTCGAAACTTACCGGGTATCTTTCGCCGTCGGGTCTTTATTGGTTTTTCTAGCCATCCCATTAATATTGTCATTAAAAAATGAATAATCTAAATGTCTCTTAATTTTCCATTTTCCATTAAGTAGCATTTATCAGATAATCTTTCTGCTTCATTCTCATCATGAGTGACCATTATTGTAGATGTTCCTGATCTATTAATTATTTTTTTTATTTCAGAAGATAAAGTTTTCTTCAGGCTAAAATCTAAGTTAGAAAAAGGCTCATCCATTAAAATGGCAGAGGGATTAATAGCCATGGCTCTACCAATAGCAACTCTTTGTTGCTGACCTCCAGACAATTGGCTAGGAATCTTTTTTTGATGATTTGAAAGATCTAAAATGTCCAACATTTTTTTTATCTTTATTTGTCTATTTGAGTCCTTCTTGCTGATTCCATATCCAATATTCTCAAAAACATTTAAATGAGGAAAAAGAGCGTAGTCCTGAAATACAAACCCCAAATTCCTTCTTTCAGGAGCTATGTGCAAAAAATTTGAAGATGCTAATTGCCCATTAATTCTTAAATAACCACTTGAAATTCTTTTAAACCCAGATATAACTCTTAGTAGGGTTGTTTTTCCTATTCCGCTAGTACCTAATATAGAAACAAATTGACTAGGATCTATAGCTAGAGAGAATTCATCAAGTATTTTAGCGTCATTAAATGAGGTGCTTACTTCTTCTAACTGAATCCTGCCGTAATTTGTAGTTTTTTCTTTTATCTTAGAATACATTTAAGTGCTCGTTTCAATATCATTTCTCTTTAAAACTAAATATGCGGATGCAGGGCCTGATAATAATATCAAGATCAAAGCAGGAAGTGCTGCTTCTGCAAAAAAGGCCTCTGAAGCGTAGCCCCAAACTTTCAATGCCAGACTATCAAAATTTAGTGGAGAAAGAATCATGGTTAAAGGCAATTCTTTTAATGTAAGAAGGAAAACTAATAATCCTCCAGCTAAAACACTTGGCATTATCAAAGGTATGGTTATCCTCCACATCGTAACCCAATATCCTATTCCAAGACCTCTTGAGGCATCTTCAAGGTTTTGATTAACTTGCATTAAAGTTGTCTTTAGTGCACTTACTGCTACCGGCAGGAATAGTACTCCATACCCAAAAGTCAAAACAAAAATAGTCTGATAAACAGGGAAAGCAAAATTAATTGAGAAATAAACAAGAGAAAGTGCTACTACTATAGCTGGCAAACCAAAACCTATATAAGAAATTTTTTCTAAAATAAGGCTAAATTTTCCCTTATGCTTTACTGCAAAAAAGGCAATTGGAATAGCAATTATTAAAGTAAAAATTGAAGCTAACGCAGAAACATATAGCGAATTAAATATAGTGCTAAAACTCAAATTAAAAGTAAAAACCCCGCCAATGAACACTCCTCTTAATAACCAATAAAGCAATCCAATAAAAGGAATTACAACGCCTATAAATGGTACTATGCAAATACCAAAAAATATTAACCACCTCTTATAACCTAATATCTCTACACTTGGAGATTTAAGAGATGAAGATGAAGAATGATAATTTTTTGGGCCACTAAATAAACTATCCAAACCTAATAATAAAATTGCAATAATTACTAAGACTAATGAAAGAATTGCAGCAGCAATTCGATTGAATCCTGTTTCATATTGGGTCATGATTGCCCAAGTAAATGTTTCGTATCTCAATAATGCAACTGCTCCAAAATCACTTAGTGTATACAAGGCAACCAGAATACCTCCTGATCTTATGGCTGGAAATAAAAGCGGAAGAGAAATATAGAAAAAAGTCTTAAATCTTCCTCTTCCTAGACTCCTAGAAGCATCTTCAAAAGAACTATCAAGTCTAAGCATTGCAGCCCTTAAAGGCAAAAAAACATAGGGATAAGATAAAAAAGTTAATACAATGGCAGCACCCCAAAACCCATATAAATCAGGAAAATAGTCTGTAATATTTAGGTTACTTAAAATCTTATTAACTTTACCTTTAGGACCCAATAAATCTACAAAAACCATTCCATATACATAACTAGGAATAACTATAGGAAGGCAACAAAATACTGTTAAAAATTTTTTAAGAGGTACATTAGTTTTTATTAAAAAATGACATAATAAATATGATATTACTATCGAAAAAAAGGTTACAAATAAGATTAATATAATTGATCTAATAATAATCCATAAAACTCTTTCTCTAAATAAAAGTTCAACAAAATTTTCAGCATTAATAGCTCTAAAAATTAAATATATAATAGGAATTGACACTCCAGTCGCTACAATAGTAGAAAGTGTTGAAAGCCAATAATAATTTATATCAATATTTCTAAACTTAATCATGTTGGTCAAGTATATAAAAAAAGAGAGAGAACGTTAATTCTCTCTCTTTTAAAATGAAGAAACGAAATGTTCTAATTAATTATGGAAGAGCTCCTGTTTCTTGCAATAACTTTTGAGTGGCCGCTATATCTCCTAAATCAGATATATCAATATCTGGAAGATTTAATGTATCAAGATCTGGAAGAAGGTGATTTTTCTTAACACCTTCAACAAGAGGATACTCATAAGTCTCGTTAGCAAAGTATGCCTGAGCTGGCTTAGAAAGCATAAATTTAATGAATGCTTCTGCTCCATCTGAGTTATCAGATGCTTCTAATACCCCTGCACCTGCAACCAAAACAACCGAACCAGGTCCACCTCCAGGAAGGAAGTAGTTTCTTGCTTTGAAGCTTTCTGTATTAGCAGCTATGAATCTGTGCAAATAGTAGTGATTAACAAATCCTACTTCAATTTCACCAGCTCCTGCTGCTTCAACTGTTGGAGTATTTTTAGCATAAACGTTGGCTCCATTGGCTACTATTCCTTCAAGCCAAGTCTTTGTCTTTTCTTCACCCCAAGTTTGCCTCATTCCGGTAACCATAGCATGAAAAGAGCTATTGGTTGGAGGCCATCCAATCTTTCCTTTCCATTTAGGATCAATAAAATCATAAATGTTATCAGGGAGCTGAGTGGCAGGGTCACTAATTGCATCCGTGTTGTACACTACCACCCTTGCTCTTCCAGAGATACCTGTCCATTTACGATCAGGAGAATCTGCCCAGTCAGGTACTAACTCTGTAATATTTGCTGGAAGAGTTGCCAACATTGATTCAACAGCACCTAATCCTCCCGGATCTTGTGCAAAGAACACATCAGCTGGAGTCTTATCTCCCTCTTCTAATAAAGTAGCAGCCATAGCAGCTGTTTTTCCATATTTTACTTCAACTGGAGTTCCAGTTGCCTCTGAGAATTGAGCAATAATTGGACCAACCAATGACTCGCTCCTTCCAGAGTAAATTACTAAAGTTTTTGGAGTTTTCTCAACTTCTACTTCTTTAATAACTTCAACTTCTTTTACCCTCTCTTCTACAACCGCGACTTCTCTAACAACTTCTACGGGTACCTCTTTAATAACTTCAACTTCTTGGACTTCTTTTACTACTTGAACTTCCGCCTCAGTAGATCCACAAGCTAAAGCAAAAAGAGCCAAAGAAGAGATAAATATACTTATAAATAAATTCTTCATAGCCTAAACCTTTCTGTTATAGTTGACTAATTTGATATACTTTTTATTAAACTTGACCACTTAAGTCAAGTACATTTCTACTAATTTACTAAATATTATGTTAACTTTTTGTTAATTCTTGTTTTTCACAACAATTTATTTGCTAAAAAATAATAAAATAATGTATATATTTCACAGACTGTTTTAAAACAACTACTTAACTAGTATCTAATTGCATCTTCTATGAAAGAGAAAAATAAAGTTGGCTACCTGATTATGAACACTGGAACTCCAGATGAAACGAGCATCCCGGCGCTAAGGAGATACTTAAAACAATTTTTGTCGGATCCAGATATGCTTGATTATCCTTCCAAAAGGCCAAAAGAATACTCTAAAGGAATTGATGTATTGAGAAATATTGTAGCTTCAGTTTTAAGATGGATGATAGTTAATCTTATTGTTCTGCCTTTTAGGCCAGGCAAGATACAATCTAAATACAAAGGCATTTGGACAAAAGAAGGTTCCCCATTACTTGTTAATACAATTAAATTTGCAGAAAAATTAAAAAAATATACAAATAATAACGTCGAAATTGGTATGAGATATGGAAACCCTTCCATAGGTAAAGCAATAAAAACATTTAAAGAAAACGGCACAGATAAAATTTTTCTTGTATCTATGTTCCCTCAATATGCTGAAGCGACTTCAGGATCGACATTTACTGAGGTTGAAAATGTATTGAAAAAAGAAAATTACAGCCCTAGTTTAATTAAAATTAATCATTATTATAATGAAGAATTTTACCTAGACTCACTTAAGAAAAGTATTATCGAATCAGAGGAATATAAAAATAGTGAATATTTGCTCTTCAGTTTTCATGGTCTTCCTGTAAGGCAATTAAGAAAAGCAGATATTTCAGAATCACATTGCCAAGAAGTAGATAATTGCTGCGAAAAAGACAGCGAGAATAATGAATTTTGCTATAAATCTCATTGTGTTAAAACAGTAATGAAACTTTCAGAATCACTTGACCCTGATAAACCCTTTAAAATTTGCTATCAAAGCACTTTTGGTCCTGAAAAATGGATTCAACCAAATATCATTGATGTGTTAGAAGATTTAGCTAAACAAGGGATTAAAAAGGTGTCTGTTGCTTGCCCCTCATTTACTGCAGATTGTTTAGAAACTCTTGAAGAAATTGCAGTAGAAAATCATGAAGATTTTGAAAAAAATGGCGGCGAATATGTAAAACTTATACCAAGTCTAAATGATAATGAGGACTGGGTGAGAAATTTTGCAGAATATTTGAGTGAAAAAGAAGAGGAATATGCCGGAAAATAATTCGCCTCATGAAATGAAGAAAAGTAGATTTCTTCTCGTAAGGCTTTTTTGGATATCTCTAGGTAGTATTTTTGTAGGAATAGGGGCTATTGGCATATTTGTGCCTGGGCTCCCAACAACTATTTTCTTAATCCTAGCCGCTGCTTGCTATATAAGATCATCAGAAAAGTTATACAACTGGCTAATAAGAAATAAAACTTTTGGAAAATATATAAAAGATTTCAGAGAAGGAAAAGGAATGCCTATAAGAGCAAAAATCACCGCTCTTTCAATGATGACAATTTTTATATTATTAGCTGTACTGCCTATTTCGCCAATCGCTATACCTAACAACATAATTAAAATAATCGTCTTAATGGCAGGAATGATTGGATTTTATTATGTTAGTTTTAGAGTCCCTTTAAAGAAAGATTAGTAATAATTTAATTATTAATCTTCAGAGTTTTTGAAAGAACTGATTTCAATTTTGAATTATAATTATAATATGGATAAAACCCTATTTAAAATTATTGGAACAATTATTATAGTAATATTTTCTGTTGCAATTGTATTTTTAATTATTTTTCAAGCACTTATAAATAATGAAAAAGAAGGCAAAGGTGAAATGAGCCCTATGTTTGCAACTCCGACTCCAATTCCAGAAGTTAAAGTTATAAAAACTCCGACTCCAATTCCGACTCCAATTCCGACTCCTACACCTCAAATTCCAAGTTTTGGAGGACTATTTATTGCAGAACTATCTGTTGAATTAAATATTCCTCCATCAGATATTCAAGTTGAATCTTACAAAGAATATGTTTTTAGTAATGCAAGTTTAGAATGCCCAAAACCAGGAGAATTATATGCTCAAGTTGTAACACCAGGGTGGATAATTATATTTAATACAAATAACAAAAACTATGAAATTCATTCTAATTTAGATGGGTCGTATTACGTAAACTGCTCAACTATAAGTTGGGACGAGACAGAAAATTTAGTTGAGTCTTTGAATTTAGATAACTCAAAAAAAATCATAATTAGTAGACTCACAGGTGGAGTTTATGAAGAATTAAAAATATTAAATGAAGATGAAAAAAATGATCTAATTAAAACAATCGACATTCCCTTAAATCAGAATTACGAAGAAAAATGTATATTTTTATATCAAATACAATTTGAATTAGAAAATGAAAATATTGGACTTTATGCAATATGTAGTGATGGATCACCTAAGGGGATAATAGAAGATAAAACTGGAAAGACTTATAGATTTCCAAAACAATTTTTAGACCTAATAGGAAAATTCTCATCAGGATTACTATTTCCGGGAAAACCATCATTAGATTAATAATCTTGTAATACTTGAAAAAGTAGTTGAAAATCTAACTATGGTTACAACTGATAAAACAAACTTAATAACTAAAGTTGAAAAATATCTATCTGGGAAAGATCTTGAAAAAATTCGACAATCTCTTGAATTTGCAACCGAAAGTCATAAAGATCAAAAAAGGAAAACGGGCGAGCCTTATATAACTCACCCAATTAACACAGCCATATATCTTGCGGAAATGAAAATGGATTGGCCTACGATTTCTGCAGCTCTACTACATGACGTTATTGAAGACTGTGAAGTAGAGTATGAAGAATTAGAGAATAAATTTGGAAAAGAGGTCGCTGCCTTGGTCGATGGTGTTACCAAACTTCCAACTATAAAAATAACTTCCTCGACCCAAGAAAATCTTATATCAGATTCTACTTCAGATATTTCAAGAGCAGCTACTATCAGAAAACTTCTACTTTCAACTACTGAGGATGCAAGAGTAATATTAATTAAGTTAGCTGACAGATTGCACAATATGCAAACTCTATTTGCATTAGATGAAAAATCTCAATCCAGAATTGCCCTAGAAACAATGGAAATATTTGCTCCTTTGGCTCATAGGCTAGGAATATGGGAATTTAAGTGGAAATTAGAAGACGAAGCTTTTAAGTACCTGCTCCCTAATTCTTACAAAAAAATAGCAAAGTTAATCTCTGGCAAAAGAAAAGAACGGGAAAATTATGCAAAAAGAGCAACTTCATTATTAGAAGAGGCTCTAGCAAAATCATCAATTAATTGCCTAGTAGAAGGAAGAGCAAAACACTTATACAGCATATATAAGAAGATAGAAAAATATTCTATCTTAGGTAAAAAATTTGACGAAATACATGATCTTATAGCCGTTAGAATAATAGTTAATTCAGTTCAAGATTGTTATGCATCTTTAGGAGTTTTGCATGAATTATGGAGACCTATTCCTGGTGAATTTGATGACTACATAGCAAATCCTAAAGAAAGCATGTATCAATCTATACATTCAACTGTGATGTGCCTCGATAGTTACCCTGTCGAAATACAAATCAGAACTAAAGAAATGCATGAAATTGCAGAAAGAGGAATTGCAGCTCATTGGCAATATAAAGACATTCCAGAAAATTTAGACGGAGCATATATGAATAAATTGAATTGGTTTAGGAATTTAATTGACTGGCAAATTGAGTTACCAGAAGATGAAAACTATATTGACTCAATCAAAACAGATATTCTTAAGGAAAGAATTTACTGCTATACCCCAGCAGGAGATATAAAATCAATTCCTGAAGGATCCACTCCTATAGATTTCGCATATGAAGTCCATACAGAACTAGGAAATAATGCTTCTTCTGCTTTAATAAATGGACAGAATATGCCTCTAAATGCAGTTATTTCAAATGGAGATACAATCGAAATAATTAAATCTAAAAACCAAGGACCAAAACTTGACTGGCTAAATCCTGACCTGGGTTATGTAAGCACAAATAAATCTAGATTCAAAATTAGACAATGGTTCAGAAAAGAAGAAAAAGCCTTGAATATTGAAAGAGGGGTTGATGTCATAAATAGACTAGTAAGCAGATTAAAAATAAATACTCCTTTAGGAGAATTATCTAATGAATTATCTTATGAATCATTAGATGAATTGGCTTTACTAGTTGGGTCAGGTGTTATAAACACTCCTACTCTTGTGAAAAAGTTATCTGGCTTTTTAAATCAACAAATTAAAAATATCACAATAAAGATAGATGTTGCCGACAGAGTTGGCTTAATTAGAGATGTAACAAACATAATATCTAATGAGGGGTTAAATATAACTGGAATATCTACAAATGAAATAGATACTGGAAAAAGTATTCTAATTACAGTAGACTCTAACGGTTTAGAACAACAGAATAAAATTTACTCCATTATAGAAACAATAGATGGCGTAGATAATATTGAAACGATAAATAGAAATAATGCCTAGCAAAAAAAGTTTAAGAACATCTAAAAAAAATGCAACTTATAACAGACCTATAGTTTCGGCTGCCAAAACTCTTGTGAAATCTGCTAAAGAATCAATAGAAAAAGATCCAAATAGTGAATCTACAAAGAATAAGATAAAAGAGGCAATCTCTTCTCTTGATAAAGCATCTCAAAAAGGAGTTTTACATAAAAATAATGCTGCTAGAAAGAAATCTAGATTGATAAAGAAATTATCCTCCAGCATAAAAAAATAATCTATTACAAACGTCAAAATATGGTTGACACTAAACTTTAGGTTGTTTACTCTTTTCAAACATGGAAAAGTACTTAGAATTATCTTATAAGCAAACTCTCATATATGAATTCATATGTGAATATCTTGACCAAAACGGGATATCTCCAACCATTGAAGACGTAAAAATTGGTTGCAACATAAGTTCTAAGTCAGTTGTTTCTTATAATCTAGATATTTTAGAAAAAAAGGGATTGCTAGACAGAAGAAAAGGTGTAGCTAGGAGCATAATAAGATCAAATGAGGAATCTGAATCTTTTTCTGTTCCGATAGTTAGTACAATATCTGCAGGAATACCTCTTGATCTTCTCTCTACCGATGAAATTGCTTACAACTCTTCTTTTGGAGAAGAAAGGGTTAGTTTGTCTAAATCTATGTTTAATAACAATAATAAATTATTAGCATTAAGAATAATGGGGGACTCAATGATTGAAGATTCCATTGAAGACGGAGATATAATTATTATAGATTGCACTAATAATAATTCCTATAAGCCTAGGCAAGGAGATATAGTGGTAGCAAGAGTGGAAGAAGATACAGCCACATTAAAAAGAATATATAAAAATGGGAATAAAGTTGAACTCAGACCTTCAAATAAAAGATATTCTTCTATAATTACAAAGAATAATAATGTTATTATTGAAGGAAAAGTCGTAGGATTAATAAGGAATTATCTAAATTAGGATATAAATATGAATTTTTTAAGAGGAATAGGTCCATTAGAGATATTTTTAATATTTGTAATAATAATGGTTGTTTTTGGTGTAGGAAAGTTACCTGAAGTAGGGCAAGGATTAGGTAGAGGAATAAGATTATTCAAAGATTCTCTAGCGGGTAAAGAAGAAGAAAAAGACAAGGATTTAGCCTCAAAAACTACTAAAAGTAAAAAATAATTACTTTTTAGAAATCCAAGATAATAAGAACCCTACCTCGTAAAGAACAATTATAGGTATTGCTACTATAAGTTGATTAACAGGATCAAAAGTAGGTGTAATTATTGCACCTAATATAAAAGCAATAACAATAAACCATTTCCTAAGAGCCTTAAATCTATTATGATCTGCAACTCTCAGAACAGTTAATAAATACATAATAATAGGTAACTGAAATGAAATACCCATCCATATCATTAGGTTCGTTGTCAGTTGCACCAAAGAGCCTATCCGAATAAGAGGTGTGGAAATATCTCCACCAAAAAATACAAGAAATTTTATTGCGGGTGGGACAAGTACAAAAAAACCAAATGCTGAACCTAGATAGAATGAAATTATTGATCCAGGAAGTACAATTAATGTAAATTTTTTTTCGTTTGATCTAAGCCCTGGAAGAACAAAAGCAAGTGCTTGAAAACTAATAAATGGAAATGAAATTAGTAAACCTGCAAGTAGTGAAACTTTCATAACTACTCCCCAAAATTCAGTAATATTAGTAAATATTGGCAAGCCTTGAGTTAATTCATTAATTTGCTCAACTGGCTTTACGATTACTTCTAGTATTTCTCTATGTAATACAAATCCTATAATTGTTGAAATCAAATAAATTATTAGAATAAAAATTATCCTTTTTCTTAATTCAGAAAAGTGTCCCATAAAAGAATTAGTATCTTTAGGGTTAGTCTTATTTTTTGAAATCTTTTTTATCATTTATATCTTCATCAATAATATCTATTTCTGAATTAATTAAATCATTCAATTCATCTTTTTGCTTATTAAATCCTCTTATGTATTTGGCGAAATCTTTAGAGAATTTTGATAATTTATCAGGACCTAGGAACAAAAAGGCAACAAGGAAAATTATTAATAATTCAAATGGACCTATTCCTAAAATATTCATAATTTACTTGTCCTATCTAGAGATACTATACACTCAACATGCTTTGTATGAGGAAACATATCTACAGGAATGACTTTACGAATGGAATAATTATTAGTCAATCTACCCAGATCTCTTTTCAAAGTTTTGAGTTCACACGAAACATATACTATACGATCTGGCAATAATTTTTCAATCCAATCCAAAGCTACTTCATGAACTCCTTTTCTCGAAGGATCTAAAATAACAAAATCAATATTTTCATTAAAAAAATCAGATGATACATTTTCTACTTCTGAGTGAATAAATTCTATGTTTTGAATTAATTTTGAATTATAAATTGCATCATTTATTGATGATTGAGATGATTCAATTCCATATATTTTTTTTACATATTTTGATAAAAGTACTGCAAAAGTTCCAACCCCGGAAAAAGCATCTATCGCTACCTCATTNCCTTTTAAATCTAATAAATCTTTTACAATTTTTGCTAAATTTTCAGCTTGAAGAGTATTCACCTGGAAAAAAGAAGGGGAAGAAATTTTATGGCTTAAACCATTAATTTCNTCTTTATAATCTTTTTGGCCTGTATCAATATCATTTGCCTCATCAATCTTTGGTTGAATAAGATAACTATTGGTGTTAATCCCAACTCTTACTGAAAATTGAGAATGACCAGATAATTTGCCTTCTAAATTTGATAAAATTGAATTAATTTTTGAACTCATAATTTCACATTTAGAAATATTTACTAATTTTCTTGACCATCTATTAACAAATCCAATGTTGCCTTTATATTTATTAGCTTTGGAGACTGAAAATCTAGCATGATTTCTATATCCATATCTATTTTTGCTCTCAATAGTAAAATCTAATTTATCTTCTGAAAAACCTTTAATATTAGACAACTTTTCAATAACAAATTTTCTCTTGATTAAAAGTTGTTCATCATAATTAATATGCTGAAATTGACAACCAGTGCAACTTAAATAATATTGACATTTAGGCACAACTCTATAAGTGCTTGGTTTTAAAACCTTTTCAACAGTACATATTAAATAACCATCAAATCTAGTCATTACCTTAATGTCTACGATTTCTTTAGGAATACCTCCAAAAACTTTCAAATTTTCTCCTAGAAACATAGCTTTGCAAGATCCATCTTCTTCGTATTCATCCAATAAAATATTTTTTATGATTAAATTTTCTTCAATCGACAACATATTAAAATATTACAATGATTAATGATAAAATATCATTTAATATAAATAGGAAGATAATTTATGGTTCAAACAAAAAGAAAGTTACCTGACTGGTTTAAGGTTCAAGCGCCTACTAGCAATAATTTCAATTCTCTTAAGGATAAAATTAAAGGCGCAAAATTAAATACGGTCTGTGAAGAGGCTGCTTGTCCAAATATAGGGGAGTGCTGGGATAGCGGCACAGCCACTTTCATGATTTTAGGAGATGTTTGTACTAGGGCTTGCAGGTATTGTAACGTTAAATCGGGGAGGCCAACNCAATTAGATCTTTTTGAGCCAACTAGAGTTGCGAATACAGTAAGACAAATGGGCCTTTCCTATTCAGTTGTTACCTCAGTAGATAGAGATGATCTTGTAGACGGAGGAGCGGGTGCATTTGCAATGACTATAAATCAGATAAAAAAATTTAATCCAGATTGTAAAGTTGAGGTATTAATACCAGATTTTAATGGAAATTATAGTTCACTAACAACTGTACTTCATGCTAAGCCAGATGTGCTAAATCATAATATTGAAACATGCAGAAGGATGTTTAGGATTGTTAGGCCGAAAGGAGATTACGACCAATCTCTTGAACTTATAAATAGAGTAAAAAAAATAAACCCTAATATACCAACTAAATCAGGAATGATGGTTGGCTTAGGAGAAACTGAAGACGAAATTGTAGAAACCATGAAAGACCTAAGATCAGTAAAGTGCGATCTATTAACGATTGGTCAGTATTTAAGGCCAACGAAGAAGCATCATAAAATTGATAAATTTTATCATCCAAAAGAATTTACAAAATTTGAAAATATAGGACTTGAATTAGGTTTTAAACATGTTGCAGCAGGCCCATTAGTTAGAAGTTCATATCATGCTGACCAACAACATAAAGCAGCCAAAGGATAATGGGAGAATTATATATAGTGCCAACACCAATTGGTAACTTAGAAGATATCACCATAAGAGCAAAAAATATTCTTTCAAAAGTAGATATAATTTTATGTGAAGACACAAGAAGAACACTTAAATTACTAAACCATTTGGAAATAAAAAATAAACTTGTTAGTTTTAATGAGCACAATGAAGAAAAAAAAATTGATAGTGTTATCAGTGAAATTGATAATAAATCTTTTGCACTCGTTTCAGACGCAGGAACTCCTACGATATCCGATCCTGGTTCTAAATTAATTAGGTCTTTATTAAAAAATAAAAAAAAGGTCACTCCATTGCCAGGAGCATCATCACTAATTGCAGCTTATTCTGCATCAGGACTGAGAAAAAGTGATTTTATATTTAACGGTTTTCCTCCAAGAAAAAATCAAGAAATAAAATTATTACTTAATGAACTTAAAAATATAAAAAAAGACATTATTTTCTACGAATCACCATTAAGAGTGATAAAACTCTTAAAACTTATAAGGTCTGAATTTCACGATTCAAACATTATCATCTGCAGAGAAATTTCAAAATTACATGAAGAGATAATTTTATGGGAACCAAGCAATGAATTGCCATTAACAAATGAGGTGAAAGGAGAATTTGTAATAATTGTTGAAAGGAATCTTGATGCTACTAACAATATTTCCACTTCTGAAGATGAAATTATATTGAAACTAAAAGAGTTCACAGATTTGGGGTTAAGCGGAAGAGATTCAGTTAAGGAAGTATCAAATTATTTAGGGNTAAATCAAAAAAAAATATACAATATATACATTAAAAGATTTGTAAAAAAAGATTAGGAAATTATTTTGAAAAATGGGGCAAAAAATATTCTAGTATGTGTAGCTTGGCCTTATGTAAATGGCGAGCCCCATTTAGGACACATTGCCGGAAATAACTTGCCAGCTGATATATTTGCAAGATTCCATAGAATGATTGGGAATAATGTATTGATGGTTTCTGGAAGCGACCAGCACGGAACACCAGTAACATTAAGGGCAAAAGAAGAAAATACTTCTCCCGAAAAAATTGCAGAAAAATACCATAAAATATGGAGTGAAACTTTTAATGAATTAGATTTCTCATTTGATCTTTATACAAAGACTGGAACTGATAATCATAAAGAAATAGTACAAAATTTGTTTAATTCATTAAATGAAAAAGGGCTTCTTGAGGAAAAATATTCTGAGCAACCTTATTCAGAGAAATCTGAAATGTTTTTATCAGACAGATATATAGAAGGGGATTGCCCACATTGCTCCTCAAGAACCAAAGGAGATCAATGCGATGATTGCGGAAAAGATTTTGAACCAATTGATTTAAAAAATTTAATATCAATAATTGATAGTAGCGAAGTTACATTCAAAAGAACAAAGCACATATATCTAAAACTTCCAAGATTTCAAGAAGAACTTACTAAATGGATAAAGTCTAAAACATATTGGAGGCCAGCAGTTAAGAATCAAAGTTTAGGCTTTTTATCGAACGGTTTAATTGATAGAGCAATAACACGTGATATAAATTGGGGAGTAAAAGTTCCAGTTGATGGTTATGAAGAAAAGAGAATTTACGTCTGGTTTGAAGCAGTAATTGGATATTTATCAGCATCGATTGAATGGTCTCAAAGTAAAGCAAATAAATCTCAAAAAAAAGATATATGGAAAGAGTGGTGGCTAAATCCTGATTCAAAGCACTTCTATTTCCAAGGCAAAGATAATATTCCATTCCATACAATAATACTACCTGCTATTTTGATGGGCTCTGGCAACTATAATTTACCTCATGATGTAGTAGCTAATGAATACTTAAATTTTTCAGGCAAGCAATTCTCTAAATCAAAAAATTGGGCTGTTTGGGTATCAGATTTCTTAAAAGAATATGACTCAGAAGCATTAAGATATTATCTAAGTTCTATTATGCCTGAAAGTTCGGATTCAGATTTTACATGGGAATCATTTTTTGATTCAAATAATAACGAATTAGTTGCAACATTTGGAAACCTAGTGAACAGAATACAATCTCTAATAAAAAATAATTTTAATAGTATTGTTCCGGAAATTGAAAATCTTGATGATATAGATAATAAAATGATTTCAAATATAAAAAGTTCATTTGAATCTACAAGTAATTTTCTAGAAAATCGACAATTTAGAAATGGTTTAAAAGAAATTATGAATCTCGCTAAACTTGGAAATAGGTATATTGATCAAAAAGAGCCCTGGGCCACAATTAAAACTAATAAGCAAATTACATCAAACACTTTATGGGTTGGTGCAAATATAATTTCGAATTTGGGTGTTTTATTCGCGCCATATTTACCAAAAACTTCATTAAAAATTTCAAATATGTTTAATTTCAAAAATAATATTCCAGAATGGAAATATAGAGAAATTAAACCGGGCATCAAAATTGAAAATATACAACCATTATTTAAGAAAATTGAGAAAGAAAAATTATAATGTCATCTTTTTATGAAATAGTTGAATTTGTGAAAGATGATTTGATTGTTGTAAAAAAGAATATTGAGGAATTATCAAAAAAAGAATCAGAATATTCTGAAGAAATATCAAAAAGATTGTCATATGTTCTATCATCACCTGGCAAGCAACTCAGGCCAGNGATTACACTTATTTGCTCAAAATTATTCGGAGAATTTGATAAAGAAAACTCTTTAAGAATGGCAACAGCTGTTGAACTTTTACATATAGCAACATTAATTCATGATGATACTGTAGACAAGGCTGATGTAAGAAGAGGTAAAGCAACTGCGAGTAATTTGTGGGGAAACAATATAGCCGTTCTACTAGGAGATTATGTTTTTGCTACATCAGCAATATTTGTGTGTAATACTGGAAACATAACGCTTGTAAAAAGATTTGCTGAAACAATTGTAGAATTATCCAAAGGTGAATTATTTGAAAATATTGAGTCAAATAATTTTAGTCTTACCAAAGAAAAATACTTTGAAAAAACATATTTAAAAACTGCTTCACTTTTTAAAACATCATCCTTCAGTGGATGTATAATTGGTGGAGGAAATGATGAAAATATTAAAAATATTTCAAAATTTGGATTTCATTTCGGGATGGCATATCAAATTCAAGATGATATTTTAGACATTACTTCTTCAAAAAATAAAGAAGGCAAGCCTGTATTTAATGATTTATCTGAAGGGGTAATAACTTTACCTATAATTTTATATTTAGAATCTAAAAAATATAATAATGACGTAATAAAGAAATTTTCAAAAGAAGAAAAAGAAAGCTTGTTAAAAGAAATCATTAGTTCTAATTCAATAGGAAAGTCAAAAGAAATTGTTAACTTTCATTATGATAAAGCGCTTAACACATTATCAAATATTCCTGAGAGTGAATATAGCAAAGCGTTAGAGTCAATAATTGAAATTTCTAGAAAAAGAATTTGAAATGAAATTATCCAAAAGGTAGTAGATTGTTAAAGAAAGAAGAAAGAGCGGATTATATTTTTAATAGGCTTAATGAGATTTACCCAGAAACAACAATACCTTTAGAGCACAAAAATATATTTGAATTATTAATAGCGGTTTTACTAAGTGCTCAATGTACAGATGAAAGAGTAAATCGAGTTACTCCAGAATTATTTGAAGTAGGAAGTACTCCTATCAAAATGATGAAAATCCCTACCTCAAAAATTGAAACTATTATTAAACCTTGTGGTTTGGCTCCTCAAAAATCTTCTAATATTTCAAATTTATCTAAAATAATTGTAACTAAATTCAATTCTGAGGTTCCTAAAAGTTTTGAATCTCTTGAAAGTTTGCCGGGAGTGGGCCATAAAACGGCTAGCGTTATAATGTCTCAAGGGTTTGGGTGTCCAGCATTTCCAGTAGATACTCATATACATCGTCTTTCCCAAAGATGGGGGTTAACCAAAGGAAAAAATGTAAAAGAAACTGAAAGGGATCTAAAAAAACTTTTCCCAAAAAAAAGTTGGAATAAATTACATCTACAATTTATTTATTATGGAAGATCTCACTGCACTGCGAGAGGATGTGATGGGACTATATGCGAAATCTGTAGAATGTGTTTCCCAAAAAGAATGAAGTCATTTGTAGCAAATAAACCTTAGTGCATGTTTTTCAAGGGNTCTATTACAAAAGAGTGGAATGCCCGGGAGGACTCGAACCCNCGACCCTCTGGTTCGAAGACAAATTAATTAAAAAATGTTAGCCTTTGATGCTTAAAAGGAGCCAAAATGCTAAAAGTTGGAATTCTAAATATAACTAGTTATTCAGGAATGGAGCTAATAAGGATATTAGATAGTCATCCTGAAGTTGAAGTAACTCAGGTTACAGGGAGAAGTCAAGCTGGAAAAATGCTTGATGATGTATTTCCTTTTTATAATGGTAAATTAAAAATAAATGAAAATTTAAAAGAAGATACAGATCTCATTTTCTCTGCGCTGCCTCATAAAGCAAGTGCCGAAATAATTGGGCAATATGTAAATAATGATATCCCAGTTATTGATTTTAGTGCAGATTTCAGATTGCCACTTGATACATATGAAAAGATATACGATGTTAAGCATCCATATCCATCTTTAATAAGCAAATTCATATATGGCCTTCCTGAAAAAAATAAAGAGAAAATAAAAAAATCAAAATTTGTTGCTAATCCTGGATGCTTTCCTACGTGCGCAACTATACCACTCCTACCTTTAAATGATGTTACAAATATAATCATAGACGCTAAGACAGGTATTTCAGGCGCAGGAAGGTCCCAAAATATAAATCATTCCTTTTCCGAAATATCAGATAATATTTCGGCTTATTCTATTGAGGGTCATAGGCATGAGCCTGAAATTGAAAATAACATTAATAATGATGTTTATCTTACGACTCAATTAAGTTCAATAACTAGAGGTATATTTTCTTCAATATACTTCCAATCACAAGATGAAATAGATATAGATAAGTATAAAAATTATTTCAATACCATGCCTTTTGCAAATGTATGTTCAGAGCCACCAAAAGTAAAAGAGGTAAGAGGAACAAATAATTGCAACATATTTATACAAAAATTACCAAAAAAATCTTCCATAAATAATTATAGGGTAATTTCTGTGATTGATAATCTAGTTAAAGGCGCCGCAGGACAAGCAGTTCAAAATATGAATATTATGTTTGATTTTGAAGAAACACTTGGATTAAACAATATGGCATTGTATCCTTAGAGTCTTGAGAAAGGCCCCGTTAGTGTAGCGGCCCAACACGCCACCCTTTCAAGGTGGAGATCACGAGTTCGAATCTCGTACGGGGTACCAAATATGATAGTTGACGTACATACACATTTA
>PBLC01000008.1 GCA_002721675.1 Chloroflexota bacterium | reverse complement strand
AAGGCAGCTACCAAAAAGGCAGCCCCTAAAAAGGCAGCCCCTAAAAAGGCAGCTACCAAAAAGGCAGCCCCTAAAAAGGCAGCCCCTAAAAAGGCAGCTACCAAAAAGGCAGCTACCAAAAAGGAGAAAAGTTAAGTAAATGTTACAACCCAGAAGAACAAAATTTAGGAAGCAACACAGAGGTGTAGTTAAAGGAGCTAGAATTAAAGGAAGTAAAATTAATTTTGGTGATTTTGGCTTAAAAACTCTTGAAGCAGGGTGGATTACCGCTAGGCAAATTGAGGCGGCAAGAAAAGCTATTGTTGGGCATGTAAAAAGGGGAGGTCAAATGTGGATAAGAGTTTTTCCTGATAAACCTGTTTCTGCAAGACCTGCTGAGACTAGGATGGGTAAAGGTAAAGGGGCAGTTGAATTTTGG
Organism: Chloroflexota bacterium; assembly: GCA_002721675.1. Taxonomy (GTDB): domain Bacteria; phylum Chloroflexota; class Dehalococcoidia; order Lucifugimonadales; family Lucifugimonadaceae. Next base: position 76,986 of record PBLC01000008.1, on the reverse strand, counting down.
GTAAGTCCTGTTAATCAAGGGAAGGTATTATTTGAATTAGGCGATTTGCCTGAAGAATTATCAAGGGAAGCATTAAGACTTGCTTCTCATAAGTTGTCACTTAAGACGAAGATAGTTTCAAGAGATGAGCAATTTTAAAAAATGAAAATGCAAGAGATTAGAAAATTGAATATTGATGAGTTGATGCAAAAAATTGATGATTCAAGAAAAGAGCACATGGATCTTAGATTCAAAAAGGCTAGTATGCAACTCAATGATTCGACTGAAATAAAGAAGATGAAAAAATTAATTTCTAGACTAGAAACAAGACTCACTGAATTAAGGTTTATTAAGCAGGAAAGCGAAGAATAGATGGGATCTACAAAGATTTTAGAAGGAATAGTAGTTAGCGATAAGGCTGATAAGACAATTGTGGTGACAGTCTCTAGTAGATCTAAAACAAAATTTAAAGGTAAGACATTAAAAAGATCTGAAAGATATCTAGTTCATGATCCTTTAAATGGCGCTAAAGAGGGAGATATAGTTCAAATAACTCAATCTAAACCTATATCTAGGAATAAACGATGGAGACTATTTAAAATACATTCAAAGGGTGATAATATTCTTCCTTCGCCTGAAAATGTTGAAAAGGAAGACTTGAAATGATTCAGCCACAGACAAGATTGATAGTTACTGATAATTCTGGCGCTAAAGAGATAATGTGTATCCATGTGGATGGCGGAAGTTATAGAAAATATGCTTCAGTTGGTGATGTTGTTACCGCTGCAGTTAAAGATGCAACTCCTGGCGGAAATGTAAAAATGCATGAAGTAGTTAAAGCTGTAATAGTAAGGACTAAAAAAGAAGTCAGAAGAAAAGATGGATCATATATAAGATTTGATGATAATGCTGCTGTTATTATTGGCGAAGGTAAGAACCCAAGAGGAACAAGAATTTTTGGGCCTGTTGCTAGAGAATTGCGGGATAAAGAATTTATGAGAATTGTTTCTCTCGCGCCGGAGGTACTATAAATGGGTGAAAGAATAAGAAAAAATGATTCTGTTGTTGTTCGTTCAGGAAAAGATAAAGGTAAAGAAGGCAAAGTTATCATGATTATGTCTAATAATACTGCGCTCGTTGAAGGTATAAATATAAGTACTAAACATGTAAAAGCTAGCACTGGGGCTAAGCAAACGGGAATAGTACAACAAGAGTCTCCAATTCATTTATCTAACCTTATTTTCAAAGATCCAGATTCTGGAAAAGCAGGGAGAATAAAGATGCAAACTTTGAAAGACGGGTCATATTCAAGAGTTGTAAAGGATTCGACTGTAAAGAGGAAATAATTATGGCAAATTCTAAAAGCACAATTGAATCAAAGATGAAAAGAATTCAAAAACTTTATACTGATGAAGTAAAAAGTAAGTTACTAGAAGAATTCGGATATAAGAACATTATGCAAGTTCCCAAAATAGAAAAAATTAATGTCAATGTGGGTATGGGTGAATCTTTGAACAACAAGAATGCAATTGAAGCTATGCAGGGTGATCTTACTTTGATAACCGGCCAAAAACCTGTAGTAACTAGAGCTAAAATCTCAATAGCGAACTTTAATTTGCGAGAAGGTATGCGGGTTGGTCTTAGGGTAACTTTAAGATCAAAACGAATGTGGGATTTTTGGGATCGTTTAGTTAATTTATCTTTGCCAAGAATAAGAGATTTTAGAGGATTGTCTAGAAAAAGTTTTGACGGCAATGGAAATTACAATTTGGGTATAACTGAACATATAATTTTTCCTGAAATTGACTATGGAAAGGTTGATAAGATAAGAGGATTTCAAATAACAATAGTTACATCTGCTAAAAATGATCAAGAAGGACTTAGGCTATTGCAATTATTAGGAATGCCTTTTGTGGAGGTAAATAATGGCTAGAAAAGCAAAAATTGTTAGAGAACAAAAAATTGAAAAGATGATTGAAAAGTATTCTGTATTAAGAAAAGAATTGTTATCAATTTGGAATGATTCTTCGCTTTCTTTGGAAAAAAGAAGAGAAGCGAGAGTTGCCCTTGCTAGGTTACCTAAAAACTCTAATCCTAATCGACATAGAAATAGATGTAGTTTGACCGGTAGGTCTAGAGGTTATGTAGGTTTTGTAGGGTTATCTAGAATTAAGTTTAGAGAGAAAGCTCTTCAAGGGGAGTTTCCTGGAATCAGAAAGGCAAGTTTTTAGGTATCAATATGAATGATCCAATTTCTGACATGTTAACTAGAATAAGAAATGCTGTTGCTACTCATAAAGAGAAAGTTGAGTTTCCTGCATCAAAAATGAAGAACTCCATTCTTTCTGTAATGAAAGATGAAGGTTTTATTGTTGATTTTAAGAGTAATGAAACAGATAAAAAATCATTTACAGAAGTATCTTTGAAATATAACTCTAATAACGAATCTATTATTAAAGGATTGAATCGAGTAAGCACTCCAGGCTTGAGAAATTATTCAAAAAAGGGTGAAATTCCAATGTATATGGGTGGATTGGCAGTATCAGTTGTGTCGACATCAAAAGGAGTTATGACTGGCAAAAAAGCATACAGAGAAGGTTTAGGAGGAGAAATCATTTGCTATATATGGTAATTGAGGAGTAGATATGTCAAGAATAGGTAAATTGCCAATAAAAATTCCTAGTGGAGTCACTGCAGAAGTCTCTGATAGTTTAGTTATTGTTAAGGGTCCAAAAGGTGAAGAAAAAGTAGAAATACCTAAATTAGTAAAAGTCACTATAGATGACCAAAAGATAACTTGCGATAGAGAGAATGATGAGCCAGAATCAAGAGCCACGCATGGATTAATAAGAAGTTTAATAAATAATTGTGTTATTGGCGTAAGTGAGGGGTTTGAGATCATACTTGATGTTATCGGTACTGGTTATAGAGTTAATAAGAAAGGGACAGATCTAGAATTTAGTTTGGGTTATAGTCATTCGATTACTGTTTCTCCTATCGGCTCAAATGATCTTAGTGAAGAAGATCAGAATGTCGTATATGTAAGAGGATCTAACAAACAAAATGTTGGAGAACAGGCTGCTAGGATAAGAAAGTTAAGGAAACCTAATCCTTATACTGGGAATGGAATTAAATATAGGGAAGAAGTAATCAGAAGAAAGGCAGGAAAGACAGCTGTAGGAGGTGAAGTATAATGGTTTCATCTAGGTTTAAAAAGAGACATATTAGACATTTAAGGGTAAGAAAAAAAATTTCCGGCAATTCTGATGTTCCAAGATTGTCTGTATTTAGAAGCAATAGGAATATTTATGTTCAATTAATTAATGATGTTACAAGAGAGACTCTTGTTTCTTGTGGCAACAAGGATAAGGATGTAATTTCAACTAGTGTCGAAAAAGACGTATCCTCCAAGGAACTTGAGGCTTATAAAGTAGGATTCGTTTTTGCTGAAAAATGCAAAAAAATAGGAATTAAGAAGTTGGTTTTTGATAGAGGTGGTTATAAATATCATGGCAGATTAAAGGCTTTAGCCGAAGGAGCCAGAGATAATGGAATGGAGTTTTAACTATGGTGTCTTCAAAAAATAACCAAAGAGGCAATAATAATTCTAGGAGAAGAAATCCTAGAGATAAGAATGAAGAAAAAGATCCTTATATTGAAAAAGTTGTGAGTGTAAGAAGAGTATCTAAAGTAGTTAAAGGAGGTCGTAATCTTTCTTTTGCTGCTTTCGTAGTTGTAGGAGATGAAAAGGGAAAAGTTGGCTTTGCTTCTGGTAAAGCCGCAGCTGTTCCAGACGCTGTAAGGAAAGCCGTAACTTCTGCTAAAAAGGATCTTGAAACAATCATATTAAAAGGTACTTCTGTTCCTCATGAGGCAATTGCAAAATACGGGGCATCAAAGGTAATGATAAGGCCAGCTTCTCAAGGAACTGGAGTCATTGCAGGTGGCGGAGTTAGGGCAGTAATGGAAGTAGTAGGAATTAAGGATGTCATATCTAAATCACATGGTTCTGCTAATGTTGCTAACGTGGTAAAAGCCACTGTTAAAGCTTTGAAAAGCATGAAAAATATTACTGATCTTAATGAGGAAAGAAAATTAAATGAGAGTTAAGATAACACAAGTAAAGAGCGTTATAGGTTCAAAAAAAAATCAAAAAGAAACCATAAAAGCACTTGGCTTAAATAAGATCGGAAAGTCAGTTGAGAAAGATACTAATGAGATGATTGATGGAATGATAAAAACTGTAAGTCATTTAATTGAAGTATCGGAGATAAAGTAATATGCCAAAATTAAATACCTTTAAATCAAATAATCGTAAGTCTAGGACCAGAGTTGGAAGGGGTAATGGGAGCAAAGGAACTTATTCTGGAAGAGGCCTAAAAGGTCAAAAATCTAGATCTGGCGGAGGTGTTCCAGTTTTTTTTGAAGGGGGACAATTGCCTTTAGTTAAAAGACTTCCTTTTCTAAGAGGCTTTAAAAATAGGTTTAAAATACAATTTAGTTTAGTGAATTTGGATTCTGTAGAATCTAATTTTAAAGATGGAGATTTGGTAGATCCTAATTCATTAAATGATAAAGGTATTATTCGAAAAAAGACTGACAATGTTAAGATATTAGGTGGTGGAGATCTAACTAAAAAGTTAGATTTTTCTGTTCATGCAGCAAGCAAGTCCGCACAAGATAAAATTAAAAAATCTGGGAGTCAAATTACTTTTATTTCTCAAGATGAAATTGTAGAAAATCAAGAGGACTCTAAAAAAGATCAACAATCAGATAATAATTCATGACTACAAGAACTGAAGAAAAAAATTCTAATACTCCAGCATTAATAAGAGCTGTAATTGATGCTTTAAAAATTCCAGACTTAAGATTTAAAATATTGTTTACTTTTGGAATTTTAGTTCTATTTAGATTTCTTGCGCATGTCCCTGTCCCTGGAGTAGATAAAGATGCTTTGGCTGCTGCTTTTGATAGTGCTCCTATATTAGGATTTTTAGACCTATTTTCTGGTGGAGCTTTGCGTAATCTTAGTATAGCTGCGCTTGGGGTATATCCATATATTACGGCCTCAATCATAATGCAAGTTATTACCCCTGTAATACCATCGTTAAAAGAATTATCCCAGGAAGGTCAGTTTGGCAGACAAAAAATTAATCAGTATACACATTATCTGATGATTCCTATTGCCTTTTTGCAAGGATGGGGCCAAATTAGTATCTTACAAAGTTCAGCTGGAGGACAAGTTATAGCCAATTCAGGCTTTGGAGGAGGTAACTATGTTGCTTTCACTTCTATATTGATTACTATGACTGCTGGAACAGCCTTATTGGTTTGGTTAGGAGAATTGGTAACTGAGAAAGGTATAGGCAATGGTATATCTTTAATTATTTTTGCTGGCATAGTTTCTTCCCTTCCTCAAATAATTGGACAAGGTTCTTTAATTAGCGATCAAAGGTTCCAACTAGGTTTACTGATTGCAATTGCTTTATTGATAGTTTATTTGATTGTAGTTTTTACTGAAGCTCAAAGAAGAATACCAGTTCAATACGGTAGAAGTGTTTTTAGGGGTGGCAGAATGTATAGACAAACAGGAGGTTCCTTTATACCTTTGAGGGTAAATTCCGCTGGTATGATTCCTTTAATTTTTGCATTTTCTTTATTAATACTTCCTGCAAGTATAAGTGGTTACTTTGTTGATCCTGCTACTAACTCTACCGGCTCTCAAGTAGCTGAAGCAATTACGAATTTCCTTAGTCCTGCTAATGTAACCTATTGGATACTTGTTTTCATTATGGTTATGTTGTTCACATTTTTTTATGCACTTGTAACTTTTAATCAACAGAATATTTCTGAGAATCTTCAACGAAATGGGGGATTTATACCTGGCATAAGACCAGGGGCTCCTACGCAATCATATTTAAGTCAGGTCATGGTAAGGATTACATGGGGAGGGGCGATATTTCTAGGCATGGTAGCAGTGATGCCTTTCATTGCTGGAGTAATAACAAATGTAGGTACTGCCTCAACCATTATGAGTAGTACTAGCTTGTTAATTATGGTGGGTGTTGCTCTTGATACCATGAGGCAATTAGAGTCCCAATTATTAATGAGAAACTATGATGGATTTTTAAAGGAATAGGATGGTAAGTGTAATTATTTTTTTAGGATCTCCTGGTTCTGGCAAAGGCACTCAAGCATCTAAACTTTCAGATGCATTTGGGTATGAACATATTTCTATAGGAGATATGTTAAGAAAAAATGTTGAAGAAAAATCTGATTTAGGCTTAAAGGCTTCTGAATATATCGATTCTGGCAGATTAGTTCCTGATGATCTTATAATAAAGGTGGTGAGTTCATTTTTTGAAGACTTTGTTTCTAATATAGAAGGCAAGGTTATATTGGATGGGTTTCCAAGAACTGAGCCTCAAGCACTTGCATTAGAGAAAATTATTAGAGAATTGCGAATAAATCTTTCTTCAGTTTTATATCTTGATGTAGATGATAAAGAAGTAATTTCTAGGCTATCTGAAAGAGGTCGCAAAGATGATGAACCTCAATTAGTCATCAATAGGTTAAATGTTTACAGAGATCAAACAGAGCCTTTACTTAAATATTACAATAATCAAGGCGTTTTAAAAGAAATTGATGGCAATAAGTCTCCAGACCTCGTTTTTTCAGAAATTTCAGAGTTGATTAAGGTAGAGGCTTAGTAGCATGAATCGATTATCATCAATAACAATCAAGTCTGATAAAGAAATTAATTATATGAGGGAAGCAGGCCATATTATTGCTGCCATAATGAATAAACTAGGAGAAGCTATTGAACCTGGTATTACCACTAGAGAGTTAGATAATATTTGCAGGAAAGAAATTAAATCTAATAAAGTGAAATCTGCATTTTTAGGTTTATATGGCTTTCCAGACACTATATGCGTATCAATTAATGAAGAAATAGTGCATGGCATACCTTCAAGTAGAAAACTAAATAATGGAGATATAATTAGTATTGATGCTGGTGTAATTGTTTCAGGATTCAATAGTGATCATGCTAAAACCTTTCCTGTAGGTGACTGCAGTAAAAAGGATCTAGGCCTAATATATGACACTGCTAAATCATTAGATTTGGCAATAGACAAATGTATACAAGATTGTACAGTTGGGGACATAGGTAATGCTGTAGAAGATTATGTTATTGATAAAGGTTATGGCTTGGTTCGCAATTATACTGGCCATGGTATAGGCAAAGCATTGCATGAACCTCCTCAGGTTCCTAATTTTGGCAAACCAGGATACGGTGCAAAATTAAGATCAGGAATGACTTTAGCTATTGAACCTATGGTTAATTTAGGCTCAGATGGAACAAAACTATGCGATGATGGGTGGACTGTAGTAACATCTGATGGTGCAAAATCTGCTCATTTTGAAAATACTGTGCTGATTACTGAAGGAAAACCAGAGGTTTTAACGGTGTGATATGGCTAAGAAGGATTCTATAGAAGTAGAAGGTACAGTAAGAGAAGCTTTGCCAAATGCAAATTTTAAAATTGAATTAGCAAATGGACATGAGGTTTTGGCTCATGTTTCAGGAAAAATAAGGATGAATTTCATTAGAGTGATCCCTGGAGATAGGGTTCTGGTGGAACTTTCACCATATGATTTAACTAGAGGAAGAATAACTTATAGGTTTAAATAAAAATGAAAGTAAGATCTTCAGTAAAAAAAAGATGCGACAATTGTCGCATAATAAGACGGAGGAGAGTATTAATGGTTATATGCTCTAATCCTAAATGCAAACAAAAGCAAGGATGATATATGGCTGTAGTTAAAGGTGTAAATATACCAGATAATAAGAGACTTGAAGTTGCTTTAACGAGTATTTTTGGCATTGGTTTGAGTAGAGCGAAAAAAATCGTAGTTCAGGCTGGTATAACAGATAATCCTAAAGTTCATGAAATACCTGAAGATAAATTAAACTTAATAAGAAGTTTAGTTGATTCTTTTGAGGATCCTTTAGAAGGAGATTTAAGAAGATCAATACGAGATGATATTAAGAGGTTAGGAGATATAAAAACATATCGCGGAGATAGGCATAGAAGAAGTTTGCCTGTGAGAGGACAAAGAACTAAGACAAATGCAAGAACTAAAAGAGGCAAAAAGATAGCTATAGCTGGAAAAAAACAAGTGACTAAACATTAAAATGGCAAGAAAAACAAGACAGAGAAAAAAAGAGAAAAAGTTTGTACAAAGTGGGAAAGCTTATATAGCTGCAACTTTTAACAATACTATTATTACATTAACTGATGATGGAGGTAATGTTTTATTGTCAAGTGGGGCTGGAACAGTTGGTTTTAAAGGTTCTAGAAAGTCAACATCATTTGCTGCCCAAAGAACAGCTGAAAATCTAGCGAAAAAAGCTGAAGAAATCGGATTAAAAAAGATTGATGTGATTGTTAAAGGCCCGGGGTCAGGTAGAGAAGCAGCAATTAGAGCTTTGCAAGCATCAGGGTTAAATGTTCAAAGTATAAAAGACGTTACTCCTATTCCGCACAATGGATGTAGGCCTCCAAAAAGAAGAAGGGTTTAATTTTTTATGAAACTACGAACAAGTATAAGTTGTAAAGATTGTGTAAGGATGGGCGAGAAGTTGTGCTCTAAGCCAGCAGGAAAGTGTGGTGTTGAAAGGAGAAGGCTTAGAAGAAACGCTTTTGTGCCATCTAGAAGATTATCTGATTATGGGACCCAGCTTAAGGAAAAGCAAAAAGCGAGATTAATATATGGGATAATGGAAAGGCAATTCAGAAATTACGTTAACAAAGCATCAAAAATGGATGGAGTCGCAGGTGAAAACTTACTCTCTATTCTTGAAAGCAGATTGGATAATGTAGTTTTTAGATTAGGTTTTGGGAGATCAAGAGCTCACTCTAGGCAGATGGTTAGTCATGGTCACTTTCTTGTAAATGGCGTTAAAGTTGATGTGCCTAGTTTTAAAGTTAGGCAGGGGGATAAAGTAGAGATATCAACAAAATCTAAGAAAAGCGAAATGTATAAACTTATAGAGGCTGATGAGGAACTTGCTGAAAGGGTAGTGCCAGACTGGATCAAGTCAGATAAAGGCGAAGGGTCTGCTGACATAATAGCAAGGCCTGAGACAGATGATATGGAAATAGGCATTCAGACTAGATTAATTATTGAATATTATTCAAGGAGATAATAATGGGAATGGAAGAAATAGAAAAACAATTTGGAGTAACTAGTACCTCTGAATTTGAAGACCAAATAAGTGAAAGAAAGCTCCCTGAGATGGCATTTGTTATCAATGAAGATGGAGATAAGTACGCAGAAATAGTTGCAAGTCCTCTTCCAAAGGGAATGGGAGACACTATAGGTAATTCTATGAGAAGGACATTGTTAAATTCTCTGCCAGGAGCAGCTATAACATGGGTTAGAATAGATGGAGTCCAGCATGAATATTCCTCTATAGATGGTATGTCAGAGGGAGTAATAGAATTGCTGCTTAATTTTAAAAAAATTAGACTTAAAGCTATGTCTGATAGGGCTGGAAGAATGAGGCTAGATGTAAAAGGTGAAGGCCAAGTCGTGGCTGGAGATATTATGACAAGTGCTGAATTTGAAATAGTTAATCCTGAATTATATTTGGCTACTATTGATAAAAGTTCTGGAAAACTTTCTGTTGAATTCAATGTTGAGCAAGGAGTAGGCTATATTCCGTCAGATAGGTTTGCCCAAGAAAGTCTTGGAATTGGCTTTTTGCCTGTAGATTCTATATTTAGTCCTGTTAGGAAAGTGAATTATGAAGTTGAAGATTTGAGAATTGGTAATGAAACAAATCTTGAGAAACTAACCCTTGAAGTTTGGACAGACGGATCTATTCTTCCTTCAGATGCTGTAAAAAATGGGGCAGATCAATTAATGAAGAAATTTTTTCAGTTTGTTAATTTAGAAGAAGTTTCTACTGTAGCAGAAAGCATTGAGACAAAAGGTGTTTCTGCGGAGGTTTATAATACCTTAGTAGAAAGCTTAGATCTTTCAAGTCGAACTTTTAACTGTTTAAAAAGGAGCGGATTAAACCGAGTAGGTGATATTATTGAATTCCCTATAGGACCAGAAATGCTAAAGTTAAAAAATTTCGGTCAAAAATCTCTAGATGAATTGCAAGAAAAACTCGAACCTTTTATTAAAAAAGTTCAAGAAGAAAGTAAAGCATAGGTGATCTGTGAGACATCGAGTATCTGGATATAAGTTAAGTAGAAAAACTGGCAGTAGGAAGGCTCTGTACAGGAATTTGGTTGCAGAATGCATAAAAAGGGGAAAGATTAGAACTACTTATGCTAAAGCAAAAGCAATTCAACCTAAATTGGAGAAAATTATCACCCTTGGCAGAAAAGGGACATTGAATGATAGAAGAAAGGCCTATGCATTTTTAAATGATGACATGGTACTCGATGAATTATTTTCAGTAATTAGTAAAAAATTTGAACAAAGAAGTAGTGGGTTTACTAGAATAACCAAGTTAGGTTATAGAAAAGGGGACTCGACACATCTTGTAGAGTTGAGCATTTTAGATGATTTAAATTTGCAATCAGAAGAGCAGCCTGAGGGATCAGATGAATAAGTATCTTGCTGTATTAACATACGACGGGACAGACTTTAAAGGATCCCAGAAACAAGTTAATTCAAGGACAGTTCAAGGTTCTTTTGAAAGTGCTTTAATGAGTATTCATAAAGAATTTATTTCAACTGAATTTGCTAGTAGAACTGACTCTGGAGTACATGCTACTAATCAGGTAGCTAGTTTTAGATCTAGTAAAGAATTAAGTTCTGATCTATGGGTTTCTTCTATAAATCATTATATGCCAAAAGATGCAAAAATATTAAAATGCATAAGGGTAGATAAAGATTTAAATGTCAGAAAAGATGCACTTGAAAGAGAATATGTTTATAAGATAAATTTTGATAGAAATATTTCCCCTATGGAAAATAGATATTATGAACATATCGACTACCATATTGAAACAGAGAATTTGGCTAAAGTTTACAAATTATTTATTGGAGTCCATGATTTCTTATCATTTACTGGCAGATTAGCTCCCAGGGATATTAGTACCAATAGAGAAATCAGGCATATATCTCACGTTGAAAATGAAAAAAGTCTAGAATTTAGAATAATTGGCAAATCATTCTTGTATCAGCAAGTTAGAAGGATGATAGGGTCTTTTCTTCTTTTGATGAAAGGAAAGATAACTATTAATCAGTTATCAGATATGATTGATAACCCTAAGAAAGGCGCAATCAACCTTTTGCCATCTTCAAAGGGTTTATATTTATCTAACATAAAGTATGATGGAGTGAGAATTTAAAATGCAAGAAAAAGATATAAATAGAATATCTGTAAGTTCTAAGGAATTAGATAATTCATGGCATTTAGTTGATGCAAAAGGAAAAGTTCTAGGTAGATTAGCATCTGATGTATCTACGCTCCTAATGGGTAAGGGAAAGGTGAATTATGCTCCCAATCTTGCTGGAGGTGACTTTGTAGTTGTAATTAATGCTTCTTTTATAAAAGTTACTGGCAGAAAGAGTGAGCAAAAAGAATATTTTTCTCACTCAGGATATCCAGGAGGAGAGAAGATGACTTCATATGAGGATATGCTAAAGTTAAATCCCCAGAGAGTTATATTTAATGCAGTAAAAGGAATGCTGCCAAAAAATAAATTAAGAGATGTAATGCTGAAGAGGTTGAAGGTTTTTCCTGCTGAGGAACATACTCATCATCAACAATTTTCAGCTGAATAGGAGTTATTGATTGTCTTCTAAAAAATATTATTACGGTACCGGAAAGAGAAAAAGTGCGATAGCAAGGGTTAGGGTTTTTAATACTCCTGGCGAAATTACTGTGAACGGAAAAGCATTAGAGGAAGCTATTCCAGTTGAGATTTGGCAGAAATCAGTTACAAGGCCATTAGATTTATTAGATTTAAAGAGTTCTGTTACTGTAGTTGCTAAGACTCACGGTGGTGGAATATCAGGCCAGGCAGATGCTTTGTCATTAGGTATTTCAAGAGCGTTAATTGAGATGGATTCTAACTTAAGGCCAAAATTGAAATCTAAAGGTCTCCTTACTAGAGACTCTAGGATCAAAGAGAGCAAGAAATATGGTCTTAAGAGAGCAAGGAAAGCTCAGCAATTTACTAAGCGATAATTATTTAAAACTTAGAGTAGCCACCCTATTTAGACTCTGAATATCTTTCATTATTTCTACTTTGAATTTATCTCTTAGACTGTAAAAATATTCTACCTGAGAAGGATCTATTTCAAATATAGCAATGCTATTATTGTCCATTAGTATTTTAGGGAGAGCATTAACTAAGTTTTTAATAAATTTTAGACCATCTCTGCCTCCAAAAATTGCCTCATGAGGTTCCTGCCTGACAATGGTTTCTATTCTAGATGTATCTGGTACATATGGTAGATTGGCAGTAATTAAATCGTATTTACCTGATTTAAATTTTTGGAGTTCTTGAATTGAAATTTTCTTGAATTCTATAGATTCTGACATATTGTATTTTTTTGCGTTATTTGATGCTATCTCATTCAAATAAGGATCTATTGCTATCCAGTTTATATCTTTTTCTATTTTATTAAGTATTGAAATTGGTATACACCCAGATCCTGTACCAACATCCAGGGCGTTAATTACGTCATTTTTTGAAATAAAATCGATCGATTTATTAACTATAAGTTCAGTTTCATTTCTGGGTATAAGCGTTTTTCTACATTCATCTAAAAATACTTCGAATTTCAGATTACTGAACCATGATTCATTAATTATGTATTGAATAGGCATCCCAGATTTTCTGGATTTAATGATCTCTAAGATAAAATTATAGGACTCATTCTTAACTTCAATATCTCTTTTGGTTCCATATAATGATTCTTTTGATAAATTAAATCCGTTCAACGTAGAGAATTTCTCTGAAATAAAGACTAGATATGCCTCTGCCTCTGCCTCTATTTTGTTATTACTTGCTAATTTTAGTTCAGAACATAAATAGCGATATAGATCAATTATTTTCATCTTCTGCTAGTTTTTGAATTTGTTCATTTCTAATTAATTGATCCAACATTTCATCAATTGATCCATTTAAGAATTCATCTAAATTATGTATCGAAACATTAATTCTGTGATCTGTTACTCTTCCTTGCGGAAAATTATAAGTTCTAATTTTTTCTGATCTATCACCTGAACCTACTTGCTCTTTTCTATTTTTACTATGTTCTCTTTGTTGTTTTTCATATTCTATATCCCATAATCTTACTTTTAGTAATTCCATGGCTATAATTCTATTTTGCGATTGAGATCTTTCCCTTTGGCATGTAACCACAATGCCAGAAGGGTTGTGAGTTAATCTTACTGCTGTAGCTACTTTATTCACGTTTTGTCCACCTGCTCCCCCGGAATGAAATATATCTGTTCGGATATCTTCAGGATTTATAGTTACGTCTACATCTTCAAGTTTTGGCAGCACAGCAACAGTTATTGCAGATGTGTGTATTCTTCCTTGGGATTCTGTAGAGGGAACTCTTTGTACTCTATGAGTGCCTGCTTCATGTTTCATTTTTCTATATACCCCACTACCATTGATTTCAAAAGTAACTTCTTTTACTCCTCCTAACCCATTATCATTTATATCTACTAAACTAAAGGACCAATCTTGTAACTCGGCATATCTCTGATACATTCTGTATATTTCTCCAGCAAATAAACTGGCTTCGTCTCCGCCTGTACCTGCCCTAATCTCAATTATCGCATCTGCTTTGTCTCTAATATCTTTTGGAATTAGTTGTTCTTCTAAATTAGATGTTAATTCAGTAATCTCAGACTTGATTTTCTCATAATCAATTTTAGCCATTTCAACGATTTCTGGATCATTTTCATCATCTAGCATATTTTTTATCTCATCTAACTCACTATTTTTTGAACTAATACTCTTATATAGAGAAACTACTTTTTTAAGTTCACTATGTTCTTTAGCAAGTTTAGTGATCTTTGGGACATTCAAAGCATTTTCAGGATTGGCCATCAATTCTTCTACTTCGTTATATCTTTTCTCAATATTATTTAATTTTTCTAAAGTCGCTTCATCCATTTGAATCTAATACTGATAAAATATCTTCCGATGTTAGGTCAACTGTTTTCTCGATTTTTGATGATAAATTTTTGATAGTAATTTTATTTGTGCTTATCTCTTTTTCTCCTATAACAATTATATTATTAGCATTTATTTGGTTAGCATATCTCATTTGGGCTTTAAAACTCCTATCCGAAGAGCAAATACTTGTAGATACGTTTTTATTTCTAAGTTGTTGGGCAATTTTAATTGAAACAACTAGCCCTTCATTAGATGCAGGAATAATTAATAATTGCAGAGAATCAAGATCTTCTTCCTTATTTTCTTTTATATTAAGTATTACCCTTTCTATTCCACTTCCAAACCCCGCAGCAGGTGTATCAGGCCCTCCTATATTTTCTACAAGATTGTCATATCTTCCGCCTGAAAGAATGCTAGATTGTGCTTTATTCGAATCTTTCGGTTGTATTTCAAATACAGTCTTGGAATAATAATCAAGTCCTCTAACTAGCCCCTTATCTATTTCAAATTCTACCCCTTCAAACATTTTTATTGACTGATCTAATAGATTTATAAATTTTTCCCAATGCTCTTTGGAATCTTTATCTAAGAAATCAATAGGCTTAGGTGAATCAAGAAGCAAATCTTGAGTTGACTTTTCTTTTGAATCCAAGATTCTAATTGGATTCAGTTCATATTTTTTCTGATCCTTTTCAGATAGTTTATTTTTCAAAGGATTCATATAATGTTCAAATGATTTCTTAAATTCAACCCTAGATTTACTTGTCCCTATAGAATTCACCTTTAATTTAAGGCCTTTGATGCCTAGACTTTCTAAGTAAGTAAGACCTAATAAAATAATTTCCAAGTCAGTTTCAGAAGAACTGTCTCCAAAAATTTCTACACCAAATTGATGATGTTGCCTTAATCTGCCACTTTGAGGCCTTTCATGTCTGAACATTGGGGCTATATAGAATAATCTTACGGGGTATGGTTTATTATGCATTCCGTGTTCAATAAAAGCTCTGCATACAGAAGCCGTACCTTCAGGCCTTAAGGTCAATTCATTGCCACCAAGATCAGTAAAATTGTACATTTCTTTTTGTACCACATCGGTACCTTCTCCAACTGCTCTTTTAAAAAGACCAGTCTGTTCAAAAATAGGAGTAGAAATTTCTTTATATCCAAATATGGAAGCAGTTCTTCTGGCAGCACTCTCTACAAAATTCCACACCTCCATATCTTCTGGAGTATGGTCATAAGTTCCTCTTATTGCCTTGAAATTCATTAAAGTTTTTTATTTAGATTTAATTTAAGTTTTTAGGATATAGTAATTCAGATTAAACTTACATATGAATTTGGAGAATAAAATAACAAAAATGATAATTGTTGAGTCAATAGAAGAAATAAAAAAAATATGCAAATCATCACATGATAGCAGGGTTGTAGTTCCTACTATGGGTGCTTTGCATCATGGGCACATAGCGTTATTAGATAAGGCACGAGAATTTGATCAAGTTTTCGCAACTTTATTTGTTAATCCTCTTCAGTTTAATAATTTAAATGATCTTAATTCTTATCCTCAAGAATTTGAAGAGGATATTAATATTTTTGATAAAAATGGAGTAGATGTGTTATTTAAACCTAGTAAAGAGGCTATTCTAAATAAGAAACACATTAAAGCGATTGATGCAGGGCCAGCAGGTGATATTTGGGAAGGGAGTTTCAGGCCTGGTCATTTTGACGGAGTCTTAACAATTGTCAATAAATTCTTTGAATTAATAAGGCCTAGTAAAGCCATTTTTGGCATGAAAGATATACAGCAAATATGCTTAATACATAAAAAATTATCATCTGTTCATAACGTTGAAATTATTCCAGTTGAAACTCAAAGGAACTCTTCAGGGCTTGCATACAGTAGTCGTAATTCACTGATAACTGAAGATGGCAAACAAAAAGCTTCAATTATATTTAAGGCTCTCAAAGCAGGAAAAGAATACTGGAAAGAAAGTCGCAACCTTTCAAGTGTAGAAGAAAAGGTTGGTGCAGTATTAAACACAGAACCTGATTTTAAGTTGCAATATATTAAGGCAAAGTCTTTATCTGACCTAACAGAACCTGAAAATGACTTTTCAGATTTATTTAGAGAAGCAGATTTAAATCACAAAGTTATTATGATCGCTGGTTATATTGAAGGAGTAAGATTAATAGACAATATAATAATTAATTCTAATAAATATTAATCGAATTTTTCGGAATCTTTATATAACTTTACTTTTTCAACATATGTAGCAAAACTTAATTTAATGAGTTCCATATGTCTTTCGGTTATCTCTCCCCTTATTCTTGCTGGGCTGCCCATAACAAGTGATCTTGGCGGAATCTTCATGTTTTCTATCACTACTGAACCTGCAGCAATTAAAGAAAACTCTCCTACCTCCACGCCTTCATTTAGTACTGATCCATTTCCTAATAAACAGTTATCCCCAACACTTTTTGCATGACAAACGACCCCGTGGCCGAGAGTGACATTATTTCCTATTTTAGAACCTTGGTCTGAATGTACAACGCAGTTATCTTGGATATTAGTTCTTTCACCTATCTCAATTTTCCCATTATCTGCCCTTATTACGGCTCCAAACCAAACACTTGATAAAGTTGATAGTTCTACATCACCAATAAGGGTAGAAGAAGGTGCCACATAGCAGTCTTCACTTATTGTAGGGAATTTATTGTTTACTTTAATTAACATTTCAAGGATAAGAATTAAAATTTAGTTCAAAATTAACAATTTCTGGCTCGGGTACTTTTTTTAATTTGAAAGTTTCTTTTGCTTTTTCTTCTCCATTTTCAGTCTTCATGTGGAATGTGACAGTTTCTTTAGTCTCTTTTGAATTTTTTGGAGCGACAAGAACATTCACATACCTCCCTCCGCTTATTGTTTCGCCTTCTTGTGAGTATGATGCCCCAAATTTTGCATAGATTGTTATACCTTGTTTAATGGGGTCTCCGTTAACATAAGCATTACCCATGAATACATGAGGAAACTCCGGAGGCAATCCAGGATCTATCGGCTTTTGCACTTCCTCAGAACAGGCAATAATTGAAATCAATATAGTTAAGCTAAATATTATTCTTTTGATCATATATTTACCTCTTCCAATAAATTAAGATTCATATTACTTTCCATCAATTTTGCCACAGAAAATATCATCCCCTCAGAAAAGTTTGGACCCATAATTTGTAAACCAACAGGAAGCCCATTCGATAACCCACAGGGAATTGAAATTGCTGGAATCCCCGCAATATTAGCCGGCATAGTACATATATCATTTTGATACATCAATAAAGGGTCATCTATTTGTGAGTCTATTTTGAAAGCTGTTATTGGTGAAGTTGGTGAAATTATCAAGTCAAATTTTTTAAAAGCATTATTGAAAGAGTTGATTATTAACCCTCTAATTTTTTGTGCTTTTCCGTAATATTCATCATAGTAACCAGAAGAAAGAGCAAAAGTTCCAAGTAAAATTCTCCTTTTTACTTCATCTCCAAAATTTGATCTTGTCAGATCTATCGTGTCCCATGAAGTTTTACCATCTTGGTTAGAGTAGCCATATTTTATTCCGTCATATCTATTAAGGTTAGAAGAAGCTTCTGAAGGTGCTGTTAAGTAATATACAGGAAGCGACTCCTTGATATAATCAATTGAAATTTCATCTATTTCAGCCCCTAATTTATTCATGGCATTTGCAGAATTTTTGAAGACTTTTTTCACCCCTTCAGAAATTCCTTGATCACTAATATCAGTACATATTCCAATTTTTAAATTATTTAAATTATTTAAATTTTTAGAATTTTTTAATTTATTTTTTGATGAAGTTAAGTCTTTAGGGTCATGTCCTGCAATTGAGTAAAATAATTTTTCACAATCTTGAACATTTTTTGCGAATGGTCCTATTTGGTCTAATGAACTACCAAAAGCTATAAGTCCAGCCCTACTTACTGAACCATATGTTGGCTTCATTCCTACTATCCCACATAATGAGGCTGGTTGCCTTATGCTCCCTCCTGTATCAGATCCTATACTGATTAAATTTTGAGACGAGGCAACTGAGGCTGCTGATCCTCCGCTACTACCGCCCGGCACGGTTTCCAAATCCCAAGGATTGCGGCATGCTCCAAAATAAGATGTTTCATTTGAAGATCCCATTGCAAATTCATCGCAATTTGATTTGCTTATAATTATTGCCCCTGAATCTATTAGTTTTTTTATTACAAAAGCATCATATGGAGGAATATAATTACTTAGTATTTTTGAGCCTGCAGTAGTTTTTATATTTTTTGTAGATATAACATCTTTAACTGATATTGGAACCCCTAATAAAGGTTTATTTTTAAAATCCTCAAAGTTGCTATCAATTTTATTTGCTTGCTTTAATGCATAATCTTCACTTATCGTAATCAGAGAATTAATGCTTGAATTTACTTCTTTGGATCTCTCTAAAAATATCTTAGTTATCTCAGTGGCAGATACTTCCTTTTTTTGAATCAATTCAGCACATTCAATAGCTGTGAGTTTTGAAGGATTTATCATTCTATCTTTCCAGTATTTTCTTGATCTTAATAAATTTATTTTCCTTTGATGGAGCATTATTAAATATTTCTTCTTCACTAAAACCATTAGACTCATTGTCGCTTCTTAATTCCGAAGCGTCTGTGATTTTATTCTCGTCAATCTCCCAATATTTTAAATTAAAATTTGATGTGTCAATTTTCTGCAATGAAGAGAAGTAAGAAATGATATCTACCATTTGGCTCTCAAATTTATCGACCTCTTTAGGGTCTAAATTTAACTTTGCTAGTTCGGCAATTTTATTTATATCAAAATGTTTATTTTCTGAATTCATGACAAAGTGTAATTATAACAATAATTGACAGAGAATACCTTATGTTCTTAGAATGCTTAATGTTGATGTTTAGATTCTAGGGATTAAGAGGACAAGCAAGGTAATGACAAAGTATATCTTTGTGACAGGAGGAGTTGTTAGTTCCCTTGGAAAAGGGATTGTATCCGCATCTATTGGAAGAATTCTAAAGAATAAAAAAATTAACGTCTCTATAATGAAATTAGATCCCTACCTTAATGTTGATCCTGGAACTATGTCCCCTTTTCAGCATGGAGAAGTATTTGTAACCTCTGATGGATCAGAAACCGATTTAGATTTGGGCCATTATGAAAGATTCATAAACGAAGAATTAAATAAACATTCAAGTACAACTGCTGGAGCTATATATAGAGAGATCATTGAAAATGAAAGAGATGGAAAATATTTAGGAGGGACAATTCAGACTATCCCTCATGTTACAAATCTCATCAAGGAGAAAATATTTTTAGCCGCTGAAAAAAGTAATTGCGAAGTAATGATTGTTGAAGTTGGAGGGACAATTGGTGACATTGAAGGACAACCTTTTATAGAGGCTATCAGGCAAATAAGAAGTGAATTTGGACAGCAAAATTCTTTATTTTTGCATCTAACCCTTTTGCCTAAACTAGGTGCTACTGGAGAAGTTAAGACAAAACCTACTCAACACAGTATTAATTCATTAAGAGGCATGGGCATCCAACCCGATTTTTTGGTTTGTAGAAGTGATGATGAAATAGACAGCAGTATAAAAGATAAGCTTTCTCTGCACTGCGACGTAAAATTAGAGAGAATCTTTTCTTTAGAAACTTTGGATACTATATATGCAGTTCCTTTAGCACTTGAATCTCAACAATTAGGGGACAAGTTATCTGAATTCTTAGGGCTAAATAATAATAAGTCTGATTTGGATAACTGGAAAGATATGGTAAATGTTATTAGGTCTGAAAAGAAATCATTACAAATTGGTATTATCGGCAAATACACATCTTTGGAAGATTCTTACCTTTCTGTCAAAGAGGCAATAATGCATTCGGGGATTAAACATCAAGTTAACGTTCAATTTGAATGGATATTATCTGAAGAACTTGAAGAAGGGGATGTGATTAATAAGTTAAGCGGATTATCTGGAATTATTGTGCCAGGAGGTTTTGGGCCTAGAGGAATTGATGGAATGGTGGAATGTGCTAATTTTGCTAGAGTCAATAAAATTCCTTATCTTGGACTTTGCCTTGGAATGCAAATCATGGTTATAGAGTTTTCTAGGAATGTATTAAAACTCAAAGATGCTAATTCATCAGAATTTAATGATAAGTCTCAGAATCCGGTCATAAATTTTATTCCTGGCCAGGAAGATCTTAAGGAAACCGGAGCAAGCATGAGGTTAGGAAATTATCCTTGTATTATAAGAGAAGGTTCTAAAGTATCTGAATTATATGATTCTCCTGAAATTGTCGAGAGGCATAGGCATAGATATGAAGTAAATAACGACTATAAAGAAAGACTCGAAGATAAAGGATTAGTACCTAGCGGAATTTCGCCCGATGCAAAATTAGTTGAGATAATGGAAGTCAGCGATCACCCTTTTATGATTGGGAGTCAATTTCATCCAGAATTTTTATCTAGGCCAGATCAGCCTCATCCTTTATTTAATGGATTTATATCTGCTGCAATTAATGCTGTAATAACTGGTGACCAGATCAGATTAATTAAATAGTCTAAGAATTGTAAAATTTGCAACCCAAATAAAATTATGTGAAGATAATACTACCAATTACGAAATTTCTTTTTTATTTGGTTCCAATTTTCTTAAATCATGAAACTCAACAAAAGAAATTTTTTTCAATAAATAATTTTTCAATACAGGAAATAATAAATTGGCAACACCTAAACCAAAAAGTACAAAAAAAACAACAACTAAAACTAAGAAAGACGCAGATACTAAATTATCATCTGTATCAACTTCAGATGTCGGAATTTTAAAAAGGCATGGCGTTGATGATATGTCGGTTGATGAAGTCGTCAAATTTGCCGAAAAGTCGGGAGTTAGTTATTTGCCTGACGCAGATATGGGCGATAGAGTTAACGTAGTCCTTCCCGTTTTATCTCATTTTGCACAAGAAGAAGATCTACTCCTTGGCTTCGGAATACTAGATATATTAAGCGATGGGTATGGCTTTTTGAGAAACCCTGACACAGAAGATAACAAAGATGACATATATGTCTCTCAGTCTCAAGTCAGAAGATTTAGTTTAAGGAAAGGCGATAAGGTAGCAGGTCAAGTAAGGCAACCAAAAGAGAAAGAACGATATTATGGCCTAACAAAAGTAGAAATGGTAAATGGCTATGACCCAGAGTCGTCTCAAATGAAGCAAAGACCTAATTTTGAAAAACTGACTCCTATTTATCCAAATGAAAGACTTACATTAGAAACCGGCAATAAACCTTTTTCTTCAAGATTAATAGATATATTTTCTCCTATAGGGAAAGGGCAAAGAGCTTTGATTGTGGCCCCTCCTAAAGCAGGGAAAACAATTTTGTTAAAAGAAATCGCCAGGGGTATAAGTGAAAATCATCCTGAAGTAGAATTATTTGTTGCATTAATAGGTGAAAGACCTGAAGAGGTTACTGACATGGTAAGGTCAGTATCTGGTAAAGTTTTCAGTTCTACATTTGACGAGCCTGTTGAAGATCATTGTAAAACCGCAGAAAGATCTATGGTTGAAGCAAAGAGGGCAGTTGAATCAGGAAAAGATGTAGTTGTGCTCCTTGACAGTTTAACTAGGCTTGCAAGAGCCCATAATCTCAATACTCAGAGCAGCGGAAGAACTTTATCAGGAGGTATGGATCCTCTAGCGCTATACCCTCCTAAACAATTTTTTGGTGCTGCTAGAAATTTTGAAGAACTAGGGAGTTTAACAATTATTGCAACATGCCTTGTTGATACAGGCAGCAGACTTGATGATTTGATATATGAAGAATTTAAAGGCACAGGTAACATGGAACTTCATTTGGATAGAAGGTTATCTGAACAAAGAGTATGGCCAGCAATAGAAATTTCAAAGAGCGGAACAAGAAATGAAGCTAATTTGCTTGATGAGTTTACAATGAAGCAAGTCACTCTACTCAGAAGAATGATTGCTCTTTCCAATTCTCATTCAGATGCATCTTCTGACCCAACTGCTTTGACGCAGAAGATCCTTAATGCAATGGGGAAAACACCATCTAATAAAGAATTCTTAAAAGTCGAGAGTTGGATAAAAGACTAAATTTCTCTTCAAAAGCCCTTAATTTGTAAAAAAATTAACAAAAATCACAAAAAAAACCGTTTTTTGTTGTTTTTTTCAAATTTTTTTAAGTTTTATCGTTGACAATTAGTCTGGATAACTTATATTCTTAACCTAATTTTGATTAAAGAAGCATCTCAAAGAATAGCTAGCTTTGGAACTACTTCGATAATCATAATCAAAAAATAATTTAAAATGTTAGTGAGGATTACTTGACATACACTGTATGTTATGAAATTATCTGAACGATAAGCAGGCGATTTGTCTGGTTTTTCTAGTTGCGACTAGGATTAATCAGAAGCCTCTTTAAGTAAAACTAACTGAAATAGTCGCAAAAATTAAATAAGCTTTATAAACAAAACCGTATCGTGTCCGGATTTTTAACTGGCACGTAGGGATTAAAAAGGAGACTTTAGACTTTATGTCCAGAGTAATCCGGAAAAAGGTAAAGGGGGAAAACAGAGTGAAAAATATCATCTCTGCAAGAGTCCTGGGTGGATTAGCTGCCATGATGTTGGTAGTTGCGTCTATCATAGGATTCAATCAACAAACCGATACGGCTCAAGCGGCAGCAACAGGAAAGATCAACTTGGTAAACAATTGGTCTAAACTGTCAACTGCTTCGAGCCCAAGCAAGTTGGCCTCAACTTATGGTGGAACTACACCTACTTATGTAGGAGCGGGTAAGAGCCTTTATGCTACTTACACTTCTACTGGTAGGCACGTCATGACTGGGTCTAACCAACTTGTAATCGAGGTTGTCGATTCTGACCTTAACAGCGCTGTTGTTAAGAGTACGATCGTCATCCTAAAGGGTGGACACTCTTCATCTAGTACATTAATTACCAATTATCAGGAAGCTAATGATGCTATAAATGAGTACGCTATCCCAATTATTGACACAAACAGCGACGGAGTTATAACTGGTTCCGACCTTACATTTGCATGTAGGTGGTTAGGATCAGGTTATTCTGAAGGAGCTGCAACTGACAACGATGGTATACCAACTCCATTCTATGATGGAACATACTCACCGACTGCCAGAGCAACTGCAGACTCTCTTCTAGACGGAACTACAATAGCAAATGGTCCAACTGGTGCTACATCAGCTAACGTTATTACTGATGCAACAGCTGGTACAGTTGCTCTAGGTAGAGACGGTCACAAAGCTGACATGACATTGTCAGACAAGGCTCTAGCTCCAGACGCTAACATGGGTAACTTCAACAAGTCACCAAAATGTTCTTCAACTACAAGTTCATTAATTGCACTTTCAGTTGGAAACTCTGGTGATCCTGCTAATGGAGTTCCTGCAATTATTACTGTACAAACTGGTACTGGTGACTTAGCGGAAGCTGAGGCGATGAACTGGCAACCAGGAAATGGTAACGATGCTGACGAGAGCTTAACAGGTGAATCTGATAACACTGCTGTCGTTGCTGGACTAGTACAGTGGAAGACTTCAAGAATTAACACAACTACCGCTAAAGTATGGAGTGGTGTTGTTTCGTCTTCAAACGCTATAAGCATTCTATTGACAGAGACTGGTAGAAACACTGGTGTATTCAATGGTCTAGTTAACGTGTTTGATAACGAAAACACTGCTATGCCTCTAGGTATGGCTGCTAACAACGCTACTACTAATGATGCTGATACTGTATATATGGGCAGCTACGGTAACACAAATGCTCTAACGCCTTGTGCGGCAGAATGTGCTACTGGTGCTGGTCGAGCAGCTCACTCAGTAACTTCTACTTTGGCAGTTAAAGACGGTGGAACTGTTTACGCTGAATACGTAGACGCAGTTGACGCCGACTCTAACACTTCTCAAAAGAGACAAGTAACAGCGAAAATTGACGCGACTGTACCATCAGTTGCTATTAACTCTCCTGCACACAGTTCTGAGAATCAGACAAGGACTCCTGCATTTAGCGTGACAGCTACTGAAGCTGCCAGTGGACTAGATGTAAGTGGAGCTCTACTAATTGTTCAGGAAGGTTCAGAGACTGATAATGGTACTGGTGAGGATGGATCGGTTGGTGCTACTAACGGTATCGACGTTATGGTTACTAGTGCATTACATGATGCTACTGGTAATGACGAAGGTGCTGGTGGTGATTGGCTAACAGCTGCAATCTTCACTCTTACTGGCGGTGACATTACCCTTAGTTCGTCTACTGGTGATGACACTACTTCAAGAACTGCATCTTCTGTTACTGTTAACAGAGGTACTTCAAGTGATGGTGTATCAAGTTTGACTTACACTTACACTCCAAGCACAGCGCTTCCACTAGGAGCTAATACTCCTGTGAACCACTGGATTGACTTCCAGGCGGTAGCTACTGACTTGGCTGGTAACGTAGGTTACTCAGACTCATCATCTTCTGCTAACGCTGGTGTGTTAGAGAAATATGGTGCACACCACATTAAGATTGACCAAAAACTTCCATCACTTTCAGCTGCATACACTGGCTGGTGGTGGGATACTAGTATCGATTCTGCTAATAAGACTCACAAACACACTTCAACAAAAGCTAACGCTCTAGTTGTAGAGTTTGATGGTAATATCACAGACATCGATGCTACTGACTTCCAAATCACATTTGATGACGGAACTACACATACACCTACTGAAGCTGTTATACAAACAGCTTTGCCTACTCAAGTGTTCTTAACACTAGGTGCTTCAATGTCAGCTGACAACACTCCTAAAGTGGCGCTTGTTGGATCTGTATCAGACATAGCAGGAAACTCTACGTCTACAGGTTCTCTAGCAAACGCAACTGACAAGATTCACCCTACTGTTACTGCTACATTGAGTGGTGGTTCAGGTACAGGTACAGGTGCATTAGAAACTACAGCTGACTTAACTAAGACCACTATGGTTCTTACAGTTACGACAGATGAGGAACTAGTGTCTAACCCTAAGGTGGACGTCTATGACCTTGGTATGGCCAAGGCTGGTGCAGACAACTCTGGTGCAACCACAACTGGTTATGCTGGTGCTTGTGGCGCTGTAAGTACTTGTGGATTTGGATCTTCGATGCTTGAAATCGATGACTACAACATTAGGACTTTGAACAAATCAGCAGATCCTCCAGTGGATTCATTCACTGTTGACGGAAATGGTGATGCTCATACTCCTGCTTCAACTTCTACAGTTGATGCAACTTCTGCAGGTGTAATCTTGGATGCTTCTATGACTGCTCAAGGCACTAAGACATTCAAGTACACTATTACTTCTGCATCTGGTACGCCAGGAACAGACGGTGATAAGACTGTTGTAGTAACTGCTAAAGATAAGGCAACAGCAGCTAACATAACAATTCACGGATCAATTTCGTCTACTGCGAGTTACTTAGTATTCAACTTAGACGATACTGCTCCTGCATTGTCAATTACTCCAGCTGAAGCATCTACAACTACGCAAACTAAGCCGTACATTGTACTTGACTACAGCACTGGTGAAGATAACAAGGTAACTATTAATACAGCTACTTTGGATGGAGTAGACATTAGCGCTTCGTTATCTACTACAGATAACAAGAAATTCTACTACGTACCGTCTACAGCATTAACAGCTGGCACGCACAAGATTGTTGCAAAAGCCACTGACTTTGCTGGAAACGCAAGTAGTGAAGCAAGTAAATCATTCAGTGTTGCAGCTAGAAAAGACTTCAAGATGAGTCTACTCGCTGGTTGGAACGCTAAATCAGTACCGTCGGATCCAGTGGATCCTGCTATCGACTCAGTGTTCTCGAACACTGGTGTAGATATGGTTCTTTCGTACTCTGATCACACATGGTCAAGTGCTACTAAGGACTCAGGTTCTGGTAAATTCGTTGGATCATTGGCTGCGATACATTCAGGTCATGGTTATTGGGTACACAACAACAACTTCGAAAGCCAATCAGTTGCATTGGTAGGTCCGGTTGAACCATCTGCAGGTTCCCCTCCAGCAGTGGTAACTATCCCTACAGTGGCTGGCTGGAACTTCGTAGGAGTTTCAGATGTATCTAGAGCTAATACTGAAGGTAGCGATGGTACAGCGATTACAACTCAAACCTTATACTTCGGTGACTTAACTGATGGTAGCGCAGGTGGACACGATATCGTGTACAGTTACGATACTACTAACCTTAAGTTCACAGAAGTGGCCTCTGGTACTAACGTAACCACTGGTCAAGGATTGTGGATCTATGTAGTTCCTAGGACAGATGGATCGATCTTACCGATCGTACCACCTTCTCCGTAAGGATCTATTAATTAGATAGACTTTATAGAAAGAGCCCTCTTGTGAGGGCTCTTTCTTTTTTGTATAAATTTGACGGGATAATTTATTCATTTGCTATAATTGATACTAATGAATATAAAAACATATAAATTTAGATACCTCTCTACATTAATTTCAATAGTTATCTTTAGTATATTTGCTATTAACATTAGCGCAGATAATCATACGACACCTCCAAGTATGGATTTTAATTTCTTGCCTGAGTTTGTGCATTATCAAGGTAGCGTTACTGTAATAGGTCAGAAACTAGAAAATATTGATACTGGCATTAGTAATTTAGAAGTAGAATTTATTAGTCAGGCACAATCTTTGAATATAGATGGTAAGAATGCTGCTTTAGAAGAAGGGCATTTTAAGTTTTCAACTGTATTTGGCGCTGATATTCCTGGTAAATATCATATAGATATTGGTCCAGGTGTTCCTGGAAAAGTTATCTTTGATATTTATGTAGGTGGAATTAAGGCCACTGAATCTTTAGCATTTTTACCTACTGCTGCTGATGGATGCAGGTTAAGCAACTGTATGAATGTGACGTTTAATTTAGTAGTGAATACTATACCTAGGCCTACTCCAACACCTGTTCCGCCAACTCCAACCCCTATGCCTACTATTAATCCAAGTTTATATTCTGGCCAAATCGTAATAGGTTCTGATGTTGTTCCAGATGGAGTAAAGGTTTATGCGCAGATCCAAGATTATATTTCTGATACTGTCGAAACAAAGGACGGTAAATATTCTATTTCAATAAACCCTATTACTATAAACTATGTTGATCAACCTATGAGGCTTGTTATACAAGGAAATGACAGTATTACTACAGTTCCATTTCAGCCAAATCAATTTGTAAGTGATGCAAATTTCCTTTTTCCTGATTTTGAAATAAAAGAAACTACAGTTCCAACACCTGTTCCGCCTACACCTGAACCTTTACCTACTCCTAAGCCAGAAACTATTATAGTTGTTGCTACGCCAACACCTTCTGAGGTTGAGTCGTTATCTGCAAATAAAGTTGAAGATGCACCTGCTCCACCTGTTGCTGAAGGCGGAGGATGTTCTGGAGGCGGAGGAGCATCATCTATATCTCTATTCTCTATATTTGTTCTAGGGCTGTTAATATCTCTATCAAGTAGGTTCAGAAAGCCTATATTAGCCCGTATAAGGCTATAAAGACGTTTTTCTAAGGTTCAATACCTTTAGAGTCTCTTGGAGCCCTGATTTTGTTATGTTTACCTTAGCTATTGCTTCTTCGGCCTGATGACCTAGTTCTTTAATCAATTTTTGGTATATTTCTGAATTTTCACCTTTGGAATTATTTTCTATTGGTATTAATACCTGAGGATCGAGTGAACTTACTAATGAATTAATTGATTCTGTTGTGTTTTCAGAAGTCGGATTACAAATCAACGCTAGAATATCTACCTTTCCTATAGCCTCTGAAACAGAAGCCGGAATTGTAATTTTATTAATATCTTGCACAAAGCAAATACATAAATTTTCACTAATCGCAGAATAAATTGTAGTACTTTCATCAAGATTCTCAGTATTTAGTTTTACAGCTTGACCTTGTATAGGTATTCCATTAATTTCATATTCACCAGGCTCAAAAATTATATCTGTTGAGTCAGATATTTTATTTTTAGAAACATTTTTACTTTCTTCATTACGGAATATAGCTATAGTGTTTTCATCCTTTTGGGAATCTTTAGATAGTGAGTCTGAGGTATGATTATAAAGGATTAAACCTTGGGAGGTTTCTATTCTCAAGCCCGAATCTGAAATCCAAGATATTCTCATTTATCTCCTTATATGTAATTAAGTTATTTTTTTTACTTTTGTACTTTATAATAATACTTAATCTATACTAGTTAATCTAATATGAATAATTCCTAAAAATAATGAGTTCCAAAAGAGATTATTATGACATATTGGGTGTTGGGAAAAATGCAACACCAGAAGAAATAAAGAAGGCTTTTAGAAAGTTGGCGTTAGAATTTCACCCGGATAGAAATAAAGATAAGGGTGCTGAGGCTAGATTTAAAGAAATCAATGAAGCTTATCAAGTTCTTAGTGATCCTGAGAAAAGGCAATCTTATGATCAATTTGGACATGATGGAGTTAAAGCAAATTTCCAAGATTTTGATTTTAGTAATTTTGGAGGATTTGGTGATATTTTTGACGCTTTTTTCGGAGGCAGTCAATCATCTAAATCTTCTTCAAGAAGAAAAGGAAGAGATTTACATAAAGAGGTGTCTATAACATTTCAAGAGTCTGCATTTGGAGTAGAGAAAAATATACATGTGGAACGTATTGGAGAGTGCAAGAGTTGTTCAGGTTCTGGGGCTAAAGATCAATCAAATATAATTACGTGTAATACCTGTAGGGGTTCTGGTCAAGTTAAAAGGGTTCAAAAAACAATTTTTGGGCAGTTTGCTCAATCTGGTATATGTTCAGATTGTTCAGGGATGGGAAAAACAGTTAAGGAAAAATGTTCAATTTGTTCTGGAAAAGGTGCAGAACTAGAAAAGAAAGATATTTCTGTCCAAATTCCTAGAGGAGTATCTCCTGGAGACACTATAAAGTTGTCTGGAGAAGGAGAGTTTGGTGGCATTGGGTCCGCGAAAGGAGACATATTTATTAAAGTAAATGTGCCAGATCACGAATATTTTTCTAGAAGAGGAAAGGATGTATTATTGACACTAGAATTAGATGTAACGCAAGCTATCCTAGGTGATAACTTAGAGGTTCCTACTTTAGATGGTTTTCAGAAAGTATCTATACCTTCTGGAACACAGAATGGAGATATAATACAAATTAAAGGTAAAGGCTTTACGGATATAGGAGGATCTTCAAGAGGAAACCAAATTAATGTCATAAAAGTGGCAATTCCTAAGGATCTCTCAAGTGAAGAAAAAGACAAGATTATAGAATTTAAAAATTTATCTGAAAACAGTGATAAGAAAAAATCAAAAGGAATATTCAGAAAATTTATAAGCGGAAATTAATTTAAGGTTTTAATTGAGTTCAAATAAAAATAACTGGATTAAATATAGCGTTGTAGTATCTGAAGAGTTTGTAGAGCCCGTCGTGCAAATGTTTTCAAGGTTTTTGCATGGAAGTGTGGTTGTTGAAAAAGAAGGAGACCCAGAAGAAGGTATTAATAAAGAAAGTATAGTTTCAGGGTATGTCCCTAAAGAAAAGAATTCTAAAGAACTAGAGAATAATTTAAATTCTGGACTTTCCTTGTTTAGTGGAGTTTTTAATTTATCTAATATTAATATTACTGAAATTAGTTCGGAAATTTGGGAAAAACAAAAATTTGATCCAATAATTATAGATGACATTGTAATACTTCCATTTAAGGACCAAATAAATAAATTCAGAGATTATCAATGGGTAATTATTGAACCCTCTATGGCATTTGGAACAGGGCATCATCCAACTACGAAAATGTGTATCTCCTTGTTGAAAAAACATGTAATTAAAGACAATAAAGTAGTTGATTTAGGATGTGGGTCTGGAATACTTGGGTTAGTAGCACTGAAAATCGGAGCTTACCATTGTTTCAGTATAGACGTTGAAGAAGAGTCAGTATTAGCCTCAAAGAAAAATGCTAAAGACTCTGAATTAAGCAAAGGAATTGAAATAGAAAAGCAAGATTTGATAAAGAATTTAGATATTAATTTTTCTCCAGATCTAGTAATCGCTAATTTAAATTCGTTCTTATTTAGAGAAGGTTTAGTTAATATCAGCAATATTGTTTTGCCTAAAAAAAAGATTATAGCTTCTGGGATTCTAGTTGAAAATTTAGAAGAAATAGAGTCAATATTTAGCTCGTTTAATTTTAAAATTATTGAACGTGTTAAATCTGGAGATTGGGCTGCAATTGTGGCTCAAAAAAATAATGAATAGATTTTTTTTGAAAGAATTAAATAAGGATTCAGAATTTATAGAATTTAGTGAAGAAATTTCTCATCAGATTATTAATGTTTTAAGAATGAAAAGTAGTGATTTGGTAGAAGTTTTTAATGGGAAGGGTTTGAATGCAATTGCCAAAATTAATGTTGAAAACAGTAATATCAGGTTAAATGCAAAAGTGATTTCTCAGAAAAATGTTTTAGAGAGCAATCTAAAAATCGACGTATATCAATCGGTAATTAAAAGTTCTAAATTGGAGTTAACTGTCGAAAAATTAACAGAATTAGGAATATCATCTTTTACCCCCATAATTACAGAGAGATCTCAAAAAAAAGATGTAATCTCTTTAAGTGACAATAAGATTAATAGGCTTAGAAATATATCCAAAGAATCTGCAGAGCAGTCAGGAAAGAATTTTGTTCCAGATATTAGAAATATAGAAAAATTTGTAAACCTATTAAAGGATAAGAATTTAAGTAACCCTTTTTTGTTTTATGAAAATATTAAGGGTTCAGAGCCTCTTAGTGATATCAATTTAAACGAATACAAAGATTCTAGTTTGTCTATCTTTATAGGCCCGGTCGGTGGATTTTCTGAAGATGAGATTAATTTATCAAGAGACTCAGGGTCTAGAATAGTAAATTTAGGTGATTCGGTGTTAAAGTCTGATACCGCAGCAATAGTTTCTTGCACTTTGTTAAGATATTTAATTGAAAATAAATTAAGTTAATTTCTTTCTTGTGAAAGGTCTCTATTCATGAATTCTTTTATAGCAATTTCTGGATCATAGTTTTCTTCTAAAACTTTATATGTCATGTTAGTTATTGGCATGTCGATACCTTCTTTTTTAGAAATCATATTTACTATTTTAGTTGTATTTGCTCCCTCAATAGTTAATTTTGTCTTAGTTTTGAATTCTCGATAAGTAATACCAGAAGCCAGATTATATCCGAGTTGCCAGTTTCTACTAAGATCACTGGAGCATGTAGTAAACAAATCTCCTATACCTGATAAACCATAGAAAGTATATTCCTTTGCTCCATGGTAAATTCCAAATCTTGTAATCTCTCTCAAACCTCTTGTAATGAATGCAGATTTCGCATTATTACCAAGTTTTAGTTTATCTATTATTCCTGAGCCTATAGCAATTATATTTTTTAATGCCCCTCCAATTTCAGCTCCTATTACATCATCCCCACTATAGACCCTAAAATTATCACTTGAAAAATCATTTCTGAAAGAATTTGCTTTATCTAAATTGGAAAATGACAAAAGTGTTGTTGCAGGCTTGCCTTCTATTATTTCAGTAGCTAGATTTGGACCAGTCATTACTCCTATTTGAGAGCGATTGATATTAGTCTCTGAAGAAATCATTCTAGTCAAGGTTTTGCCATCTTCTGATAATCCTTTTGAGGCAGATATTATTGTGATTTTATCATTTAATTTATTTTGTATATTTTGAAGATTTTCTTTAATTTCTGAACTTGGCAACGCAATTAACAACAAGTCATCACGTTCTAGGGACAACCCTTCAAAGTTTACGAATTTAATTTTATCTGACCTATCTAATTTTTTATTGCCAATTAAAAATTTTGAAGATTTTTTTGCTTCAATAAATTTATCATTATTTCTAAAGATCAAATCCACTTCGTTTCCAGCATTAGATAGAAGAACTCCTAATGTTGATCCCCATATTGTGTTTCCTAAAATCTTAACTCTCATTTTTTTTAAAGTTTAATTTATTTTCTGTCCCAGAAATTATACGTTTTATATTTTCATCATGCTTGTATATGATTATTGATACTGCCGGAACTAGATATATCATGTCAATCCATGAATTATCAAATAAATTCATAGAGTTGAATATAAGCATAGAAATTAACGCCACTAAACACCCTAATATCGAGCCTACAGATACCATTCTTGATGCGATGACAGATATTGCGAACACTATTAAAGCCGATAGTGCAGAGGGTGTAAAAATAACAAATAGAGGGCCTATCCCTGTTGCTACTCCCTTACCTCCTCTGAATTTATAGAATACAGGATAACAGTGACCTACTATTGCAGAAAGAGCAGCAACTTGTGTAGCGTAATTTATCGAAGTAAATTGATAATTTTCTATAATTAAAACTGGAATTATTGACTTTATCATATCCAAAAATAGCACTAAAAATCCATAAGAGATACCTACGTTCCTTAAAACATTTGTTGCTCCTGTATTTCCGCTACCTTTAGAGGTTATGTCTATATTTTTGGATAATTTGCTTATGATTCTTCCAAATGAAATTGAGCCAATTAGATAGCAAGATAAAATCGTTAATATAAATAAAAAATAATCGTTCATTTTTCTGAAATTTCTAGTTGAAGAGGAACACCTCTTAAGTCAAAAATATTTCTTAGTTTATTTTCAATGTACCTCTTATATGAAAAATGTACTAACTCAGCATTATGAAATTTTATTTGTATTTTAGGGGGATTGGAACCAATTTGTCTGGCCGAAGTGGGGTATACCCTCCTTTTTCCTTTAGATGGAGGCATGTTTGAACTTAT
This sequence comes from Chloroflexota bacterium, assembly GCA_002721675.1. Lineage (GTDB taxonomy): Bacteria > Chloroflexota > Dehalococcoidia > Lucifugimonadales > Lucifugimonadaceae. The sequence goes on along the minus strand of PBLC01000008.1, from coordinate 43,886 downwards.
TATATTTAAGATATTTTTCCAAATTTCATCATCATTAAAATTTTGCCTATACCTTCTATTAACACTAATTAACTCTTTTAACATTTCGCTCATTCCTGATTTCAATTTTGCTGATGTGTAGACTAAAGGTATTCCAGGAAAGAATTTCAATTTTTCTATTATTTCTGTTTCTTTAATTTTCTCTTTATCGATTAGGTCTAATTTGTTCATTACTAATACGCAACCATTTCCACTTTCTCTTATAAGTCCAGCTATGTGCTGATCTTGTAGTGTTAGATTTTCTGTAGAATCTATAACTAAAAGAGATATATGACTTTCAGATATTGCTTTTATAGTTCTTAGGACACTGAAATACTCGATCTCCTTTCCGATTTTACCCTTCCTCCTTATTCCTGCGGTATCTACAATTGTGTAATCATTATTTTTGTATTCAAATTTTGAATCTACAGAATCTCTTGTTGTCCCTGGCATCTCACTTACGATAGATTTAGCTTGCCCTATCATGCTATTAAAAAGTGTAGATTTGCCTACATTAGGTCTTCCTATAATTGAAAATTTGATTGATTCGTCATCAGCTTCCTCTATGGAAAAAAGGTGCTCTAATGAATTCATCAAATCAAATATGCCATTTCCATGATATGCGCTAATATTAATTCCCTCTCCAAGACCTAGGACAAAAAAATCATTAATATTTTCTTCTCTAGATGAATTATCTACTTTATTTATAACTAAAGTTATTTCTTTATCAATTTTTCTAATAATCCTTAATATTTCTGTATCTTCATTAGTAATTCCTGAAGTAGCATCGACAACGAATAGTATGTGGTCCGCTTCATTTATGGATTCATAACTTTTATCTGTTACCTTTTTTGTTATTTGGTTATCAGAATAGGTTTCAATGCCTCCAGAATCAACAAGAATAAAAGATTTATCATTCCATAAACAATTAGTTTGTATAGAATCTCTTGTTGTCCCTGGTATCTCACTTACAATAGATTTTCTTTTTCCAGTTAGCCTATTGAAAAGTGTAGATTTACCTACATTAGGTCTTCCGCAAATTGTTATTATTGGAGTGCTCACTTCAAATTCATTAGGTATCTAATTAAACCTACTTGACCCCAAATTCTATTTTCTGCCTGATCAAATACTATTGATTTATTATGATCAACAAGCCCCTCAGATATTTCTTCTCCATGATGTGCTGGTAAATCATGCATGAATATTGCTTTGGAGTTTTCCAAAAGACTCGCATTAACTTGATATCCTTTAAATTTTTCTTTTCTATCTTCCTTCTCTGATTCCTGTCCCATGCTAGTCCAAACATCTGTGTATATAACATCTGAATTTTTTGAAGCTATTTCAGGGTCTCTTTCTAGTATAAAGTTACCTTTGCTCAATTTATTAAAATCATTAATTTTATCAAGGTGCTTATCAGGAATTTCAAATCCTTTAGGGCATGAATGGATAAATGTGCCTCCTAATATAGAAAAGACTTTTGCTAAACTTGTTGCCACGTTATTCCCGTCACCAATAAATGTTAACTTAATTTCATTAATACTAGGTTCACATTTCTCTGAAATAGAAATTATATCTCCTATTGCTTGGCATGGATGTTCTTCATCACTCAAAGCATTAATTACAGGCACATCAGAATTAAGAGAGAATTCTTCGATTGTATCTTGCTTGAATGTTCTTAGAATAACCAAGTCACTCATTTTTGATAGCACTTTAGCAATGTCAGATATTTTTTCTCTTCCCCCCATACCAACTTCTTTGGGATCAAAATATATTGGATTTATTCCGAGGTAATTTAAAGCTTTAAAAAAACTAAGCTTTGTTCTTAATGAAGGCTTTTCAAAAAGCAATACCCCGGTTTTGTTTGTTGAGTTCAGTTTTTTATCAATATTTTCTAAATAATTTTTCTTAGAAGATTTTCCCAAATTTAATATTTGTTCTAAATCTTTTTTATTAACATTATCTAAATTTATAAAATCTTTTTTCATTACATATTCTCCGGAGAATCCATCCCCATTATATTCAAGAGGTTACTCAAGATTATTTTAGATGCTTTTATTATTAATAATCTACTTTTAGTCTGCTCAATATTTGTTAAGTCCTCATCTATTACTCTATTTTTCTCGTAGAACTTGTGAATTACCTGAGCAAGTTCTAGTGCATATGATGAAAGTTCGTGAACATTTAAAGTTTTGGTGACCCTATTAAGTAATTCGGGGTATTCTATGAGTTTTTTTAATAAGTTAACCTCATCTGCAGAAACCAATAAATTTGTATCAGCATCACTATAATCTATATCAAAATGTTCAGATGATCTTAATATTGAGCTGACTCTTGCATGAGCATATTGAACATAAAATACAGGGTTTTCAGAAGATTGCTTTTTAAAAATATCTATATCTATTTCCATCTGGCTTTCGGGTGACCTACTGATAAAACTAAACCTACAAGCGTCGCTTCCTATCTCTTCTACTAGGTCTTTTAAAAAAATACTCGTACCTGCTCTTTTACTAAATTTTGATATCCCGGATGAACTTTTTAAGGAAACAATTTGATTGAGTAATACCTTTAATTTTTTTGAATCTATTCCTAGTTTTTCTAGAATTAATTCCATTCTTTTTATATGACCATGATGATCAGCTCCCCATAGATCAATAACTTTATCAAAATTTCTTACTTCAAATTTGTCTCTGTGGTATGCGATATCAGTAGCAAAATATGTTGGTTTATTATCGTTACTTTTTATTAATACATTATCTCTTTCATCTCCAAGTTCTTCCGTTTTTACCCATATAGCACCATCCTTCTCATATGTCAGATCTAGGTTACCTAGATTATCAAGAGTGTTACTAAAGTAGTTTGAAGCAATTAAAGAAGATTCATAAAACCAAGTGTCATGTTCTATTTTGATTAACTTTAGATCCTCTTTTATATTTTTTATACACACATCTTTAGAGTTATTTTTTATCTCATCAAAAATAGTTTCTTTAGTGTTTTTTAGATCATGATTCTTGTATTTAGGAGCTAATTCTCTAGCAATTTCAACAATATCATCTCCTCTATAATGATCTTCCAAGATATTAAAATCTGTCCCATTAATCTCTTTAATCCTTTCAATAACTGATCTGCCAAAAATTTCCATTTGGTTCCCGGCATCGTTTACATAGTATTCTTTTTCTACTTGGAATCTTTGATTCTCTAGTAAGTTTGCAATGGTACTGCCTATTACAGCTCCTCTAATATGCCCTAGATGAAGTCTTCCAGTTGGATTTACACTTACAAATTCAACCTGAACTTTAGAATCCCTAGGATTAGGTGGCCTTCCATAATTTTTTTCTTGAGAAATAATTGCTTTAATTTCATGTTTTATCCAATTTTTACTTATAGAAAAATTAATGAACCCAGGCTTTTCTACGGAGAACTTCTCAATTTCTTCGCAATCAGGTAATAACTCAACTAAATTTTTTGCTATATCTAAAGGATTTTTAGATAACAATTTTGATATCTGTAGTGGCAAACTCGTGGCAAAATCCCCAAAGTTAGGATTTTTTGGTCTTTCTATAATGAAATCTGGAGCCTCATATATGTCAATTTCTTCACCTTTTAGAAGATCTTCTAAGGCTTGCGTTGTTAAGTTATGTAAAAATTCTGAAATAAGCATTAAGATTAGTATAGATTTATATTATGTTGACTTACAAGCTTTGACTGAATAAAGAAACAATGAATAGTGAAATAGTTAATTTATTAAAGAATAAATACAATCTGGATAATAATGATCTAGAAATTGTTATAAGTAGAATAAATGAACTTGAAGAGGCTGTGAAAAAAATTAGAGGCGTTGAAATAATAGAGGATTTAACGCAATTAAACCCTTTTATATTCCAAAATGAGTGATATCTCAAATCTCACTTTGTCAGAAATATCTGATCATGTATATAAGAAGAAATTATCCCCGGTAGATCTATTTTCTTATTATCATGATCGTATTAATAAACTAGACTCAAAGATAAATTCATTTATAGATATTTTTGATGATTGGGGAGAAAAAGCAAAGATTTCTGAGCAGGAAATATCTAGAGGAGAGTACAGAGGTCCGCTTCATGGTATTCCAATTGCTGTAAAGGATTTGGTTGATGTAAAAGGAAAAATTACTACCGCAGGGTCTAAAATTTTATCTTCAAATGTTGCTGGAAGTTCTGCCGAAATTGTTAATGCGCTTGAATCAGCAGGAGCTATTATTGTTGGTAAGACAGAGTTAGTTGAATTTGCTTTTGGTCCTCATGGTATAAATTCAAATTCTAATCAAACTAAGAATCCTTGGGATCTTGATAAAATACCAGGCGGCTCAAGTAGTGGATCTGCTGCTGCAGTTTCTGCAGATATGGTACCTATTGCAATAGGTAGTGATACTGGAGGCTCAATTAGAATGCCCGCTTCATTTTGTGGAGTAACTGGATTTAAGCCATCTTACAATAAACTTTCTACTAAAGGAGTTTTTCCTCTTTCTTGGACATTAGATACAGTAGGCCCTATAGGGAAAAGCACAAAGGATTGTTCAATATTTGTTGAAGAAGTATGCAAAAAACAAAATCCTAAAGATCAAAATCCGTTCGGAGAATTTAACTCATCTATGCTAGATAATTTTGATAGTTTGCTGCCTGTGAGATTAAGAGTCGGAGTTCCAACGGATAGTTATTTCTCAGAAATGGATGATGAAATTAAAAAAGTTTTTACTAACTCTATTGATCTTATGGAATCTAATGGGGCTGAAATCGTTAATATTGATTTATCATGGTTATCCATATCAAGACCAGTAAATGTTGTTATTACTTTAGCTGAAGCCATGAATGTTCATAAGGATTATTTAATATCCAATTATGATGATTATACTTATGAAGTAGTTAGCAGATTGGTATCTGGAGAAGGGTTAACAATGAATGATTACTTTAGTTCTCTTAGAGTTATGAATAATATCCAAGGAAAAATTCATGAGGAATTCAATAATTTTGATGTTCTTGCTTGTCCTACGACTCCTGAGTTACCTGGATTGATAGAAGAATATTCAAAGGAGAATTTATCAAGTTCAAAAAAAGTTGTTGGAGGTAGAATTCCTAGTTTTACAAGCGTATTTAATGTCACTAGGCAGCCTTCATTGAGCACTTTAGCCGGATTTTCAAGTACAGGGATGCCTGTTGGGTTGATGTTTACTGGAAGATTTAATAGGGACTTTGGTGTGTTACAAGTCGGCAATTGGTTTGAAAAGATAAATCAACATAATAGGGGTAATAAACCTTTTATTGAATAATTTGATTTATAAAATTTGTGCATATTTTTTTTGATTCTTCGACGCTTAGCCCTTCGCATAGGATTACAGTATTTCCGTATATAATGTAGTGTAGATATTTTGCCTTTGCGGACCCAGGCCCTGATCCGGCACCTCTCCTATTTACCCTTCTATCCGAATTGCCTTCTTTCCAAGTTACATCTCTTGATGCTAGTATTGCATCTTCTCCTATAATTTCCTCTATTATTTCTATAGAATTTTTTGCGTTATCGTGAGTGTCATAAAATCTTAATTCATAATCATAAGTGTTATTTAATTCATCTTTCATCCAGCCAAAAAAAGCACCATTAGCATTTTTTAGTCCTGAAACATCATATTCTTTTAGTACCTTAAATCCTATATTTTTAAAATTATCAATATTTAAATAACTTTCATTATTGCTGAATTGCTCAATTTCAATGAAATTTGTATCTTCATTATTGCAACCAATAATGACTATCAAGAAGAATAAAAAATATTTAATCTTGGTTACTTTCATTTCTTGTGAAATAGTTTGTTAGTGTAATTAAAATTAGAGCCAATATGATTCCAGAAATAAAGAATAGATACAAAGATAGGTCTAAGTATGAATTTTTAGGTAGGTCATATAATAGTCCAATACTCGCACCCACAATTAAACCTGAGATAATTATTCTAAATTCATCTTTGTATTGATCTAATATTTTTTTTATTAACATTATGGCTGTTAAGAACCCGGCTATACCTCCTGATAAAAACAAAAGTAAATACGATAAGTCCATTTCATTTACTGAATTTACTGTGCTTTCATATGTACCCAAGATTAAAAGTATTGATGATCCGCTAATGCCTGGTAATATCATGAACCCAAAAGATAAAAGTCCAGAAATAATAATAATATAAAAAACCGGATCTGATTTACCTATATTAGGGATAAATATCGAAGTCAATCCAATAATTAATCCAAGAAATATATTCACTAATAATTTTCTATTTTTTCTCAATTTAATTAGCAAATTGATGCTACAGAAAATCATTAAGGCTATTAAAAATACCCTTGATTCATTGCCATAATTTTCAAAAAGAAAAGAAGCCAATTTAGTAAAAATAAATACTGACAAAAGTATCCCTATTAGTAGTGTAATAATTAGATTGTATTCAATTTTTCTAGGAGAAATTTCTTTCCTTAAAGTTACCTTTCTTACTATTGAATTAAGCGAATAAATCACATTATTGTACTTTCCAGAAAGAAAGAGAATTGTGCCTCCACTCACCCCGGGAAATAAATCAGCGAAACCAACAACTATACCTATACTTATATTTTTAAGATTGTGTTTAATTAGTTTAATCAATCGAATTCTCTTCATTTGTCCTGTAAGGTAAAACAAAATTAGCATCAGAAAATGCTTTTTTCATTTCATTTAGTACATTATTTAATTCACTGATAGCTTCTTTTGGGAGTTCGCAATTATTTACCGACATACAATACTTCTCAAATTCTTTTTGTATTTCTGACAAATCATAACAAGCTTTCTGTATAGCTTCTTGGTATTTGCTGTTCCACTCTGTAAAACGTCTTGAATAGCACCCTTGATCCCACTTTACTGCTCTCCATTGACTGGGCCCTTGAGAATTTATCATATTTATAGCGCCAGTCCTTATCCAACTATAAACCCATGCTTCTACATCTATATCTCCACCAAATTCACGACTATTTTTTACTCTAAATACTTCTTCAACTCCGGATTTACCCCTGTCATAAATTAACGGACCCAATGTTAATGAAAAAACCACAGCAATAAATATAGATATAAAAAGTATTTGTAGATTTGAAGGATTCCTAGATGATCTTCTTATATATCCAATTGCTCTTTTAATTTTATTTGTATTAGTTTTTTCCATAGAATAATAATTTAATAATCAGAGTAATATTAAGTTAAAAGCAGGGAATAATGAATATTCATAAAATAGAATCTCCAATTTTGGTTGCCCCAAGTCCTACGCCTTTTACTATAGAAGGCAGTGTTGATTATAAAGGTATAGAAAATAATGCTGAAAAATGGCTAACAACTGAACTTTCAGGTTTTGTTCTTGGAACAGAGAATGGTGAAGAACAGTTATTAAGTTTTCAAGAAAAAAAAGATATTTGCAAAAGCGTTATTTCAGTAGCAAAAGATAAGAAAATAATAATCGCAGGAATTGATAATCCCTCTGTTAAAGGAACACTTGAGGATGCTGAAAATTATATTAAATTGGGGGTAGATGTACTTAGAATAAGGATCCCCAGAAGAAGGGATACTATTGATACATATTTTGATGAAGTTCTTGAAAAGATTTCTGCGCCTGTATTAATAATTCACCAAATGGCTCCAGGAGGTTTTTCTAATTCAATGACTACTGAAGGAGCTGACCCTGATCAAATTGGAAGATTTTGTTCCAATGATATTGTATTTGGATATATAGCTAGTCATCTTGTTAGGTTTGAAATGATGACAAGAAAATTTGTTCCAAAAGACAAACAATTTTGGGTTCCTAATGCTATGTTGATGGCTGCTCAAATATTAGAAGGTGCAAATGGGGCTTGTTTTATGTTAGGTAACATAGCACCTAAACTTTGCAGAAAAATTATGAAGTTAGGGTTGGAGCAAAATTATATTGATTCTAAGAAATTAAATGAGTCATTGATTGATGCTGATTGGAGTATCTTATCTAGAGGCGCGGCTGGTTTAAAGTATGCTATGGACTTATTAGGATATGCAGGAGGAGATCCCAGGAGCCCGCTAAATACATTAAGCAATAAGGCAAAAAGTGAAATAGAAATGGCCTTAAAAAGAGCCGGGATCTCAAAAGTAGAGTAATTATTTTATGATGTTTGATTTTAAAAGAAAAATTCAAGATTTAAGAATTTCTATGTCTGAAATTATTTCTATGATAGACATGGAAGAATTGAAAAGTGAGATAAATTTACTTGAGGAGAAATCCCAATCTCCCGAGTTATGGAAAGACGGAAAGAAGGGTTCTAAATTAATGACAACCCTTGCTTCTAAAAAATCTTTTTATAAAAATATTGATCAAATAAATTCTTCATTGGAGAGTTATTTTCAACTTTCTCAAGAGGCAAATAAAGAAGATATCGCTATTCTAGAAAAAGATTCTAATGAAGACATAGAATCAATTGAAAAGGGAATTGAAGATTTAAAGACAGAACTTCAGTTTTCTGGAGAATACGATAATTTTGATGCGTTAATTACGATAAGTGGGGGGGCTGGTGGAGTGGACGCTCAAGACTGGGCTTCTATGATTCTTAGAATGTATTTAAGATGGGCCGATAAAAGAAAGTTTCATGCAGACCTTTTGACTACATCGCCCGGCGAAGAGGCTGGAATAAAAAGTGCCTTAATAAGAATAAAGGGGGATAGGGCATTTGGTTTACTAAAAGGAGAAAAAGGTGTTCATAGATTGGTTAGACTTTCTCCATTTAATTCGGCTAATCTTCGACATACAAGTTTTGCTTTAGTTGAAGTAATACCAGATTTTCAAGAGTCAGTAGACGTTGAAATAAATAATGATGATCTTAAGGTAGAAGCTTTTAAGGCTAGTGGCGCAGGAGGTCAGAGCGTCCAAAAGAATTCCTCTGCAATCAGATTAACTCACAGACCATCAGGAATTGTTGTTTCAGTTCAAAATGAAAGATCTCAATCTCAAAATAAGAATATAGCCATGCAGATTCTTAAATCTAAGTTAGTAGATTTGGAAATACAGAAAAATAAAGAAAAAGAGGATGAATTAAAAGGTGAATTTGTTTCTGCAGAATGGGGTAATCAAGTAAGAAGTTATGTTTTGCATCCATATACGCTCGTAAAAGATATTAGGTCTGGATATGAAATTGCAGATGTAAACAGTGTTTTAGATGGCGACTTAGATCAAATCTTGTTGGAATTCGTTAAATTTGCAAGAAAATCCCAAATTGGATAATTAAATATATAATTAAAAATAAAAAATGAAAAAAATGAAAAAAATATCTACATTATTATTAATTATTGCAACAATATCTTTGTTTGCTTGTTCGGCTAGAGGTATTGAGAATGAACCCTTACTAGATTCAGGTGAAAGTCAAAAATCTATCGCACCTTCTTTGAAAGGCTCTAGTAATTCTGGAGAAACTGGAAGCGAGAAGGGTGGAACTCTAAAAAGACTGTGGTCAGATCCTCCTACTCTTGACCCACATTTAGTAACTGATACTACTTCAGCAGGTTTAGTAGTTGAAATGTTCTCAGGTCTAGTCAGTATAGATTCTAATTTAGAAACAATACCTGATTTGGCCAAAAGTTGGGATGTAAGTGAAAATGGCACTCTTTACACTTTTACATTAAGAGAAAATATAAAATTTTCTGATGGGTCTCCAGTAACTGCCAATGACTTTATGTATTCATTTAATAGGGCAGCAAATCCAGACACTGAATCACCAGTGGCTGAATTATATTTAGGAGACATAATTGGAGTCCAAGAAGTATTGGATGGAGAATCAACTGAGATCTCGGGAATAAAAGTTATAGATGATAGAAATTTGCAGATAAAAATCGATTCTCCAAAAGCATATTTTCTAAAAAAACTTACATATCCCACAGCATATGTTTTAAAAGAATCTAATGTAAGTGAGGGAGGTGATAATTGGACTGATTCTCCGGTTGTTACAGGCCCATTTACTTTAGAAAGATACGATTTGGGTCAAGTTCTTATTTTGAAGAGGAACGAATTATATTGGGGAGATAAAGCTAAACTTGATAGGGTTGAATTTAATCTTGCAGGTGGTGTTCCCATGGCGATGTATGAAAATGGAGAAATAGATATTACTGGGGTTGGACTTGCTGATTTAGAAAGAGTTCAAGACCAGAACGACCCATTGAGCAGTGATCTAGTTTCTGTGCCACCATCATTTACTATTAATTATATTGGCTTTAATGTAAAGCAACCCCCATTTGATGATCCGAAGTTTAGACAGGCATTAAATTATGCTGTCGACAAACAATTAATCGCAACTCAAGTCTACTCTGACTTGGTAAAGCCTGCTTATGGTATCCTTCCTCCTAATTTTCCCGGATTCTCAAGTGATGTTAAAGGATTAGAATATGATCCTGACCTGGCAGTTAAATTATTGGGTGAGTCTAAATATGCAGACCCTGAAACGAGACCATTAATAGTTGTTACTATACCTGGTACTGGTGGATCACCAAGTCTAGATATGGAAGTTGTAGCAGATATGTGGGACAGGGTGTTAGGTATTCAGATTGAAATTCAACAGGTCGAGTGGGCAACTTATCTGCAAGACCTTCATAGAGAAAGACTCCAAGTTTGGGGAGGATCTGGATGGCAAGCAGATTATCCTGACCCTCAAGACTTTGTTGATATTCTTTTTCATTCTGAAAGTAAAGGGAATCATGGAAACTATAGTAATCCACAGGTAGATGAAATACTGGAAGAAGCTAGGGTTGATCAAGATCCTTTAACTAGGATAAGTAAGTATAACAAGGCTGAACAAATGATAATTGATGATGCTCCTTGGCTTCCAATGTGGTTTGATCAGGAAGGCCTAGCCTTAATTAAACCTAAAGTGAGAGGCTTTGAGTTTACACCTTTAATTGTTCCTAAGTTAAAAAACGTTTATATTCAAAACTAAATAAACTAAAAATAAGTTTTGCTTATATACGCAATTAAACGAATACTCTGGGTTCCACTAGTAATGTTAGTGATAGCACTAATGGTTTTTGTTCTTGGAATATATGGCCCTGGAGATCCAGTGGAGGTCATTCTTGGCAATAATTATACTGAGGAACTTGCAGATTCGCTAAGAGAAAAGAAAGGCCTAAATGATCCTGTATATGTTCAATATTTTAGATATTTAGGTGATTCTATTAAAGGTGATTTTGGCGAGAGTTATAAATATCCCGGAAAAACAGTATCAGAACTTCTTGCACCCAAATTAGTAGTATCTGCAAAATTATTTATTGTATCTATCTTAATATCTACTTTATTTGGAATTCCTTTAGGGTTTTATGCGGCAATAAAACAAGGAACCCCAATCGACCCTTTGGTTGTGTCTCTGACTTTGATAATTTATGCTATGCCAGTTTTCCTTACTGCTCCATTTTTAATTATTATTTTTGCTTTAGAGTTAGGCTGGGTTCCAGTTTCAGGATGGGGAGGAATTTTTGACTCAAGATCTATACTTCCTGCGATAACCGTAGGGATGCCCGGAATTGCTGTGATTGCTAGGTTAATGAGAGCAAGCACTTTAGATGTTTTAGGCCAAGAATTTATTACTTTTGCAAAAGCAAAAGGTGTTAGTAGAAGAGATGTAATTTATAAACACGTTGGGAAAAATGCAATATTACCTGTTGTTACTGTATTAGGATTATCTTTTTCTGGAATGCTGGGAGGAGCTCTGATTGTAGAACTTATATTTGGAATACCAGGTGTTGCAAGGTTTGCATTAGATGCAATTTTTTCTAGGGATTACCCAATAATTATGGCCATAACTTTGATAGGTACTGCTACTTTAGTTATTGCAAATCTAATTGTAGATCTTTTATATGTGCTTCTTGACCCAAGGATTAGGTATAGCAATGACAATTAATAAGGATCAAAAAAGCACTTCAATTAGTCCTTTTAGGCATGGCTTAAATAGTTTGCTTAGGAAGAGGGTGGCTATGTCAGTGATTATTGTATTACTTATAGTTTATGTTGTAGGGCTTTTTGCTCCTTTAATCGCTCCTTATTCTTATTCAGAAACCGATCTAATGAATACACAAAGTGGACCAACTTGGGATCATATATTTGGGACTGATAGATTAGGTAGGGATATATTTACTAGGATAATTTGGGGTATCCAGACTACTGTAATTATAACTATAGTTGGATTGATAACAGGGAGTTTAATACTAGGAGTTAGTTTAGGTTTAGTTGCAGGTTATTTTAGAGGAAAAGCAGATGCATTCATTACAAGAACAGGAGAAGTATTAGCCGCATTTCCTGACATTTTATTGATTATTATTTTAGCAGCTACTCTTAGGCCTAGGATAGTCGATTTTGCAAGAAGTATAGAAGATTCCTCAGGAATAAATGGAATCGTATCTTCAGGTATAGTCGATTTTGCTGTAATAGGTATTGCGTTATTGCCTCTTAGTTGGTTTGGAATGATGAGATTAGTTAGAGGGCAAGTTTTGTCAGTTGGACAGAGAGAATATGTCCAGGCAGCAAGAATAGCTGGAGCATCAAATTTAAGAATTCTTTTTCGGCATATACTTCCCAATGTAATTGGGCCTATTATCGTATCAGCAAGTTTTGGATTAGGAGCTGTAGCAGGCACTGAAGTTTTTCTTAGTTTTTTAGGCCTAGGTGTTCAACCTCCTCATCCAAGCCTAGGGATAATGATTGCAGATGTTACAGGTCGGGGTTCATCTAGTGTTTCTGTATTAACAAACCATCCTGAACAAATTTTGGCCCCTATAGCGATTGTTTGGATTTTAATCTTTTGTTGGAATTTACTTGGAGATGCTTTAACTGATATATTCAATCCTAGATCAAAATAAGTTTAGTTAATTAATTTTTCTTATTATTTATGAGTTTTATGGAAATGTTTTCAAGAAATGAATTTACATCTCGTCGTTCTGATGTTTTGGGTTTGAATGGGATTGTAGCTACAAGTAATCCCATTGCTGCTAATGCAGGCCTTGATATCTTAAAAAAAGGCGGAAATTGCGTTGATGCAGCAGTATGTGCTGCATCTGTTTTAAATGTCGTAGAACCAATGTCTACAGGAATAGGAGGTGATGTATTCGCCCTTATTTACGATAAAGATTCATCTTCTGTAAAAGCATTAAATGGAAGCGGGAGGTCAGGAAAGAATTCTAAGATTGAAGATTTTACTGAATTTGGGTTTAAGGAAATCCCTACTGAAGGTAAATTTTCTGGTATGTCTGTTAGTGTTCCTGGTGCTGTAGATGCATGGCAAGAATTACTAGATAAATTTGGTAATTTTTCTCTTGATTCAGTTTTATTGCCTGCAATTGATATCGCTAATAAAGGCTTTGGAGTATCAGAAATTACTGCTAATCTATGGAACTCAAGTCAGAGTAAATTATCAATTAATGATAATTGTGATTTTTTAATTAATAACAAATCTCCAAAATTTGGAGATTTTTTTGCAAACCCTAACCTTGCTAATGTATTAAAGGGTATTTCAGAAAATGGAAAATCTTATTTTTATCAAGGAGATATTTCAAATAGAATTTCAGATTATGTAAAACGTTTCCATGGATGGCTTTCCGAAGAAGACTTTGCAGGCCATGAAAGCGAGTGGATAGAACCTATAACTTCAAATTATAGAGGATATGATATTTGGGAATGCCCTCCCAATGGCCAAGGAATTGCCGCTTTAATTGCACTCAATATTTTTGAAAATTTTGATCAATTTGATTCTGAATCAGATAAACTCCATTATCAAATTGAATCGATGAAAATAGCATTCGAAGACGCTCTTTGGTATGTTGCTGATCCTGCTAAGGTGAAAGTTCCTGTAGAGCAATTACTTTCTAAGGAATATGCAAAAGAAAGATTCAAAGAGATTGATGATTCTAGGTCAAATTATCATTATAAAAAAGGGAATTTTAAACATCAGGGAGACACAGTCTATATTTCAGTAATTGACGGAGACGGAAATGCTTGCTCTTTAATCAATAGCCTGTATCAGGGTTTTGGCACAGGTTTAGTGGTTCCAGAAACAGGCATAGCATTACAAAATAGAGGAGCTTTATTTTCATTAAACATAGATCATCCAAATATTTTTGAACCTTTAAAAAGACCATTTAATACCATAATACCAGCTATGATAACTAAACATGATCAGTTAGTTAGTTCTATGGGAGTTATGGGAGGATTTCAGCAAGCCCAAGGCCATCTTCAAGTAATTTCTAATATGATTGATTATCGAATGAGTCCTCAATCTGCACTGGATAGTCATAGGTTTAGTGTTAGCATAGAAGAAGATCTAGTTTATTTAGAAAATTCTTTCCCTGAACAAGTGATATTAGAGTTAAAAAATAAAGTTCATAACATAGATTTAAAGGATGGATATGAAAGAGGGTTGTTTGGAGGAGGACAAATTATAAATAGGAATGAAAATGGAATATTAATTGGAGGATCAGATCCTAGAAAAGACGGCCAAGCTGTAAGCTATTAAGATGAAAATCGGAATAGTTTCTCCATATGATATATCTAAAACTGGGGGAGTAACCAATCATGTACTTAATTTAGCCAATGAACTCTCAGGTAAAGGGAATAAAGTTTCAATTATTGCGCCTTCATCTGATGAATCGTTTAACTTAGAAAACATAAATTTTTTGAATGTCGGAAACCCAACTTTAGTTAAATTTGGGTCAACAAAGGCAGCAATAGCTGTTAAATTTACCTCAATATTAAATACAAGAAAATTTTTATTACAAAACTCGTTTGATCTTATCCATATTCATGAACCATTAGTCCCTTTTGTTTCTTTGTGTTCTTTAATTTTTTCAAAGGTGCCAGTCATATTAACTTTTCATGCTACATTTAATTCAAATTGGAAATTTAAGTTTTGGGGATTTTTATTCAAAGATTGGATATCGAAGGCTGCATTAAGAATATGTGTTTCTAAAACAGCTGGGTATGCCCTAAAAAATTATGGATATGATATTAATTATGAAATAATTCCTAACGGAGTAGATATAGAAAGATTTAAGATCAGTAAAAGCAATTTAAATCAAGAGTTAAGAATATTATTCGTTGGTAGAAATGAAGATAGAAAAGGAATAAAAATTCTTTTGGAGGCTTTTAAGATCGTTATCAGAAAACACAGTAATGTTACCTTGAATTTAGTAGGAGAGGGTGTTAGTAGTTTATCAAATAAGTATGCAAATATATCTAATTGTAAATTTTATGATCATATGGAAGGCGATGAATTAGTAGGCATGTATCACAGGTCTCAGATTTTCTGCTCTCCGGCTATTGAAAATGAAAGTTTTGGAATAGTGCTTTTAGAAGCAATGGCTTCCGGATTAGTTGTCGTGGCCTCAGATATTGAAGGTTATAGAGGTTTAGTTAATAATTACGAAAATGGTATTTTATTTAAGAATAGAGATTATGAGGGGCTCGCTAGAATTTTTTGTGAACTAATTGAAAACAGATACTTGATAAATAAGTTATCATTAAATGGAATGCATTTTTCAAAAAGATATTCTTGGAAAGAAGTTTCTCAAGAGATAATTTTAAATTATGAAAAGAGAGTAAAAATTGGCTGATTATTTTGAAAGATCCAGAGAGAATCTAAGGTTAAGGGTAGAAAGTGTCATAATAGATCCTGTAGTAAGTATTCTTGTAAAAATAAGGTGCACCCCCAATTTAGTAACCGTATTAGGTTTTTTTGTAGTTTCTATTGCAGCTTTCTTTGCCACCCAAGGAAATTTTAAGACAGCAGGGATACTTGTTATGGCATCAGGGCTTATGGATGTATATGATGGTGCTTTAGCTAGAAAATTAAAACAGGATTCTGAAAGAGGGGCTTTTTTAGACTCCACTCTAGATCGCCTTGGAGAAGCAGTAATACTGGTTGGAATTATTTATTATTATTCCCTTAGAAGTGATGCAAATATTGTAGTAATGGCAAGCATTTCAATAGTTTTTTCTTTAATGATAAGTTATTTGAGGGCAAGAATAGAGGGTTTAGGATATAACTCCAAGAGCGGAATCTTTACAAGACCAGAAAGAATATTAATTGTAGGATTAGGTTTAATATTTTTTAGTCCAGTATCCATGATTTTTGTTTTGACAATAGCTGTATCTATAGGATTAGTTCATAGATTTTTCATATTTTGGAAACTTCTGAGGAAATAGATGAGGAAATCAAATTATTTATTTATTTTTTTGATAGTGTTTTTCGTTAATATAAACTATTTAAGTGCGGATCAAACTATAGTTAACAATGATTCAGCAAAATCTCTTATACCTATGGGAATTGAATTTAATATTGATGTTTTAAACAGAGAAAATATTGAAGATATTCAGGTTAAGTTTAAGGTCCAAGGTAGGAAGTCTTTTCAGTATGAATATTTGGATTTAGACAATTATTCAAATGGCGAATCTCTTAAATATTTTTTTTCAACTGAGCAATCATCTAGATATATACCTCCAGGCAGTAAATTGACTTATTTCTTTGAAGTTTTTTTTAAAGACGGCTCTTCTTATAAAACAGAAAAAAAGGAACAGACATTTTTAGATTCAAGATTTAAATGGGAAAAAGTTGAAGGGGATATAGTCACGATTTACTATCATGGTCCAGTTTCTAGAAGAGCAAAAAAGATGTTAGAAGCATGCGAAGAGTCTGTAAATAAAATTTCAAGACTACTAGGTGTAGAAGAAAACGAAAAGATATCAGTAATGATGTACAACAATTATTCTGAGATGTTTGATGTAGTGGTAAAGAAGAGCGAAACTCAAGCAAGTTCATTAATCACTGAAGGTCAAGCATTTGCGACTGAAAATGTAGTGTTAGTTGATGGAGGATCAAGATCTGCGTTAGGAGTATCGACCCACGAAATTACTCATGTGATTGTAGCAAGAGCTTCTAAATCTTCTTATTTAGGAGTCCCGCTATGGCTGAATGAAGGTCTAGCTGAATATGGAAATATAGAGCAGGATCAGGGTTATGAAAGGTATTTAGAATGGGCTATTGATACAGGTAGATTATTTCCATTTAGTTCTTTAAACAGATTTCCTGGGAATCCAAATTTAACTTTAGTTGCCTATGGACAATCAAAGTCTTTTGTTGAATTTTTAATAAATAATTTTCCTGAAGGCTCTATGATTAAGTTAATGGATGAGATTTCTGATAAAAAATCTATAGATGATAGCTTTATTTCTTCCTTTGGGTTTTCTTTGAAAGACTTGGAAGCTCAATGGAAAGAAGAACTTGGGATATCAATTTTTGACAATAAAGATGATTTATCTGGTTCTTCAAATATAAACAAGGAATCAAAAGGAAGTTGTAGTGGTGGAGCTATGAGGTTCGAAGTTAGTAGCTTGTTATTACTTATCTTTGCTTATTTCGTCAAAAAAGTTATGAATATTTCCAAATTACGTCAAAAAATAAGGTTTCTGTAACATAATAGTAACATTTATTTAATTTCAAGAAACATTTTCTCCCTCCAAAAACAATAAATTAAGCACTTAAGATAAATTAATAGAAAGGATATTATTATGCCTGAATTTGATTCTGGAGGTATGGCCTGGATGATGGTCGCTTCCGCTTTGGTGTTACTTATGACGCCGGGCCTTGCTTTTTTTTATGGAGGTCTTGTAAGAGCTAAAAATGTTGTTAGCACTATGATGTACTCTTTTGCTGCAATGGCCCTTATGCCTGTTATATGGGTATTATGGGGTTATAGTCTTGCATTCGGAGAAGGCAACGCTTTTATTGGAGATTTTAGTCACTTTTTACTAAATGGTATAAATATGACCTCAACTGATCCTGCTGCAGATATAATGTTTGTGATTTTTCAGGGGATGTTTGCAATAATTACTCCCGCTCTAATTACGGGTGCATTTGTAGAAAGATTTAAATTTTCTACTTATTTGATCTTTATAACTTTGTGGGTAACTTTAGTTTACGCTCCAGTATGTCATTGGGTGTGGGGTGGAGGCTGGATAAGCCAAGGAGTATTTGGGGACCAAGGAGCCCTAGATTTTGCTGGTGGAACAGTAGTACATCTTAACGCAGGAGCTGCTGCATTAGTTGCAGCATGGATGGTAGGAAAAAGAAGAGGTGGAGCAGCAGGAACTATTGTTGCTCATAATGTACCTTATGTTATTTTAGGAGCATCTTTGCTGTGGTTTGGATGGTTTGGATTTAACGCAGGTAGTGAATTGGCTGCAGATGGAGTAGCTGCAAACGCATTTTTAACTACTAATACTGCTGCTGCAATGGCAGCGTTAACCTGGCTTGTAATTAGTGGACTTCATACTGGAAAAATGAGTGCAGTAGGTGCTGCAACAGGTGCAGTAGCTGGTCTAGTAGCTATTACACCCGCTTGTGGATGGGTAGATGTTGGAGGAGCGCTAATGATTGGCTTGACTGTAAGTATTGTCTGCTACTTAGCTGCAATGGGGATGGAAAAATCAGGAATTGATGATGCCTTAGTTGTATTTGGTGTTCATGGAGTAGGTGGAGCATGGGGAGCATTAATGACTGGAGTATTCGCTGCTGAAGCAATAGGTGGCGTAAAAGGTTTAATTGAAGGAAATGGAGCAATTGTTTTAGAGCAATTAGTTACAATATTGGCTACATTTGCATACTCAGCAGTTGTGACATTTATTATACTTAAAGTATTAGATGTAATACCTGGCTTGGGCTTACAAGAACCGGAAGAAACTGAATTGGCTGGGCTAGACGTAAATATCCATGGTGAACGCGGATATATAGCCGATGGTGCTGACTAAGAAATTAATTAAGAAATGAAATAAGTTTGATAATAATATCCATCTTGTTTGACTCTTTTCATTCTTAGTGTTCTGGGGGGCGAGTTTTCGCTCCCCAGACATATAAATACTATAATTAAAGAAAAAATAAACAAAACAGAAGGAATATATGATTAAAATAGAGGCAATTATTAGACCGGAAATGGCTAGTTCAATTGGGTTGGCGCTTGAGGAAGCAGGGGTTGGCGGCTATTTCATGCTTAATGTAACTGGTAAAGGAAACCAGAAAGGCGTTGAAGTATTGACAGGTAGAGGGACATCAACAATTACGAGGTCAGCTATACCTAAGACTTTAATCACTACAGTGGTTTCTGACGATCTAAAAAATAAAGTTATTGATATTCTGATTAGTGGCGCTAAATCTGAAAAGGAGTCTATAGGGGATGGTAAAATTTTTATATCAAAAGTTGATGATGCTATAAGAATAAGAACCAATGAAAAAGGAAAAAAGGCTTTATAATTTTAAAAATTTAATACAATTTTAGAAGGAGTGGTTTGCAGCCACTCCTTTTTTTATTGATTATTTTTTGATCAAGTTGATAGAATGTTCTTTTCTATTTAAAGTTTTGTTAACACCGAATTATTTAGGAGCGTAGCTCAGTTGGTAGAGCGAAGGTCTCCAAAACCTTAGGTCGGGGGTTCGAATCCTCCCGCTCCTGCCACCTAAATTCGCCGAGGTGTTGGAATTGGTAGACAAGCAGCGTTGAGGGCGCTGTGCCTTCAAAGGCGTGCGAGTTCGAGCCTCGCCCTCGGCACCAACCACTATAATTTTCCCACTAAATGTTGATAATCGTTTTCTGAAGTAAATTTATTCTTCTTCTTTCCTGTAATTAATTTGAGAATATTTTTTATAAAATTAATTTTTGAAGTTTTCATTTGATTTACATTTAATTCTGTATATGGAATATTGAGAATGTCTATTTTTTCTACAATAAATTTTTCAGAAATATGATCATTAATTGTATTTTTTAATGAAAGATTATTTTTATTCAAATTTCTGTTTAATGAATATATAAACTTAGACCCCATATCGTGAAGTTTATTTACATAATCTGATACCTGGGTAGATGTCATTTCTTGAAATGAACATATGTTAATAGCCCCATCTATACTTCCTTCATACTTATCAAACTCTGTATTAGGTATTAATAAGAAATCGCATTCTTCAGTTGATTCAGCCTCATAATTAAATAATTTTACCTTTTTGGCAGGAAATAATTCTGAAAGGAATAAGTAAGAAAAAATTAACGTATTAGGTAAGTCTACAATTACATATTTAGTATTTGGAAAAATAGTACAAAAACAGTGTGCGAATCCACCCCAACCTCCGCCGATCTCGCAAATTACAGACTCTTTATTATTATTGTTAGCATCAATTAAATTAGATTTTTGCAAGGCTATCATGCACTCATAAAATTTTAATGTATCTTTATTTACATATTTATTTTCTATTTTGAATCCAAATCCACCTAATATTTCTGGCTCAGAAACTAATAAATCTAAATTTTTATCTACTACTAATGATGTTGATTCCAGTAATTTAAGTTTCTCAAAAAATTGCTTTGACCTAAACTTGTGATGACTTCTATAAGGATAGGGAAATTCACCGGTTAAATGATAACAATGGTGCCTTAGTTTATTAATGATTAAATGTGAAGAATCAAAAATATACTCAAACCCAGATACTTCCTCGGCCCAATATTCGCTTATTGAAGCCTTATTTTCATAGACTAGATCTTTAAAAAATGGAAGTATTCTTAAATAGTTTTTATATACCTCTGTATCCTTGCCTGATTTATCAACAGATATCATAAATTTATTTTACGTTTTCTTTTCAATAAATTAAACTAATTATCTTTTATGGCGACGTAGCCAAGTGGTCTAAGGCCGAGGTCTGCAAAACCTCTATTCGGCGGTTCGAATCCGCCCGTCGCCTCCACATCTAGCCGAGGTGGTGGAATGGTAGACACGAAGGACTTAAAATCCTTTGCCTTAGGGCGTGCGAGTTCGACTCTCGCCCTCGGCACCAAAATATTTTACGAAATCTGTATTCTTTGGTTTGATTTTTAATTTAGCGTCTTTCAATTCAATTACCTTATCTGCAAGTCTTAGAGCGTCAATATTATGGCTTACAATCAATATTGTTGTACTCTCTTTCAGTTCTTTAATTGTTTCTATTAAAGGCTCTTTAGATTTTGAGTCAAGTTGACTAAACGCCTCATCTAAAATTAATAAGTCAGGATAGTTAATTAATGCTCTAGCTAAGCAGATTCTTTGCTTTTCTCCTCCAGACAATTTATTTCCTAAATCACCTACCTCGGTATTATATTTTTGGGGCAAAGATTTAATTTTTTCATCAATCTTTAATTTCTCACAAATGGCAGCAATTTCTTTCATATTTATACTTGGATTAGATATTAGAAAATTATTTAATATAGTCGTATTAAATAAAGGTGGATTTTGATCTACATAAGATATTTTTGATTTAAACTCATCTTCTTTGTAGCTGAATAAGTTTTCCCCGTCATATAGGATTTGGCCATCATCAATTTCTATTAAGCCAGAAATAATATCTACTAAAGTGGTTTTACCCGACCCAGAAGGTCCTACTAGCAAAGTGGTTTTGTTTGACTCAATTTTTATAGAAGAGTCCTTAATAATAAATTCTTTACCTCTTTTAAAAGATATGTTTTTTAATTCTATTCCGGATTTGATTCCATCATACTCATTAGTTCCCCATTTGATTTTAGATTCCTTTATATTTGAAAACTCTTTGTTGACTGCTTCTAGAGCAGGAAGATTTTTATTCATAAATTGCAGAGATTGTTGGGTTAACTTTGTTTTTTGGAATAGTCTAAAAAATATAAGTGTCAATAAAGCTAGAGCATTTTGATCAATGTCAAAATATCTTGTAGAAACTAGAAGCCCAAGAAGTAAAAATCCAATAAATGCATATTCATAAGTAGAAAGGAAAATAGAATCAATAACTGACATCTTATAATGATTCTCACTAGAATTCTCTATACCTTCTTCAACATTCTCACTTGTTTCCTTAACTTTTCCATGAATTCTTATATATTTTGATAACATGAATGAATTATTTAAATTTTTTAAAAGGTCCAAACCTATCTCATTTTGCTTAAATCCTAATTTTCTAGATATGGATGTCAAGAAAGAAAAAATAAATGAAACCAGTATTCCGCAACTCAAAGCAAATAGAGTTATTTTCCACGAAATTACAAAGGAAGTAATTAAATAAAAAAATACTATTCCTAGATTAGATACAAATTGCAAATAGTTTGTAAATGCACCTCCAGACCTTGAAGATTGCAGCGTAATTACATTAATTAAATTTGCCTGAGATATGGATTTAAAACTCTCCCAATCACTTTTTTGTAATTTATTAAAGAATCTCTTTTGAATATTTGCAATATATCTATATCTTAACCTTCCAACATAAGCTCCTTGAAAAAAGATAAACATACTCCTGGCAAGCATTATTATTGCAGTAAAACCCAATACATACCTTAAGGAGTAATTTATACCTATAGATTCAAAGACATTTTTGAATGTTGATGTAACTATATTTTCGTCTTTATTTGTTTCAAATCCTAGAAGGATATTTATAGTTGGAACAACTAATGCAAGTCCTGCAGCATCTAATAATCCTGAAGTGATCATTAAGAATGATGAAAAAAAAGTTTGCCCTTTATATTTTCTTAAATTGACTAATATATATTCTTTTTGACGCATGAAGTTATATTTCTTTATATATCTAGGGATATATTACAATGAAATATAAATTAGACCTATTCTTAATATTATGAAAGCTTTGATACTTGCTGCGGGTAAAGGTACTAGACTAAAGCCAGTTACTGACAAAATATGTAAACCACTACTTCCACTAAGAGGCAAGCCAACCATACTTTATATTTTGAACGAATTAGAAAAAATAAACATAAAGGAAGTTGGAATAGTAGTTTCTCAAGAAAATCATGATGAAATTTTAAATTTTATGCGTAATGAATTTAAGAATAATTTTAAATTTCATTTAATTATTCAAAAGGAACAACTTGGAGTAGCGCATGCAGTTCAGTCTGCCCAATCATTTATTGGAAAAGATAATTTTTTACTTTACTTAGGAGACAACCTATTTGAATTTGGCCTGAGTCAAGTTTATCAAGAATTCAAAAAAAATAATGCAACAACTATTGCGCTAAAACAAGTTAAAGATGCATCAAGATTTGGGGTAGCGATAATTAATGGGGGCAATTTAGTTATGAAAATTGTTGAAAAGCCAAAAAATCCTCCATCAAAATATGCTGTAACCGGAATTTATTGCTTTACTAATGAAATTTTCAAGAGCATTGAAAAAATAAATTTATCTCAAAGGGGAGAGTACGAAATAACCGACGCAATACAAAGTTTAATTTTAGAAGGAAAGAAAGTTTATTCTAAAATTATTGATGGATGGTGGATTGATACAGGAAATTTAAATGATTTTTTGAAAGCCAACAGAGAAATATACACCAATACTTCATCAAATCGATCCAACTTTTCCGGGTCAGGATTAGATAAAACAGTATTCATTGGAGCAAACGTAAATATAAAACAATCTAAAATTAATGATTTTTCTTCAATTGGATCAAATTCGATTATTGAAAATTCTTCAATAAATAATTCAGTGGTAATGGAAGGCTCAGTTCTTAAGAATGTTAATATTGTTAACTGTATAATTGGACCTAACTCAAAAATAATTAATATTGAACCACAAATGAAAAAAATCGAAAGCGAGATTATCTGACCATGGACGTTATAATTTTTTGCGGTGGCAAGGGGACTAGAATGGGTCAAGAAACCACTGAAAAACCCAAGCCAATGATAGAAATAGGTGGAAAGCCAATATTGTGGCATATCATGAAGATTTATTCTCAATACAATTTTAATAGATTCATATTACCTTTAGGTTATAAGGGCGAGATAATAGAAAAATGGTTTAAAGATAACCCTCAGGATTGGGATATTGAATTTATAGATACCGGCCTAGAAACCCTTAAAGGGGGAAGATTAAAAAGAGTAGAAAAATATGTGAACACTAATGAATTTCATCTTACATATGGTGATGGAGTTTCAGATATTAATTTGACTGATTTAATAAAATTTCATCGTGAAAATGCAGGAATTGCTACCGTAACAGCAGTACGACCTCCATCAAGATTTGGGGCTTTGGAAATATCAGGAAATCTTGTCAGAGAATTTCAAGAAAAATCACAAATGCAAAGAGGTTATATAAATGGAGGCTTCTTTATATTTTCTAAAGAAATATTTAAATATATTAATTCTAGTGAGAATTGTGACTTAGAATATGGACCATTAAGTGACATTTCTAAGGAAAAAAAATTATTTGCATATAAGCATCATGGTTTTTGGCAATGTATGGATGGCATAAGAGAGAAAGAATATTTAGAAAAATTATGTGTTGAAAAAAAATTTATATGGTTAGGCGATAATGTTTAATAATCTATTTGAAGGCAAAACTGTTTTAGTTACTGGAAATTCTGGCTTTAAGGGAAGTTGGTTGACATTGTGGTTAATCAAACTTGGGGCTAGGGTTATTGGAATATCTAATAATCATCCTTCTAACCCTTCAATGTTTAATGAGTTAAATATTAGAGAATATATGGAAGATTATTTTGAATATGATATCTCTTTAGGTATAGATGGTTTGAGTAAAGCTTTTGAGTATAATCCTGATATAGTGTTCCACTTGGCTGCTCAACCATTAGTATCTGAATCCTATGAAGATCCTCTAAATACTTTACAAACTAACATAATAGGCACCGCAAATGTATTAGATTTAATAAGAAATAATAATAAAAAAACTACTGGTGTAATTATTACTAGTGATAAATGTTATGACAATCTTGAACTTGAACGCGGATATAATGAAGAAGACTTATTAGGGGGCAAGGATATTTATAGTGGATCTAAAGGTGCTGCAGAATTAGTATTCAAGGCCTATTTTCACTCTTTCTTTAAAGGCAACTCCCTAGGTTCTAAAATTTCTACTACTAGAGCAGGAAATGTTATAGGTGGTGGTGATTGGGGCAAAGATAGAATAGTTCCAGATGCAATTAGATCCTGGAGCAATGATTCACTCATTTCTATAAGAAGTCCAAGATCTACAAGGCCATGGCAACATGTTCTCGAGCCATTAAGCGGATATTTAATGCTTGCTCAGAAACTATTAAAAGATGAAGTTAATAATGGAGTAAATTTAAATTTTGGACCTAATGAAGAAAATAAGAAAAATGTATCTGAGTTAATTTTAGATATGTCAAAAGTATGGGGTTTTAAGAATCCTGAGGAATCTTTTCAAATCAGTGAAGTTTCAAATTTTCACGAAGCATCTCTTTTGCAATTGGATTGCAGTAAAGCAAAAAAAGAATTAGGTTGGGGGCCACTTTTAAATTATGAAGAAATGATAGATTTAACCATAGGTTGGTATAAAAAATTTTATTCAGATAAAGATGAAATGCTTGACTATTCGATTAACCAAATTAATAGTTATGAAAAATTAGCATTAAAAAGAGGTATGAATTGGGCAAGTTAGGCAAAAATGTTCATTTCAGGAAGATTTCTATTATAGAGAGTAATAATGGGGACTTAATTAAAGGCTTCTTAAAATCTGAAATGAATGATTTTGATGTAAAAGAAGTCTATTTTTCCGAAGTAAAAAATAATTTTATTAAAGGCTGGATTAAGCATAATGTTCAAACTTGCAATTTTATTGTGCCAATCGGGAAGATTAAATTGGTAATTTTTGAAGATGATTTTGATAATGACCCAATAATTATGGAATTATCTAAATCAAATCATCAAATCATTACAGTGCCGCCTGGCAACTGGTTTGCCTTTAAAGGAATTGAAAATAATAATTTATTGGTCAATATTACTGACCTTGAACACGATGATTCCGAAAGTGATTCAATTGATATAGATAAAATAGAGTTCAGTTGGGATTAATGAAATTATTATTGCTAGGAGGTTCTGGATTTGTAGGAATTAATTTACATTCTAAGTTAAATTTAATTTCAGAATATGAAGTTTTTTCTACTTATCACTCTAGTAAACCAAAATTGATTAAAGATTCTAATCTTTATAAGTTAGATATTTCTAATAAAAATTCCTTAAAAGATGTTATCCATATAACTAAACCAGACGTGATTGTTTATATGATTTCAACAAGGTATTATCCTCCACCAAAAGACATTTCTGATCATAGGAATATAAATTGCCTAGGCTTGGAAAATTTTATTGAAATAATAAAAGATTCATTAATTAACAGTCGAATAATTTTTATTAATTCTGGAGCAGCGAGCCTAAGAAATGACAGCAAAGATAATCTAAATTATCAGCAGAGCAAAGTGGAGGCTTCTCGTATATTTAATGAAAATAAGGAAAGGTTAAATTTTAATGGTACTGAGTTAAGACTTTTCACTCCTTATGGTCAATACGACTACAAATTTAGACTTATTCAATCAATAGCTTTAAAAATGATTAGAAATGAAGAAATTGAAATTAAATCACCCAATTCGAAAAGAGATTTTATTCATATTGATGATGTGGTAGATGCAATTATTAAATCAATATTTTCAAATAAAGTAGAGGCTAATTTTTTAGAAATTGGTTCTGGTAATGCTACATCTATTGAGTTTATTGTTAATAAATTAGCAAAAATACTAGAGTATAAAATTGATATTAAATATCATTACGATAATGACGAAGAAATTTCTTATATGAGAGCAGATATAAATAATTCAATCAAACAGTTAGATTGGTCCCCGAAGATAGAACTTAACAAAGGGATAGATCAGACAGTAAATTGGATTATAAAAAATAAGAATTACTATGACTAGATGTATTTTATGTGAAAATAATGATGTTGAATCTATCCTTGATCTTGGATTGTCTTCAGTAGCTAATAATCTTGAAAATGAACAAAAGAATTCTTTAAGTTCCTCTAGGATCCCTTTAGTGCTAGGTAGATGCAAAGGTCAGTGCGGTCATATTCAAATCATAGATCGAGTAGATGAGAATCAGATTTTTGAAAATTATTTATATACACCATCTAACTCAACTACATTGGTTGCCCATTTTAAGAATATAATTTCTGGACTCAGAAAAAATTATTCTTTAGGACAATCAAGTTTTTTAATTGATATTGGCTCAAATGATGGGACTTTTTTGGAGAATGCAATAAAGTATACACCTAATATTTTAGGAGTAGATCCAGCAGAAAATCTTGCAGATTGTGCAAATAAAAAGGGGATTAAAACTATAAATAAATATTTTAATTCTAATACAGCAAAAGATATTGAAATGGAATATGGAAAAGCAGATTTTATTATATCAACTAATACTTTTGCCCACACACCAGAAATCCGTGAATTTGTTAAAGGCTTAAAATTATTATTAAAAGAAGAAGGAACTATTGTAATTGAGGTTCATTATTTAGGATCTTTAATAGATGGCAATGCTTTTGACACAATTTACCATGAACATTTTTCATATTGGTCTTTGACTAACATGGTGAGAATTTTTAATGAGTATGAGTTAGATATTTTTGATGCTGAAATTGTTGATGTCCACCACGGCCAATTAAATATAAAGGCTTCTCATTATGGATATAGAAGAATAAAAGAATCAGTAAATAAAATCCTCCAAGAAGAGAAAAAAATAAAAATTCACTCAGATTATCTAGATAAATTTTGCTTTAGAGTTCAAGATATGAAATTAGAAATAACCAACTTACTGTCCGAATTAAACAATAATAATAAGAAGGTTATTGGGTATGGAGCTCCTGCAAAAGCAACAACAATGGTTAATTTTTTAGATTTAGATTTGATTGACAAAACTTATGATAAATCTACTTTAAAACAAGGCAAGTATATTCCTGGTACAAATATAGTTATAAAAAATCCAGAAGACATTATAGAAGACAATCCAGACGCAATTTTTATTTTTTCATGGAATTTTGTTGAAGAAATAATTTCTGAAATAAAAAATAAATATAAGTATAGTGGGGAATTTATTATACCTCTGCCAGAAGTAAAAATAGTTAGATAAATGGATCCAGTAATATCAATAGGTTTGCCAGTTTACAATGATGAAGAATTTATTTCTGAAACAGTAAATTCCATATTAAGCCAATCTTTTAAGTATTTTGAATTAATAATTGTTGATAATCATTCTGAAGATGGCACATATGAAATTTTGAAAAAATTTGAATCAGATAAAAGAGTTAAAGTTTATAGAAATTCTGAAAATCTAGGAATGTATGTGAATTTTAATTTAGCTTTTAAATATTCAAAATCTAATTATTTTATGTGGGCTGGATCACACGATATATTGGAAGAAAATTATCTTGAAACCATTCATGAAAAAATTAAAGAATATAATCAAGATTTCTCACTAATTTTTACATCTGTAGGGCATATTAATGAAGATGGAAATACTACTACTGACCATAAAAAAGTTGGAATTGAAAGAAAAGATGTCAATATAAAATATTATTTAGACCTTCCTTGGAAAATTATAGGAAGCGGAGATATGGTGTATGGAGTATTTAATAAAAAATACTTATCTAAAACAGGTATTTTTTCAAATGTTCTTTGGCCTGATGTTTTATTAATATACGAGATTTTTCAATATGGAAAAATTATTAGAATTGATCAGCCTCTTAGAAAAAGAAGAGTTTTTAAAGAAAAGCCTTTTTCTGATTGGAAAGAAAAATATTTTTTTAGGACTAATCGATTAAGAAGTCGCGCAAAAAAAAATATAACTTTTGAGATGTATATTCCTAATTTAATAATTTTTTTCAAAATAATTTATCATTTGGGAATTAAAAATAATTTCTTAAATGTTTTTAGATTTACCTACTCTGTCTATTTTGCTTCTGTTTTTTTATGGAAGCACAGGATCGCTTTTTTATTAGACCTTAAGTATTTTTTATCTAAGAGGTAACTTTTTTTTGCATATCAATATTTAGAATTACTATTATATTCGCTTTAACCCACCCTTAGAAAAAAGAATCTCTTTTCTTAATTTAAACCTACCCTTGCTCCTCATAGTAGAGAAAACATTACTGACTTCTGCAAAATAGACTACAATTATAGATGATATATACGCGAATAATAGTAGTATAATTACTGCTGAGATAGTTCCATAAACCATATCAAAATTACCAAAATTAGCTATATATGCAACGAAAAGAGATTTATTATATTCAAATACCATTGCTCCCAATATTACAGCTAAAAGACTTTCTTTAAATTTCATTTTTCTTTGTGGTATCACGTTATAGATGAAAGCAAATACCCCAATACTTAATAGAGGTGGAAGTATGTGAATTGTAGTAAAAGTCCATAAATTTTCTATAAGATTTGTTTGATCCGCACCAGCAGATTCTATGCCTACTGAACTTCCTACTATTGCATATATTGCCTCAATAAGAATATTTGTAGAAAGAACAAGACCTATAGTTATTGTGAAAAGCATATCGGTAAACTTCCTTCTAAATAAGGAACGCTTATCCTGAATATTCCAAATCCTGTTCATCATCCTAGATAGTGCCCCAAACACTGCACTTCCAGTCCAAAGCAATCCAATAACCGCAATTGCACCAATTAAACCTCTATTAAAATCAACGAATTTCAAATTGTCATACACTAATGGACTGTCTGCTATTCCTGGTAAATGCCTTTCGAGAACATCTTTTACTAAATCTACAGCTTTTTCTGGGTTAAAAAACATGCCTAAGAAAGCTAATAGACCTAATAAAAAAGGAAATACAGAGAAGAAAATGTAATATGACATTCCAGCGGCAAGATAAGTTCCATCATCTATCGCAAACTTCTTCAAAGACCCAATAAAAAGATCATAGATGCTCCTCATGATAGGTGGAGCATTCATTTCATGTATAGTTTTTCTTATGGAATTCCAAGTACTCATAAATAACACAAAATTAATGTAACAAGTTACATTTTAGATTAATTGAATGATAAAATACTATTAGATATTAATAGAATTTAAACAAATTTAATGCCTCAAATAATTCTTATAGTAAAGGGATAAATATATGCCAAGTAAGTCAGAGACAAAAATAGAAGAACTTTTAGCTTCAAAAAAGAGAAGATTTCCTTTTATAACTTCAGGAATAGTATTTGGAGTAGTAATATTAATAACCGCTTTCTACTTTGATATTTTTGCTTTATTTAATTCCTCTGAAGATGAAGTCCTATTTGAACAAGAAGTAGTAGTTGCAGAAAAAGGAAATATGGCAACTACATTAACTTCATCAGGAACAGCAAAAGCTGGAGCACAATCAAATTTATATTCTGATTCAACAGGTGAAGTATATGAAGTTAAGTTTTCAGCAGGAGACGAAATTAAAGAAGGTGAAGTTATTATTACTTTTGATAAAGATACCGCCTTGAGAAATTTGGAAATTTCTAGATCTAACTTAAATCAAGCAAAAATTACTCTAGATGAGTTATTAGATAGCCCAACTGATTCTGAAAAACTGAATGCAAGTCAGTCTAAAATAAGTGCCCAGCAACAGTTAGAATCATCTAAACAGCAACTTAAAAATGCTGAAATCGCTTTAGATAAATTAGTAGAACCAGATTTATCTCAAGTTAATTCCGCAGAAGCAAATGTAGTTTCCGCAGAAGCAAATGTAGTTTCTGCACAAAGTTCTATAGTTTCCGCACAAAGTTCTATAGTATCAGCTCAAAATTCTATTGATAATGCTTACGTTGAGTTATTAAACTCTCAAAATTCTTATTGTGAAACTTTATTGACTGACCCTCCTTTTGCTGACGAGAAGGCCCCAGTTTGTTCAACGGCCGACTTACCCCTGACGGAAACTAATAGATCTAGATTATTGGATGATATAAAAAGTGAAAATGATCCAACCACCGCAAGAATAACCACTACTAAAGCTATATTATTAGCTAATTCTACTTATACCAATGCTTTGAGTAGTCTAGATACTGCTAAGAGTAATTTAGAAACTTCTGAATCCTCAGTTTTAACTGCTAAGAGTAATTTAGAAACTGCCAAATCTAACTTAAATTCATTACTTAACCCTTCTGAAAGGGATATATTGCAAGCTCAATTATCAATAGATACTGCTAATGTGTCTATCCTCTCATCCCAGGCTTCTTTAGATTCTGCTGTTCAGTCAGAAAAAGATATACTTGCAGGAGTTTCAGAATTCCAAATAAATAAGCAGAAACAAGTTGTATATTCTGCTGAATTATCTGTTCAAGAAAATCAAAATATCTTAGATTCTCTTGAGATTAAATCTCCGAGAGATGGAGTTATAGGCTCAATTAATGTTTCTGTAGGGGATAAAGTAGGAGCGAATACTCTGCTTGGTGTAATTAGTGACATTACTTCTATATCGGTTGACTTGGCAATATCTGAATCAGATGTTGAAGGAATTGATGAAGGTTTATATGGAATAGCATTATTTGACTCTTTGCCTGATCAGCCATATGTTGTGAAAATTTCAAATGTCAGCATAATTCCAAATATAACTCAAGGCATTGTATCTTATCCTGTAGAAGCGGAAATTTTAAAAACAAGAGAAATTGCTGTCGCTCTACCTGAATTAGCTAAATATGCATCAGGAATATCTGGATCCTCTGAATTAGCAAGTTTTATTTCTCCTCAGAATAATTCTTTTAGTCCTCAGAGAATAGATCCATCCAATCTAGATTTAGAATGTATTAGGAAGCAATTAGGGAATGATTTTGATGTAAGTAATATATCTCCTGATGTTGTTGAGAAAGTTATGAAATCAGGTTGTATGCCTAGGTCAACTATGGCAGGGCTTGGATCTAATCCTATTATGGCCTTGGTAGAACAATTTGCTCCTTCCAAAATGCCTTCTGCAGGAATGGGAGCCAATGTGATTCTCCTTAAAGATCTTAAGGAAGATTTAATAATGATTCCTTCAAAAGCAATTACAAGAAAAAGCAAAGAAAGTTATGTAAAGAAATCATTATTAGATGAAGAAATAGAAGTTAAAGTGACAACAGGAGAATCAGACGGAATTAGAACTTCTATAACCGAAGGGGTAACCGAAGGTGATTTAATTATCATAGAGTACAAAGTTAGTGAAAAAGATTCAAAAACGGATATAAAAGAATCAGTAATTGAAGATAAAGAGCCACCTCGTTCACGTGGAGGTCCACCAGGTAGATCCTCAGGATTTAAAGGTGGTGCGGGTCAATAGATGATCGATTTAAAAAACATTGATAAAATTTACGAAACTGAGGCTGAAAATGTTCACGCATTAAAGTCTGTGAATTTAGAAATTGATCAAGGTGAATTTATATCTATAATGGGCCAATCTGGTTCAGGCAAAACAACACTAATGAATATTTTAGGCTGTCTTGATAATCCAACTTCAGGAGATTATTTTATACAAGATAGTAATGTGTCTGAACTTAATGATGATCAAAGATCTTTACTTAGAGGTCTATTATTTGGATTTGTTTTTCAGAGTTATAATTTGCTTCCAAGATTAAACGCTCTTGAGCAAGTGGAGTTACCCTTAATCTATCAGAATATTGAAGATAGAAGATTGAAAGCTGCAAAAGCACTAGATATGGTTGGTCTTATAGACAGGATTGACTTCAAACCAAATCAATTAAGTGGTGGGCAGCAACAAAGAGTTTCAATTGCAAGATCATTGGTTGTGGACCCTAGGGTTGTTTTAGCCGATGAACCCACAGGAGCACTTGATATAAAAACTGGCAAAGAAATAATGAGCATCCTAAAAAATTTAGTCAGAAAAGAAAAAATAACAGTAATTATAGTTACTCATGAATCTGAAGTGGCAGACTTCACTGATAGGACAATACTTATTAGTGATGGAAAAATAATCAAAGATAAGTTAAATAAATGAGCTTAAAAGATCTGATATTAATTTCATTAAGAGCTATTGCTTCAAATGGTTTAAGGAGCCTTCTTACAACACTCGGGATAATAATAGGTGTAAGTTCTGTTATTGTTTTAATGGCTATTGGGCAAGGCGCTGTTAAGGGTGTTTTAGATGAGATAAATCAACTCGGAACAAACCTAATCTTTATTGAGCCAGGATCATCTGAGGAGGGTGGACAAAAAGGTGCTGCAGGATCTGCAATCACGCTAACTCGTGAGGATGGCCAAGCTATAATAGACTCTCAAATTTCTGAAGTTGAAAAAGTGACCTCAATGATTGATTTTGGAGCTCAAGCCATAACCTCATCAAATAATGTAGGAGTTCAAGTTGTAGGAACTGAATTATCGTATTCAGAAATAAGAAGATTAAATATGAGAGAGGGCCGCTTTATAGATGAGAATGATGTTGAAAAAAAATCTTTAAATATCGTTCTTGGGCATACAATTTCAGAGCAGTTATTTCCTGAAGATTCCCCAATTGGTAAGAATGTAAGAATTTCTATAGCTGGAGGAAGAATCCTTTTTAATTTTAGGGTAATTGGGGTAATTTCTGAAAAAGGCGCTTCAGTTGGAGTAGATGAGGATAATGCAGTATTCATCCCGGTATCTACTTTGCAAGCGAGGATAAGTTTTATAAAAAATCCTACCGGAGAGACGAATGTTAATAATATAATTATACAAACCTCAGAAGACGCTGATGAATCAAGAATAAAAGAATTAATTTCTCAAATTTTGATGGATAGACATAAGGTAAATTCTCCAGATTTTATTATAGAAAGTCAGAAAGATTTGTTACAAGCTTTTTCTGGAATAGCTAATATTTTATCTCTATTACTTGGAGGCATTGCTGGTATTTCTCTAGCTGTAGGGGGAATAGGGGTAATGAATATAATGTTGGTATCAGTAACAGAAAGGACCAGAGAAATAGGAATTAGAAGGGCGGTGGGAGCAACCAAAAGCGATATAATAAAACAGTTTGTTTGGGAAGCATTGACCCTTAGTTCTTTAGGCGGAATCATTGGAATTATTATAGGGGTAATCATTTCATTTATTTTAGATGGACAATTTACTTTTGATGAGTTTACTTTGAGAACTGTAATTCAACCTTGGAGCATCTTTGTTGCTTTTGCTGTTTCATTTGCAATAGGTTTAGTAAGTGGAGTTTATCCTGCATTTAGAGCATCGAGATTGGATCCTATAATGGCATTGAGAAATGAGTAACTTTAAAGTAAGTTTCTCTTTCTAAATTGATAAATTGATAATATGAAGAATATAAGGGTTATGGCTAAAAATGGTGCCCAGTGCCAAGTATGAAAGCCAGTCTTAAGAGGATCGGAGCCTTTGTAGTAATAAAATAAAGAGAAGTATTTTGTGTTATTAAGGGAGTCAACTAATGGGGCAATATTTGCAATTAAATATGATATCAATGCCAGTGCTCCACCAATACCAACTGCTTGAGATGCGTTGCCACTTAAAGTTCCAATAAATATAGATATCATGCCGAATGAGATGCCCATTAAAAATAAGTTAAAACATATAGCCACCAATCCTTCATTTGGGATGGTTTGAGCGAAAGCAATTCCCAAAATAAAATAAGATAACCAATGCACTATAGCTATAAATAAAGTCTTGATAGTCATGGAAAAAATTTTTTGAATTATGAAACTTTCTCTTGAAATAGGAGCAGAGAGAATTATATCCAAACTTTTTATAGTCTCTTCACTTGCAGTGGATTTTCCTCCAGAATTAACTGCTACGGCTATGACCATAATCGGAGCCATTATAGTAAAAATTTGAGCATTCAAAAACCCCGATATACTACTTAAATCTATGCCAGACTCTCCTCCAATAAATTGCACGAGTGCTTTAGGAAAACTATCGAATATAGTTTGAAATGCATCTAGTTCAATCGAGGAAAGTACAAACATTATATAAAGAGCCAGTAGAAATATTCCTACTAACCAATAAATGGCTGCTTTTTTAAAATCCCAAAGTGTCTTCAGAAAGATATTACTCAACATCATTTTTTACCCTTATTTTTTTTGTAGAAGGATAGAAATATCTCCTCTAGATCAGGCTCCATGCTTCTAAAAGATATTACTTTATTTTCAGAAATCTTCTTAATAAATTTATTAACATCACCTTCAACATCAAATATAAATTTTTCACCAGATTTAGAGATATTTTTAACTCCAATCGATTTTCCAAATTTTCTCTCAGACACCTCATTTTTAAATATAATTTCAAATCTGTTCATTGCCATTGATTTCAATTGAGCCATAGTATTTTCAGCAACAATTTTTCCATTTTTTATTATCGCAACTTTATCGCATAGCATTTCTACTTCAGGGAGAACGTGAGATGAGATAAATATAGTTTTACCTTTTTCCTTAAACTTCAAAATAAGTTCATCAAATTCTTGTTGCTTCAAAGGGTCAAGGCCACTTGTGGGCTCATCAAGAATTAGTATTTCAGGATCATGACAGAATGCTTGTATTATTCCAATTTTCTGTTTATTGCCTTTAGACAGTTGCTTGGCTTTTTTATTTAAGTCTAAATCAAATTTTTTTGCTAGAGATTTGGCGTAACCAACCTTTTCAGGTTTATTTCTTAAATGCATCATGTGGGTCAAATATTGAAGGCCCGTCATATTGTCATAGGTAGTAAATTCACCTGGCAAATACCCTATAATACTTCGTATCTTTAAATAATCTTTTACCGAGTCAAATCCCCCAACTGAAATTTTTCCATTTGTTGGGAAAATAAAATTAAGCATGCTACGCATAGTTGTGCTCTTGCCTGCTCCATTTGGACCAATTAGACCAAATATTTCACCTTTTTCTACATTAAAAGATATATTTGATACAGCTTTGAAATTTCCGTATTTTTTAGTTAATTTACTTACAGTAATTACTTCAGGCATTTGAAGATTATACTTCAAGTTTATAAGAACTTACACCCTTAAAAGTTCTCCAAATAATTAGCACTACAATACAGGAGATTATTCCCCCGATAATTAGTGCATTTCTGGCTCCTATTAGATCTGATGCGACTCCTATTTCAAAATGACCCACATTGTTTGCTGTCATAGCTGCAACCGAATGTAAACTAACAGCCCTTCCTCTAAGATTATCTGGACATGTTAGTTGTACTATAGCTTGCCTTACTGTCATTCCAACTGCATCTGCTGCCCCAAGAAGACTGATAATTACTGCCCCTAAAAAGAGCCCTGAAGACAAACCAAAAAGTATCAATAAGACGCCATATAACATTGTGGCTGCTAAAACTAATTTTCCTTTAGATTTAACTTTTGTTAAGAAAACTACTAAGAATGAACCTGCAATCGCTCCCATTGAATTAAATGCAGTTAAGAGAGAGACAGCGGCGGCTCCTCCCTTATAAAGTCGATCGGCTATAAGAGGCATAATTTGTCTATAAAAACTTACTACAGTGACGCCAATATCTAATAAGTATAGCCCTGGGAGAATCGGGTGGTTTTTTACATAAATGAAGCCTTCTAAAATATTTTTTATTGGACTCATTTTATTTTTTTGAGATGGGACAGAATTGCTTTTTATCATAAAGCAAGCCAATGCAGATATAAATGCAGCTATACTTCCTATAAACAAAGGAAGGGCAGTACCGACTATTACAGTTAGAATGCCGAAAATTATAGGAGCTATAACACTTCCGATTTGCATTGTTGCAGTATTTGCAGCAACCGCATGTATTAATTGATTTTTTGGCACCAGATTAGCTGTTAAAGCAGATCTTGCAGGTCCTCCTATAGTAGAGTTTACTGAAAGTATTGCTGTCGCAATATATATATGCCAATCAGTCAACGAATCAGTAAAAGCAAAATAAGATAACAACCCTACAACTAAAGTTCCTATTAGTTGAGTTACTGTTATTAAAGTTGTTCTTTTTAGGTAATCTGCAAAAACCCCTCCGAAAAGAATCGAAGGCAATTGAAAAAATAATTGTATTATCCCCAGCATCCCTAGGCTTAGTCCGGATCCAGTAATTTCATATAGAATAAATCCTGTAGAAATTATTCTAATTTGCGTGGATAGCATAGAGAGAAAACTTGAAAGCCATAACAGAGTATAATTTCTGATTAAAAAAACTTCCCAAAATTGCTTATTTACTGTTCTATCTTCTGTCAAAATATTTAGATTTTAATATTACTTGTGAATTTTGATATCAATTCTTTTACACTATTCTCATTTTTTGATTCACAATAAATTCTTGCCACTGGTTCAGTTCCTGACAATCTGAGTAGGATCCAAGAACCTTCTTCCAAAATAATTTTTAAACCATCTTTCTTTTCTATTGATGTAACTTTTAAATTAAATAAACTATTATTATTGAATTCTTCAATATATTTTATTAATTTGTTTTTTGAATTTTGATCTATTTTTAAATCTTGTCTTTTAAAAAAATAATCTCCATATTTTTTCTTTTGATTAATATACAATTCGTTTGAATCAAGTTTAGAATCCACTAATTGCTCTAGAAGTAGCAGTGCACTAATTATTCCATCTCTTTCATTTAGATGAGGAGAATATGAATATCCTCCACTTTCTTCTCCGCCAAGTATAGATTTATTTAGAGTCATTTCTGGCGCAACATATTTAAAACCGATTTTAGTTCTGAAGCATTCAATTCCATAGTAAGTAGCAATTTTATCTATCATGGATGACATTGACACTGTTGTGCAAATTGATCGTACCTCTTTCCTATTACCCAATACATGATCTGCTATTGAACAGAAAGTATAAGGAGCATCAATATAATTTCCTTTACTATCAATTAGCCCCACCCTGTCTGAGTCAGCGTCAAACCCAAATCCTATATCTGCTTTTAACTCAATAACAGTTGAGATGAGTTTCTTTAAATTTTCAGATATAGGCTCGGGCTGAATGATCCCTGGAAAATTTGGATTCTGGTCATTATTTATCTCGATAATATCTGACTCCCCACCTTTTAAAATTTTACTTAAAAGAGATGCGGAAGTGCCAAACATACAGTCAATAATAACTTTTAGTTTGGACTTTTTAATTTTTTCTATATTTATAAATTTTGAAATTGAATTTAAATATTCCTCGATAAAGTCTTCGCTTTTAATTTTTATATCATCATTTTGATAGTTATAATCATCATTCCCGGTCAACGAAGAATTAATTTTTTCAGAAATATTAATTACTGTTTTTTCATCAATACTTTGGCCTTGAGAGTTCTTAATTTTTATTCCGTTCCATATAGATGAATTATGACTAGCAGTAATTATTATCCCAAAATCAAAACCTTTATTCTTTACTGTGAAACTTACTACGGGAGTAGGAACTGGAGCTGCACTTAGCAATACTTTATGGCCACAGTAAGAAATATATTTTGATATCTGTTCTGAAATATATTTTGATAAAAATCTGGTGTCGTAACCAATAATTATTTTTTTATTTTTATTATTAAGGGTTTTAAGAAATGATTTTATTACTAGGATGCAATTATCTAAATTAAATTCTTCATCAATTTTTGCTCTCCACCCATCTGTCCCAAAAGTAGGCTTTGAAATATTTTTTTGCATTAAATACTGAGGTCGTTTACTTTATTTAAATTTTCCCATGGAAGATCAAGATCAATTCTTCCAAAATGACCATATGCAGCTGTTTGCTTATATATAGGCCTTCTTAGATTTAGGGCATCAATTATTCCTCCTGGACTTAGATCGAAATTATCTCTTATCTTATCTATAATTTTATCTATTGAAATTTTATTAGTTCCATGTGCATCTACTAGTATTGATATTGGTTCAGACATACCAATTGCATAGGAAAGTTGAACCTCCATTCTTTCAGCCAATCCAGCGGCTACGCAATTTTTAGCTACCCATCTTGCTGCATATGCCCCAGTCCTATCTACCTTTGTGCAATCTTTTCCGGAGAAAGCACCTCCTCCATGCCTACAACTACCCCCATAAGTATCAACAATAATTTTTCTACCAGTTAATCCCGCATCTCCATGTGGACCGCCTACAATAAATTGTCCAGAAGGGTTGAAGATAAATCTTGTATTATTATCTATTAATTCTGCAGGTATAGTTTCTTTACAAACGTATTCCTCTAAATCATTTTTTATTAACTCTTGAGTTACATCAGGTGAGTGCTGTGTGCTTATAACGACAGTATCAATTCTAAGAGGAGTTCCATCAGATTTATATTCCATAGTAATTTGGCTTTTGCCATCAGGCCTAACCCATTCCAAAGTGCCGTTCTTCCTTACTTCGGATAATCTTCTTGTCAAAGAATGAGATATTGATATTGGTAATGGCATGTAATCTTTGCTTTCATTAGTTGCGTAGCCTATCATCATTCCTTGATCACCAGCACCTAATCTATTAGAATCTTCCAACCTTGATTCTAAAGAATCATCAACTCCTGCTTTTATGTCAGGACTTTGTTGGCCTAGGGCAGTTATAACTTTGCATTTTTTTCCATCCAATCCAATATCATTATTATCGTAACCAATTAATAGTATTGTTTCTCTGGCAATCTTCTCAAAATCAATCTGTGCAGAAGTTGTTATTTCGCCAAGCAGAACTACCAAATTAGTAGTAGTAGCAGTTTCACAAGCAACTCTTGCATTTGGGTCAAGTCTCATTATCTCATCCAGAATTGCATCTGATACTTGGTCACATAACTTATCAGGATGACCTTCAGTAACAGATTCAGATGTAAGTAGGTAGGTATCCATTATAAATTCTCCTGACTTGAGCCAGTGCCTAATTCCCAACTGTTTAAATATTTATCTTGCTTGTCTTTTAAAGTATCAAATCCCATATTCATAGATTTTATTTTTAGGGATGCTATTTCTTGATCTACACTTTTTGGAAGTGTATAAACTTGGTTTTCAAATTTTTTATAATTTTTAACTATGTGTTCACTAGCTAGAGCTTGGTTTGCAAAACTCATATCCATTACGCTTGGAGGATGTCCTTCTGCAGCTGCAAGATTGACCAACCTTCCCTCTCCAAGAACAAAAATTAACTTTCCAGTTTCCAATGTATATTCTTCAACATTATCCCTAACCCTTCTCTTGCTCTCTGTCATCTTGTCTAATGCCTCTAAATTAAGTTCAACATTAAAATGGCCAGAATTTGCAACTATTGCTCCACTTTTCATACTCTCAAAATGTTCTTTATCTACCGCATGAAGACCTCCAGTAACAGTAACAAAAATATCTCCTATCTTACTGGCTTCTTCCATTTTCATTACTTCGTGCCCATCCATTATTGCTTCAAGAGCCTTAACTGAATCTACTTCACAAACTATCGTTCTAGCCCCCATACCTTTTGCTCTAGAAGCTAGTCCTCTTCCACACCATCCATAACCAACTATTACCATAGCCTTTCCGGTAATCAATATATTAGTCGCTCTTATGATTCCATCAAGCGTGCTTTGCCCTGTTCCGTATCTGTTATCAAACATATGTTTTGTATCTGAATCATTCACAGCTATAACAGGGAATTTGAGTTTACCTTGAGAAGAAAGAGCTTTAAGTCTAATAATACCTGTAGTTGTTTCTTCCATGCTCCCAATTATATTTTCTAATCCAGGATGATTTTCTCCATGTAACTTAGCTACTAAATCGGCCCCATCGTCAATTGTTAAATGAGGTTTTTCATCTAATACCGCCTCAAGGTGCTTATCATATGTTTCTTCATCTTCACCATAAATTGCAAATACTGATATTCCTTGGCTAACTAAATATGCTGCAATATCATCTTGAGTAGATAAAGGATTAGAGGCACACATTGAAACGTTCGCACCTCCAGCAGATAATGCATCAACTAAATTGGCTGTTTCTGCTGTTATGTGCAGACACCCAGAAATCTTAATTCCTTCAAGTGGTTTTTCCTTTAAAAATCTTTCTTTTATTGATCTTAAAACAGGCATTTCCCTTGATGCCCATTCTGCCCTTAGACCACCTTCGCTTGCTAAATCAATATTTTTAATATCACTCTTTGGATTATTTCCGCTCATTATTTCTCCTTAAGGCAAATTCAATATTTTATTTGGTTAATTAAAAGATTTTTTCTATTCTCAATTTCACTATCATTTAAAGTTAAAAGGCGTTCTAGCCCGAATTCTTCAACGCAAAATGAAGCCATAACTGATCCATAGATACAAGCTTCCTTAAATTCTTCTTCCGTTAAATTTTCTACAGTTGATAAGTATCCCATAAATCCGCCTGCAAAACTATCTCCTGCACCTGTGGGATCTTTTACTTGTTCTACTAACACTGCAGGAAGAAAGAATCTTGTAGAATTACTTGCGTATACAAGTCCATAATTTCCCAACTTTATTACTATTCTCTCTGCCCCTAAACTTTGAATTTTATTTATGCAGTTTCTCAATGAATTTTCATTCGTAATTAATTTTGCCTCATTTTCATTAATTATAATTACATCAACATTTGGAAAAAGTCTCTTAACTGATTCTGCTGAGTTATTTATCCAAAAGTCCATAGTATCTAGCCCAATCAATTTTGCTCTTTTATCCATTTGGTTAATTAAATCTAACTGGTGTTCTGGGTCAGCATTTGCTAGGAATAAAGAGTATGATTCAGATTTATTCTCGTTTTTTGAGTACAGTATTGGCTTATAAGACTCAAGAACATTTGGCTCACCTTTAATTATACTGTTACTTAGAGTTATAGCTTCATTTGGTGCATTAATTTCATACTTACCTTCCCATTTAAATGTATTCAAATCTAATGTTTCAACTCCATCAATATTTATTCCTCTTGAAGAAAGGATATCTAAGTCATCTCTGTTGAAATCTTTGCCAATAGCTCCAGTAATTCTGACATTATTTGATAAATAAGATGAAGATATCGCAAAATATGTTGCAGAACCTCCGAAGATATTTCTTTTTGTGCCGAACTCCGACGTTATAGAATCGTAGGCCAAAACACCTACCACTTTCAATTTCATAAATTTACCTATAATCCTTGCTCAGAAGGCAATCCTTTGCTTATCCAGGTTGGCATCCCCTCATAAATATTAAATAATCTATCTTCATCAATTGATAAAGATGCTGAAAATTCGCAAGCCAATCCGCTTCTAGCTCCAGCTGCACAAATAAAATATAAATTACCTGTCTCAGGGATTTTATCTATAGACTGCATGAATTGGTCTACTGGAATCCATATTGAACCTGGTATGTGCCCCGAATTGTATTCATCTTCATTTCTAACATCTATGAAGTGGGTATTTTTATCGTTTAATTTTTCAGCGGCTTCTTCACAGGTTATTCGTGAGTATGGCTCGCCTGGCATCTTTTCGCTCATTTTTTACTCCTATTTAATTAAGTTATTAAGGTTCTCTCCTAAAATCTTTTCCTTATCTTTATCTGAAATAAATTCGCAGTTACTTCTTATTACTTCTAGAGTTTGTTTATAAGTTGATGAAAATTTTACTACAGGAAAATCTGAACCCCAAACCATTCTAGATCCAAAGTTATTATAAGCTTCTTTGTAAACCCACATCGCATCTGAATAAGGAAAATCCCACCTTTTATTTTCTCCTAGAACGTAGTTGTAACCAGAAAATTTAAGATAGATATTTTTATGCTCTGAAGATTCCATAACATCTTCTACCTCGCCTATCTTTGATTTATCTGCACTCATTAGTGACATGTGATGGCACAATATGGGCAAATCTGGAAATAATTCTGCAACTCTCCTTATATTTTTTTGGTGTCTTGGCGTGCATGCAATGCTAGCAATAAGACTATTTTTTGATGCAAAATCAAAAAGTTTTTTACCTTCGCTAGAAATTAGCCAGTCTCCATCCTCATCATGGCTTAAATAATGAGTAAATCCAATAATATTCAGTTCTTCCTTAAATTTTTTTAAGCGTAAATCTGCCCCATCAGTATGATATGTTTCTGACCAATTACTATCTAAATCAACAAATTGAAAAAGCCTATCAGGATATTTTTTAACCGAATTTGCAATATATTGGTTGTTTGAAGAATTATGCCATATTTGAGCGCTAACAATTGTAGACTTATCTACTCCGTTTCTATCCATTTCATATATCAATTGCTCAACATTTCCCCAAATTTCAGGATTTGGCACACCAGATTCATTTGGTTCGTGCTCGTTTAGTTCCTGATAAGGCCAATATTTCCAAGCGTGACAATGACTATCAATGATCATAAAAACTCCCTAATTTTTGCTTACATAAGAAAATTACCATAAATATGCTCTTTTTTTAATTTTTTACCGTTGACACC
Organism: Chloroflexota bacterium; assembly: GCA_002721675.1. Classification (GTDB taxonomy): domain Bacteria; phylum Chloroflexota; class Dehalococcoidia; order Lucifugimonadales; family Lucifugimonadaceae. The sequence continues at coordinate 686 of PBLC01000008.1, read as the reverse complement.
AAGTTTAGGTAGAGTTATAGTTGTGTAGTTCTAAGAGTAAGCAGTCTTACTACTTACTTCTGAGAACAATTTAACAATTTAATATCGTGATCCTTGAATAGTGGAAGGAACACACGTCAATTTAAGAGTTTGATCCTGGCTCAGGACGAACATTGGCGGCGCGCCTAATGCATGCAAGTCGAGCGGGCTCGTTTTCTTCGGAAAGCATATAGCTAGCGGCAAACGGCTGAGTAACGCGTGAGTAACCTGCCTCAAAGAGGGGAAAAACCATGAGAAATCATGGCTAATTCCGCGTAATGTCGATTAATTAATTTAATCGAAGAAAGAATTTATTCGCTTTGAGATGGGCTTGCGTCCTATCAGGTAGTTGGTAAGGTAATAGCTTACCAAGCCTAAGACGGGTAGCTGGAGTGAGAGCTTGACCAGCCAGAGGGGGACTGAGACACGGCCCCCACTCCTACGGGAGGCAGCAGCAGGGAATCTTGCACAATGGGCGAAAGCCTGATGCAGCGACGCCGCGTGAGGGATGAAGGTTTTCGGATCGTAAACCTCTTTTCTTAGGGAATAGTTTGGAAGGTACCTAAGGAATAAGTCACGGCTAACTACGTGCCAGCAGCCGCGGTAATACGTAGGTGGCAAATGTTGTCCGGAATCATTGGGCGTAAAGGGTCCGTAGGTGGCTTGAA
>PBLC01000007.1 GCA_002721675.1 Chloroflexota bacterium | reverse complement strand
AGCCTGCACCTACAGAGGCAGTGGTTCAGAAAAATGTTGAAACTTCAAAGCCTGCACCTACAGAGGCAGTGGTTCAGAAAAATGTTGAAACTTCAAAGCCTGCACTGAAAGAAGAGTGGGATGGTGTTTGCTCCGCGCTAAGAAGAGAAAAGGGAGACAAGTATTTCTTAGGAGGGTTGTTAAAATCAGTATTACCAGAAGTTAAGGGAGGTAAGATTTCTCTTACCTTTAAAAGCAATACAATGAAACAAAATTTCTTAAATGAAATAAAAAATGGAAAAGTAAAAGAAAAGGTCCAAATCACTATAAATAATTTCTTTAAAAAGGAACTTGAAATCTTTATTGAAGATAATGTCAATGGTGATAGAAATGAACAGAACCCTTTAATTAAAACACCTGTAGTCCAACATGCTATTTCTATGGGTGCAAAAATTAAAAACAAGTAAAAGGAAAAAAATGTTTAATAATGCGATGATGAAGCAGGCAAAAAAAATGCAAGAAAAAATGAAAGAAGCTCAAGAAGAAATTGCTAAAATGGAAACAGAAGGGTCATCTGGCGGAATATCAATCAAAATGGTTGGAGGAAAAACTATTCAAGAAGTGACGGTCTCCGAGCAAATTTTTGAGCAAAAGGATAAGTCATTGTTAGAAAAATTTATCAAAGATGCTGTAAACGATGCCACAAATAAGGCTGATAAAGTTGCGCAAAAAAAGATGAAGAAGGTTACGGGCGGAATAAAAATTCCTGGCTTATTTTAATAGATGACTTCTGGTAAAAACTCTCTCCCAGTAGAAGTTCAAAAACTAATTATTGCATTTTCTTCTCTTCCGGGTATAGGGCCCAAAACTGCCCAAAGGTTATCTTATTTCGTCCTATCTCAAAACAAGGAAGAAACGTTGAAATTGGCCGGGGCATTAAAAGAGGTTAAAGAAAACCTTAGTTACTGCAGGACTTGTTGCTTTATTACTAGCGACAAGGATTCTGAAAATTGTTACTACTGTTATGAAAAAGAATCTGAGCAAGTATGTGTTGTAGAAAATGTAATAGATGCGATTACGATAGAAATGTCAGGAATTCATAAAGGCTCATTCCATGTGCTCCATGGTGCAATATCTCCTATGAATGGAATTGGGCCCGAGAAGTTAAAGATTGAAGAGTTAATGAAAAGACTAAACAAGGGTGAGACAAAAGAAATAATTTTGGCAACAAACCCTACTTTAGAGGGAGAAGCTACAGGCATGTATTTAAATAAAATTATTTCTGAAAATTATAAAAATATAAAACTTACTAAACTTGCGAGGGGCTTGGCCTCTGGAACAGATCTCGAGTATTCTGACTTTAATACCCTGTCTAATGCTTTTCAAAACAGAACATCTATTGACTAATGAAAGGACCTAACAAGCATCTAAAAGGCATTATAACCAGGTGCACAAATTATAAGGAATCTGATCGCATTTTTACCTTAATATCAGATGACGGTATTATGAAATTTATTGCTAGAGGTGCGAAAAAACCAAGTTCAAAATTATCTGGACACATAGAGCCTTTAAATTATATAGCACTATATTATAGGCCTAGCAAATCATTAAATTCAGTATCTCAAGTTGAATCGATTCATTCATTTCTAGAAATCAAAAAGGAATATAATTTAATCTTAAAAGCCCAATATATGATGGAATTAGCAGAATCTTTGTCTTCAGAAAATGATGGCAATTCTTCTATATTAAACTTGCTGCTCAGCGCTCTTAAAAACATCCACATCTCAAAAATACCCACCCTAGACATTCTAATTTTTGAATTTGAAATATTGAAACTTCAAGGGTTCGGGATTAGCCTCTTCAATTGCACAAATTGTAATAAAGAACTTGAAAGGGCTGAACACTACTTCTCGTCAAACGTTGGTGGTTTTTACTGCGCAAGGTGTTTTGAATCTAAAAGTCTTTTCAGTGAAAGCGTTAAAGTAACTATAGACCAACAGTTAATACTTAGAACAATATCAAGAAAAAATTATAAAGATTTAATAAATTTTAATCTATCAGAGAAAGAAATAGATAATTGCAGAAAATTAATTCGGGACTCAATTAGAGACATAATAGGTGTACAATTAAAAACAGTTAAATTTAGTGATTTATAATGCCAATTTCAAAAAAAATTAAAGTAAAAGGTGCTAGAGAGAACAACTTAAACAATATAAGCATAGACATCCCTAGAGACAAGTTTGTTGTTATAACCGGTGTTTCGGGTTCAGGAAAAAGCTCTCTTGCATTCAATACAATATTTGCAGAAGGCCAAAGACGATACATGGAATCTTTATCTGCCTATGCTAGGCAATTTTTAGGGAGAATGGAAAAGCCAGATGTAGATTCAATTGAAGGGCTTAGTCCAGCAATATCAATTGACCAAAAAGGGGTCTCAAAAAATCCAAGATCTACAGTTGGGACCGTTACGGAAATATATGATTATCTTAGGCTTCTCTTTTCAAGAATAGGAAGACCTCATTGTCCTTCGTGCGGGGAACTAGTTTCCAAACAATCTATTGAAGAAATCTCAGAAAGAATACTCAAATTAGAAGAAAACAAAAGAATTATGTTATTAGCTCCAATAATTAAACACATGAAGGGTGAACACAAAAATATCATTTCAAAAATAAGACGAGATGGCTATGTTAGGGCAAGAATAGATGGAGATGTTTTTGAGGTCGAAGAAGAAATTAAATTAGACAAAAATAAGTGGCATAACATCGAGGTTATTGTAGACAGGCTCATTATAAAAAAGGGCATGGACATATCAAGGCTTAATGAGTCTGTAGAGTCTTGCCTATCACTCGGGGAAGGAAGGTTAATTATAGCAAGTTCTTCTGAGGAAGATATTATAGTTTCAGAAAATTTATCTTGTGCTAATTGTGATATCAGTATTGAAGAATTAGAGCCAAGAAATTTTTCATTCAACACGCCCTACGGGGCCTGTAAGTCTTGTTCTGGCCTAGGATATAAACTACAAATTGAGCCTGAATTAATTATTCCTGACCCAGAAAAAAAATTAATTGACGGAGCTATTGTACCTTGGACACTAAAAAATGGTTCTTTGGCATGGGAGTATAATTTTATTAGAACCCTTTCTGAAATACATGGATTTTCTATAGAAGACAAGGTCAAAGATTTGAGTGAAGATATTTTAAAACTACTTCTATATGGATCAAAAAATGATGTTTATCCTGTAAGATATTCTTCGAAAAAAGGAGACGAGAGGGTTTGGAGAACAAAGTTTACTGGAATAGTGAATATCCTTGAAAAAAGATTTCATTCGTCAGAATCTAGTTCAGTTCGAGATTCTTTACAATCATTTATGACCCAAAAAAGGTGCTCAGAGTGCAGGGGACAGAGACTGAAAAAAGACGCCTTGGCGGTTAAAATACTAAATAGCAATATTTTCGAAATATCTGACCTTTCGGTAAAAGATTGTTACCAATGGATATCTAGGTCTCAAGAAAAAAGCCCAAAAGGGTTGGGCTTTTTAAATAGTTCTGAATTAAAAATTGGTTCTCAAATATTTAAAGAAATTTCTTCAAGACTTATGTTCTTGGATAAGGTTGGTCTTGGGTATATTTCCTTAAACAGACCCACTTCAACATTAAGCGGAGGTGAAGGCCAAAGAATAAGACTTGCCTCTCAAATTGGCTCAGGCCTTACAGGTGTTATGTATGTTTGTGATGAGCCATCTGTAGGTCTTCACCCTATAGATAATGACAGGCTAATTAACACTTTAATAGAACTAAGAAACTTAGGAAATACCATTTTAGTTGTTGAGCATGATGAGTCTATAATGCGCGCTGCGGATCACATTATTGATCTTGGCCCTGGCGCAGGAAGTCTAGGCGGCAATATAACGGCACAGGGACCAATAAAAAATATTATTAACTCGAATAATTCCTTAACTGGAGAATATTTATCAGGAAACAAAAATATCGAAATTCCTAAGAAAAGGAGGCTTAAAATAAAAGGTAAGGAATTGCAAATTATTGGGGCAGAAGAAAACAATCTTAAGGACCTAAATGTTACTGTACCTTTGCAATTATTGGTATGCGTAACAGGTGCTTCTGGGTCTGGAAAGAGCACTTTAGTAAACGAAATATTGTACAAATCTTTATACAAACACTTTAATAGTTCTAGAGAAATGCCAGGGAAACATAGGGGTGTTGATGGGCTTGAGAATCTAGACAAGGTTATAAACATTGATCAAAGCCCGATAGGAAGAACACCAAGGTCAAATCCAGCTACTTACACAGGCCTGTTTGGGCCAATTAGGGACCTCTTTGCTTCGGTTCCAGAGTCCAGAGCCAAAGGATATAAGGCAGGACGCTTTTCTTTTAATGTGAAGGGAGGTAGGTGCGAAAATTGCGAGGGGGCTGGTTACAACGAAATCCAAATGCAATTTCTTCCAGATGTAAGCGTTCCTTGCGAAGACTGCAAGGGAAGGAGATATAACCAAGAGGCTTTGAAAATAAAGTTTAAGGGACTTTCAATCTCTGAAGTATTAGACCTAACAGTGGCGGAGGCGCTGAAAATATTTACACCTTATCAGTCAATTAATAAAAAACTTGAAACACTAAACGATGTAGGTCTTGGATATATAAAATTAGGTCAGCCTGCAACAACTCTAAGTGGAGGGGAGGCTCAGAGAGTTAAACTTTCTACTTACCTTTCAAAGAGAGCGACAGGAAAAACACTGTTTATTTTAGACGAGCCTACTACTGGCTTGTCCTTTGAAGATTGTAACTCACTCATAAAAATACTACACAGGCTTGTAGATGCCGGAAACAGTGTTATTTTAATAGAACATCACCTAGACATTATTAAAAATGCAGACTGGATAATTGATCTTGGCCCTGGCGCAGGTGACAGAGGGGGGGAATTAATTGCAGAGGGTTCTCCTGAAAATATAGCATCAGTTCAAGATTCTTTTACAGGCCAATATCTTAGTAAAGAATCTAAAATAAAGCCTAAAACCAGGACAACTAAGATAAAAAAAATTAGCAACAAGGTGCCGAAAATAACAAAAGACATGTCCTTGTTTAACTTTCCTAAAAGAGAGCAAGGGGGGCCCAATAATATAGTGCCCTCCAAAAAAAAATTTAGACGGCGCCGGAGATCCAGTTCAATTATTTAATAACCTTCTCTGATTCTACTTTAGAACTATCGATTTCCATTCCTAGCCCGGTTTCTTTAGGCAAATATATATATCCCTTCTCAGGAATAATTGGATTTTTTAAGAAAAACTGATGTATAGTATTCCATTTTTCTAAGTATTCTTGATAAGGAGTATGTATTGGAGATTGTGTTACAGAAAAATTAATCCCTGCTTTTGAGGAGTGACCATGAGGAATAGTAATTAAGTCATGGACAGAAGCATAATTTGCAATCTTTAGGGTTTCTGATAATCCTCCTGCCCAATATATATCGGGCTGTAATATGTCTAAAGCTTCTTGGTCTACAAATCTTTTGAATCCCCATCTCGTATATTCATGTTCTGCTCCTGACAAAGGTATGCTTGTTCTTTGCCTTAATTGTCGATATGTATCTATTCTGTCAGGCATAGCAACTTCTTCAAGCCANCTTGGGCTATATTCTTCAATTCGAGATGTTATCTTCATGGCATAATTTAGGTCCCAGCTCTGCCAGCAATCCAGCATTATGTCATAATCTTCACCAAGTGTTTCTCTCAATGTTTTTACCATTGAAACATTCTTCTTAAACCCATCTGTGCCACTCATAGGCCCGTGCCTAAAAAACCACTTCTGTGCTTTATAACCTTTTTCTTTAAACTCTAAAGCTCTTTCTTTTACTAGGCCCATATCTTCAACAGTAAACCCAAGCATACTGGCATATGCAGGTATCTTGTCTCGTGTAGGTCCGCCAATTATTTTATAAACGGGCTCGTTATAATATTTTCCTTTTAAATCCCAAAGGGCACAATCTACTGCGCTTAATGCAATCATAGGAGTTCCTTGTCTTCCATGAACCTGAAATCTATGCATTTGGTCCCATAACCTTTCGGTTGCTAGCGGGTCTTTATCAATTAAAAGTTGAGAGAGCTGCTCTTTTATAATATGTGCCTGGCTGTGGTCAATTGGGCCTCCAATTCCCTTTAATCCGTTATCTGTAATTATTTCAACAAATACTGCTGATATAGGAAGCGCGCTTTCCTTCTGGGAAGAATACAAAACACCTCTTTTTTTATCCCAATCTGCTAGTGTTTCAGATCTGTGTTCAGGATAAATATCAATTGGCCTTACTAACCTTTCTTCCCAAAAAGGTTTTTCTGTTTTAAGGGTTCCGCTTAATTCTCTTAGTTCAACTTTTTCTATTTTCATGCTGCCTTCTGTTTCCTATTCTTTTGTGTAAAGATATTTACTATAATTACAGAAAATACAGNAAAGGTAAATCTATGGTTGGACAATTAAGAATATATACAATTAACAAGGGAATGGTAGAGAGTTGGTTGAAGTTATTTAATGAGGTGATTGCACCTAAAACTCTTGAATTTGGAATGGGTATACAATCTGCCTGGATGGACGAAGAGAAAGAAAGATTTATATGGATAAGAACATATGAGAGCCTTGAAGATATTAAAGTAAAAGAAGGCGCTTTTTATGGGAGCGATTGGTGGAAAGAAAATATGCCTACCATTCGGGGCCATCTTGCAAGAAGAGAGATAACCGTTATAGAGCCTTCGTCTTAACAAGAAAAGGGTTCCTNCAAATTTAATAAATCTCGCAAAATAAGTTTAAAAGTTCAACTTAATGTTGGAGGGGTTTTATAAGAGTAATTATTTTTTTGGCGTAATGTTCCATTAATAAATTCTTTCCCTGATATTTTTGCTTTTCCCTCGAGTTGCAACTTGCTAATAACAACATAGTCGTTTTTGGTTGTTACAATTAATGGGTCTGATTTTTGCCATTGATGAAAATATACAATTGACCCGACTTTCCTTTCTGGAAGACGTGACGCATCTTTTAAGTAATATTTTGCATCTGCTAAATCCAAACTTAAAATTTTTATTCTTTGCCCGTCTAGATATGAATAGGCAGAATTGTTGCCATCATTAAAAGCNCTAATAAGATTCTCTATGTCTTGCTTAGGTTTATTCCAATTAATGTGGCCATCTTTTTTTTCTATTTTTTTGGTCATTGTTGCTAAAGAATGATCCTGTTCTTTTGCTTTATCGATAATTGCCGGGCTTGCTAATATTTCTAGGGTTTCTTCAGCCCCCAGAAGAAAAAGGCGTGTTGTAAGTGACTTAGTATCTGGCCGAAAAATATTTAAGTGGCGGTCTGTTTTTGGGGTATTCTTTTGCCAGTCATCTGAAGGGGCATATTCTTTTTGAGCAACAATAGGGCCAGCATCAATATCTTTTGAAAGTTTAATTATTGACACGCCAAAAGTATCGTCTCCATTTTTAATGGCAGCATGAACAGGGGAGGGGCCTCTATATTTTGGTAGAAGCGAGGGGTGCAAATTTAATGAGCCGTATTTAGGGAAACTAATAATTTCACTTGGTATCATTCTTCCATAAGAAGCGACTATAATTATATCTGGGTTAAGGTCCTTTAAATCTTTAGTTTCAGGTATTTGCTCTACACAACTGATCTTATTCTTAATACAAAAAAGTTTGACCGGGGTAGGGGATTCTTTATTTCCTCTAGACCTTATTTTATCTGGAACTGTAACAACTAACACAACCTTATGAGAAAAGAGTAGGCACTGCAAAACAAGTTTTGCGTTTTCATCTGTTCCAAAAAAAACAATTTTCATGATTTTAATGTTACAACATAAAGAACAAATGTTCTTTTGAACTAGCCTGTGAAAAAAAGAACAGCTTTTTTTAAAATTTTGTAAAAATTATGGGATTTTTTACAAAGAAAGGTATTGCCATGTGTGCCTTGGTATATGATATGTTTGTCTAATCAATTGTATAAATATTTTTGATAATATTTTGCGGTTATGGCTTTATAATTTTGGGCCTCTAAATTTTGAAATCAAATACTTGATCCGTGGTATCTTTTTGTCAATTTTTAGGGATATGAGGGAACAAGAATTGGATATAAAAAGTTTATGGTCAAAATCTTTAGGAATACTTAAAGAAGAGATAAACTCAATTAATTTTAAAATGTGGATCTTGCCTATCGAGCCTGTCTCATACCAAAACAACTCTTTAACTTTAAGTGTTGACAGCCCGTTTGCCCTTAAAATGCTAAATGAAAGACTAATCNTAGACCTAAAAAGNGCTGTCCAAGAATCTTCTGGTTCAGCCACAAAAATAATAATAACAAGCCGCCATTCTACAAAAGTAAAAAGCAATAAGTCCCCAAAACCAAAGAATAAAGAGTATAACTTTGACTCTTTTATTGTGGGGCCATCCAATGAATTAGCCTTTGCTGCCTGCAAACAGTTTTCAGATTTTTCAGAAACAGATTTTAACCCTCTTTATGTTTATTCAAATGTAGGGCTTGGCAAAACACACCTACTCTTATCTATTCACAACTCTCTTCAAAAACAAGGCCTAAAAGTAAAATATGTAACTTCAGAGAGATTTACAAATGAATTCATTAGGTCAATCAAGGAAAAGAAGACAGAGTTTTTTAGATCTGAATACCGGTCTTGCGACGCGCTAATTGTTGATGACATCCAGTTTTTAAGTGGGAAAATGCAGACACAAGAAGGCTTTTTCCATACTTTTAACGATCTTTATTTGGAGAATAAAAAGATTATTCTTGCTGGAGATGACCCTTCACGACTGGTTGAGGTTGAGGCCAGATTAACCAGCCGCTTTCAGTCAGGCTTAGTTGTAGACATCCAGCCTCCAGATTATGAAACAAAGGTTGCGATTATTGAATTTAAAGCGGAAAGGNTGAGCCTCCAGATTAACAACGAAATTATAGATTATGTTGCTCAACTCTGCCAAGTTAACATCAGGCAAATCGAGTCCATTTTAAACCGACTAAAGGCCATGACTCAACTAAAAGAAGAAATTCTTGATATTGATAGCGCAAAGTCCATGATAATAGGCTTTGATGATATAAAAATTAGCAACAAACCTATGCCCTCCGAGGTCCTAAAAGAGGTGGCCGCCCAACTAGGNGTATCTGAAGNAGAAATAAAGAGTGATAGCAGGAGTGCGCAAATTGTTTATGCGAGAAGAATCTCTGGTTTTATTTTAAATAAAGATCTTAACCTAACNCTGGCTGCATCTGGTAGTTTATTGGGCAATAAAAACCACGCTACCATCCTTAACGCAGTAAGGTTTGTGGAGGGCTCTGTAGACACTGACTTTGATTTACGTTACAACCTGCAAAGAATAAGGAACTCCCTTAAAATCATCTAACATTATCTTTGTTAATTATTGTTATTTATTTGTTATGTTCTCTTAAAAACATCATGTCTTTTTTTTTTATAAATATTTATAACAACTACAAATAGCAATTGTGAATAATTAAAAAATTTTTTAATTATAATTAACAAAGTTAACATAAGTAACATATTTATTATTTCTATTAAACAATGAAAAGAAAAGTTAAATTAAAATTAATAACTGGAGATGGTGGTAATGGTTGGGTTTCTTTTAGAAAAGAAAAGTTTGTGCCTAAAGGAGGGCCAGACGGGGGAGATGGTGGTAATGGAGGAGATATTATATTTAGGCCAAGTAAAGNAGTTTGGGACTTAAGAGCATTTGAAGATAATCAACTTTTAAAATCTGGAGATGGTGGTAGGGGAGGAAAAGGAAAAAAAAATGGAAAAAGGGGGGCTGACTTAATAATAAAAGTGCCAGTTAATACTCAAATAAAAATTTCTGATGACAAAAATATAGTAGTAAAAAATAAAGATATAACTTTATTAAAAGGGGGAGATGGTGGTAGGGGAAACAGGACTTTTAAAAACTCCATTAACCAGGAGCCTATGTTAGCAGAGGCTGGAGACAGCGGAATAAAAACAAGTGTTGAGTTAATAGTAACTGATTCGCCAGAGGTAGCTATTTTTGGTCTATCTAATTCAGGAAAGACATATATTCTTAATAAATTAACAAACATAACAGCAAAAGAAGCAGATTATTTATTCACTACAACTGTGCCTAATATAGCAGAAATAAAGAGTGATATTGAAAACATCAAGGTGATTGAGATTCCTGATTTCATTAATTATAAAAAGGCGGCAAAATATTCTTCTCTTCTAGCCAACATCAAGGTATTGATAATAATAATAAACCATGATGACAGCTCAAAAGAAACATATGAATTAATTATGCAGTCCGTTCTTCCCCAGACAGCCTCTTTATGCGCAAAAATATTGATACTTAATAAGTTTAATAAGCACATTAAAGAGCCAGAGGTAGGAATTGAAATAAATAATATTTTTTATGTCATAGAAGGNAAACTTAATGTAGAGAAACTAAAAGAGGTGATAACTAGATTAACCAAAAATAACCCTAAAGATGACAAAGATAGCCTTAAAGAAGACACTCCCCCTGAGGAAGAAATATTTGTTCATGCGCCACCCATAATCAAAAGCCTAGGTAAGCCTAATTTTTCTTATTCTGGCAACGTAGTAAAAATATTTGATAATAAATTGGTAAGGATAGCAAAAGGAAGCAACCTGAATAAGCCAGAGGCACAACTTCAATTTCATAATTTACTTAATAAGTCGGGGTATTTAAAAGCACTTACAGAGGCCGGGGTTAAAAAGGGATCAATAATAAAATTTGATGAAGTTGAAATGGAATTTAAATGAAAATAGGAATATTTGGGGGAAGTTTTGACCCAATACATCTAGGTCATATAAAAATAGCCAAGGAGGCGCATCGCCAATACTCTCTAGACAAGGTTATAATTTCTCCTTTAAATTTAACCTGGGCACAAAAATCCCCACCTGTCGCCAGCCCCGAGCAAAGAATAAAAATGTGTGAATCGGCCGCTGAAGGAAACGAATTTTTGGAAGTTTCTGATGCTGATATTGAAAGGGGGGGAGTGAGTGGCTCAATAGACACAGTAAATGACATAATCGCGAAGAGCCAAGAGGGGAGTTTGGTTTATTTGATTGTAGGAGAAGACAGTGCAGCCCAAATAGGAGAGTGGAAGAATAGCAAAGAGTTGCTGTCAAAGGTCAAGGTTGTGGTTGCGCCAAGAAATTTGGCTGGAGACAAAGAGCCAAACAAAGTTTTTAGTTGGATCGATCTTGATAAAATGGATGTTTCAAGTTCTACTATAAGGGAGAGCATTAAAATGAAAAAAGAATGGAGTCACTTTGTGTCCCCAAAAGTTTTCGACTATATTATAAAAAACAAAGTTTACGGATGAGTGATTTAAAAGAAAGCCTTAGGGCCAGGATAGAAGAGTTGAAAGTTTTTAGGACGGGGAGTTTCACATTGGCTTCTGGGGCACAAAGCAATTTTTATATTGACGGGAGGCTCCTCACTTTGGATCCAACCGGATCAGAGTTGATTTCAAAAATAATTCTGAGCAAGTTGGTTAAAGAGGTAGATTCGATTGGAGGGCCGGCTACTGCCGCAATTCCAATTATCTCTTCAACGATTGCCGTTTCTAGGCTTCTTTTTAAAAGGAACCTNAAAGGTTTTTATATTAGGTCTTCCATAAAAGAGCATGGCCTTGCAAATGTTATAGAAGGTGCTGTTGGAGAAAAGAATAAGGTTGCGATTGTTGATGACACTGTTACTAGTGGCAACAGTATTATTAGCTCTATCAAGGAGGTTGAAAAACTTGGTTGTGAGGTAGTACAGACTATTTCTATTTTTGACAGGAATGAAGGTGGGGTTGAAAAACTGGAGTCCAATGGGTACAACAACTACTCTATTTTTAAGTACAATCAAAAAGAAAATCAATTGATCTGATATTTAGCAACTAACCAATCACATATGGATTGCCCCGTTGTTCAATGATAGTGCAGCCTCTTTAATTGCTTCTGATAGGGTTGGGTGAGCGTGGGTAAGTTCAGCGATTTCTATATCTGTGCCTTCTAAGTATTTCAATAGCCCAACTTCTGCTATCATTTCTGTTACTTCAGGTCCAATCATATGAGCCCCAAGCAGCTCTCCGCTATCGTGGTCTGCTATCATCTTTACAAATCCTTCGGAGTCACCAATTGATATGGCCTTCCCGACCGCCTTAAAAGGAAATTGGGATGTTTTTATGTTGTGCCCCTCCTCTTTTGCTTGTTTTTCTGTCAAACCTATACTGGCTATTTGAGGTTGGCAGTAGGTACACCGTGGCATATCCGTGTAATTTATAGGGGCACTTTCTACGCCAGCTATTGTTTCAGCAGCTATCACGCCCTGGGTAAATGCAACATGTGCCAACATTAGTTTTCCAGTTACATCCCCCACAGCAAAAATTTGATCGGAGGATGTTTGCATCAACTCATTTACTTTTATAAAACCTCTGTCAAGCTCTATGTTTGTATTTTCAAGCCCCAGATTATCGGTGTTTGCCTGAACCCCGACCGCCATTAAAATTTTTTCTGCCGAATAATTTTTTTGTTCTCCGTTCGTTTCATATTCTACCCTCACCCCATCGCCACCGATTTCTGTTTTTAATACTTTTGCCCCTAACTCAAACCCTATACCTCTTGATTTAAAAACTCTCTCAAGTTCTTCTGAAATAGAAACGTCTTCATTTGGCACTAGATGATCTTGTGCCTCAAAAATCGTTACCTCTACTCCATATGCATTAAATAGATAGGCAAACTCAACTCCTATTGCTCCCGCACCAACAATGCCAATCGCTTTTGGTAGAGATTTTAATTCTAGGGCTTCTCTGCTGGTTATTATTGTCTTTTGGTCTATTTCAAGATTAGGTAAACTTCTAGGTCTCGCTCCAGTTGCCAGTATGATATTTTTAGAGGAGATTTTATCTCCGCTTGATTTGAGAGATATTTCACTTTCGTTTTCAAGGAAGCCTTCATCTTTAAACAGTTGTATCTTGTTTTTATTAATCAAGTACTCAATTCCTTGGGTTAGTTGCTTAGAAACATCCCTACTCCTTGCAATAGCTTTTGGAAAATCAAAAGTCACATTATCAAACGATATTCCCCATTTTTCTGAATCATTAATCTGATTAACCAACTCAGCATTTTTTAATAAAGATTTGCTGGGAATGCATCCCCAATTTAAGCAAACCCCCCCGAGACCAGCTATACCAGAGCCATCGTCTTTTTCAACCAGTGCTACCTTTAGTCCCAACTGTGCTGCCCTTATCCCTGCATGATAGCCCCCTGGCCCTCCTCCTAAAACTATTACATCGAAATTGTTTTCAGACATCTCTCTCCCAAACTAAACTTTTGTTATGTTATATAAATACCTAATTACAGTGGATATTAAAAAAGTAACCAGAACCACAAAGGTGGTAATAATTACTGATCCGATAATATAGCTTTTCCAATCAATTGAACAAGTAAGCATAAATCTACATATAATTGTAGATGAAGCTGAATACATTACCGAAAATAGTATTCCAAAATAAAAACTGTACTTAATTGTTTTCTTCAAGGCCTTATTTTATTTTTCCTGCACTTTTTCTTTTTGTGATTTCCCCCAAAAAACTAAACCCACTAGCCTTTGTGTTTAGCGAAGTAAGTGCCAACTGAGTTCTTCCTTGTAAAATCCTCAAAGAACTTATCAACTTTAGTCTTTTAAATTCTGGAATTTCTTCTGATTGTATCAGGTCTATTTCAGTGGATAGATCCAGAATTCTAGACTCAATTGTAGAAAAGTCTATAGAATTTTCCTGCTCCCCACTTCCTTGTTTTGTCTCTGCAACCACCTTTTCAACAATAGGTTTGCCCTTAGTAACACTTTCAATAATTATCTTTACCTCCACTTTAGGATGCTTTTTTGCTAAAGAAACAATTTTTTCAACATGCACTGAACTTAATATTCCTTCTAAAAAGGGCTTTGCAAGTTCAAATTGTTTCTCATGATCCTCTATATCCGCTATGCTCCTCGCTTCCTTAAAAGTTAAATTTTTCTGTTTGACATGCTGCTTTAGAGATGGGGCAAGTGTTTTTATTAAACTTTCGTAGTGATGTATGGTCCCAGGAGTTATTCCTGTCTTTTTTGCTAATTCTTGTTGTGTGACGGAGAACTTTTCTCTAAAAGAAAGAAATTCTTCACCTAAATTAATAGGACATATGTCTGAACTCTGATACAAAAGTCTAAGGTCAAGAGCTCCTTTTTGTTCGAAAGTAAGGTCGCTTGTTAAATTGCACTCGACCGATTCCTCGCCTTTTTCGTTGGCTAGATGTATTTTTTCGGCCCCAGAAACAAGTTTGTATTTTTTATTTGAAACCTTGTCAACAACAGGAATGAACTGATTTGAAAACTTAGACCATCTTTTAGTTTCCTTTCTTGATTCAAGCTTTGCAGTGGACTCAGCATTAAATTCAATGTTTACTATCTTTATTTTCAATATAACCTCCTAAATTCTGTTTTATATTCATAATTTTGAACATTCCAAAAAGTAGTTTCAAATATTGTCCTGTTGGGAAATTAGCACATTCTAAAAATGATTATTTTTAGAATGAGTGATAGAATTGTTAAATACAATTAATAAAGATTTATATTTGAAATGCAGAGAAAATTAGGTAAAGTTGGCCTCCCTTATGTTTCATACAGGACATTCCGAAATTTTTTGGAATTACTAAGTGAAGGAATGCCAGCCAGGATAGATAGAAGTGTATGGGGTCAAAGATACTCTGGCACATCTGGACAACAACTAATGACCGCCTTAAAAACGCTAGACCTTATTGATGAAGAGGGGACCCCAGCTAGGTCCCTTGAAGAACTTGTAGTTTCTGTTGGGTCTGAAAGAAGAAATTATCTTAGAATAATTTTGAGAGATAAGTATAAGCCAATATTTGAAATTGACTTAAAAAGGGCCACTAGGTCTCAGTTCAATGAGGCATTTAGGTTTTTTGGAATAAATGAAGGGGTTCTAAGTAAATGCCAACTATTTTTTATTCAAGCTTGCCAAGACGCAGGAATAGAACTTTCTGCCTATATTCTTGCTAGAAGGCACGGACTCTCTAATGGAAAGAAACCTGAGAAAACGGCCAAAACCAAACAAAACATCCTTCGCAGCCCTGAAGAATTTGGGCTAAGTGAAACAGTTATTTCTAAAATTTTAGAAAAATATCCAGACTTTGATCCATCATGGGATCCTCAGGTTCAAAAAGCATGGATGGATGGGATGGTTAATTTGTATGAAGGTTTGAAAAAAGAGGACAATAAATAAAAAGGGCGGGAATAAAACAGCCCTTTTTATTTATTACTATTTAAATGACTACATCATTCCCATGCCGTCCATACCGCCACCAGGCATAGGTGGAGCAGCAGCACTAGCAGGTTCTTGAATATCAGTCATCATAGACTCAGTTGTAAGAATCATGCCCCCAACAGATACCGCATTTTCAACAGCGGCTCTTGTTACCTTGGCCGGATCAACAATCCCCATTTTTAGCATGTCGCCAAATTCATTAGTTGCAGCATCATAACCATGGTTGCCTTCTCCCTCTAATACTCCCGAAAGAACAACCGCACCTTCGGCACCCGAATTATCAGCAATTACTCTTACAGGTTCTTCAAGTGCGCGCTTTAAAATGTTTATTCCTGTTTTATGCTCAGCGTCTGCCTTTAGTTTTGAAAGGGCGTCAGCGGACCTAATTAGAACTGTTCCTCCTCCTGGAACTATTCCTTCTTCAACAGCGGCCCTAGTAGCAGAAAGTGCGTCTTCAAGCCTTTGCTTTTTCTCTTTTAACTCTATCTCTGTTGCGGCACCAACTTTTATTACAGCAACCCCACCAGAAAGTTTAGCCATTCTTTCCTGAAGTTTTTCTCTATCGTAGTCAGAAGTCGTTTCTTCAATTTGGGCTTTAATTTGCTCAATTCGGCCTTGAATTTCTCCTTTATCGCCTTTACCTCCAACAAAAGTTGTGTCATCTTTTCTGGAAACAATTCTTCCAATTTTTCCTAAATCACTGATTTCAGCACCTTCAAGGGTTAGGCCGACATCCTCCGTTATTACTCTTGCCCCAGTTAATATTGCTATATCCTGTAACATTTCTTTTCTTCTGTCGCCAAAGCCAGGGGCTTTAATAGCTAGGGCATTTAAAGTTCCTCTCATTCTATTAACAACAAGAGTTGCCAAAGCCTCACCTTCCACATCTTCAGCAATTACAACAATGTTTTTTGTTGAGTCTTTCAGTACTTTTTCTAGCAAAGGAAGCAAGTCTGACACCGCTGATATCTTTTTGTCTGTAACTAAAACATGAGCATCTTCAAGAATTGCCTCCATTTTGTCAGCATTGGTCACAAAGTATGGAGAAATATAACCCCTATCAATTTGCATTCCTTCAACATAGTCAGTTTCGTACTCGAGACCTTTTCCTTCATCAACAGTAATTACTCCGTCTTTTCCTGTCTTTTCCATTACATTTGCAATCAGCCCCCCCATTTCATCATCATGAGCAGAAAGGGTAGCAACCTGAGCTATTTGGTCTTTTCCTTCTACCGGCGTGGCAAGTTTAGAAATAGACTTTTTTACTGATTCTAGCGCAACCTCTAGGCCCTTTTTTATCGCCATCGGGTCTGCCCCAGCAGCTACATTTTTAAAACCTTCGGCCACAATAGCTTGAGACAAAACGGTCGAGGTTGTTGTCCCATCTCCGGCATCGTCATTAGTCTTTTTTGATGCCTCTTTTATTAATTGAGCCCCCATATTTTCAAATGGGTCCTCTAGATCAATTTCCTTGGCAATTGTTACTCCATCAGAACAAACCTGCGGCGGGCCAAATTTTTTATCTAGTATTACGTTTCTTCCTTTAGGGCCTAAAGTCACCTTAACCGTGTCAGCCAAGGTGTCTATTCCAACCTTTAGTTTAGCCCTACCTTCTGACCCAAATCTTAAATCTTTTGCCATAATGTTATCCTCCTATATTTAATTAAACTATTGCCAGAATATCTGACTCTTTTACTATTAAGTATTCAGTTCCATTCTCAGTGTATTCAGTTCCAGCATATTTTGAATAAACAACAATATCGCCAACTTTAACTGGCATCGCCAGTGTTTTTCCATCGTCGTTAACTCTCCCTGGCCCAACAGCAACAACTTTGCCTTTTTGTGGCTTTTCTTTAGCTGTGTCAGGAATATAAATTCCGCCAGCACTTTTTTCAGCGTCATCCTCTGAAGGTTCTATTACAACCCTGTCACCTAGTGGCTTCATTTTTACTGCCATTTTTATGCCTCCTAAAGCAAATCTTTGTATGTAAATTTTTCAAATGTTGATTTTAGCACAAATCTTGTTTAAAAATGAATATTTTTTTATTTAAATATTTTTTGAGTTTTTTCTTACTAGCAACGAACCTATCATAACTAGCAACGAACCTATTATAACAACCCAGCCGATGGGCTCATCTAATACCACCCAGCCGATAATAATCCCAAAGATAGGTTGAGACAAATGTATTACTGTAACTTGTGAAGGTTTGTAATTTTTAAGTAACCATATATTGGCAATAAAATTAAACCCCGCGACTATAGCCCCTTGATATATTATTGACCAAATTAAAATCATTGAAAATTTATAAGGATCTGTTTCTATTAGTAAGCTTAGAGTTAAAAATATAAGGGTTCCAAATACGGCCTGTGACATTAGCAGTTTCATGGGCGTTATGGACTCGCTATTTTTTGCTAAATATATTGTTCGAACTCCTAGCAGAAACCCAGAAACAAGACAAAAAGAATTTCCTAGCAGATAACTGCTGTTACCTAGTGAGTCAAAATATGTAACTATTATTCCGCAATACGCAACTACAACTCCTGCAAATTTTAAAAGTGTGAACTTGTCTCCTTTGATAAATATTGGGCTTAAGATAATTACCCATATTGGGTAAGTGCTGTTTAAAATTATGCTAGATGCAACTGTTGTTTTGCTAATTCCGTAGTTTAAGAAGAGGAGTTGAACACTGAACAGCAGCCCCAACTTAAAAAGAGGAGCAATTTCTGACCTTTCAACTTTTAAAGAAATGTTGTTGTATCTTGCCCATATAAAAATTATGATGCCGCTTAGCAAAAAGCGCATCCAACCCTGCCTTATTGGTGGAGCATAGGGTAAAGCCGCTTTTAAGGCAGTGGGATGACCTCCCCAAAATATTGAAAGTAAAATATCTAAAGCAGCAGCGCGCGTAGTTAAGTTTTTTCTTTCCCCCGACGATTTAATTTTGGTCCATCGCTAATCCAGTTGCAATAAATATTGATTAACAAAGTCATAAGAAACGAGGTCTTTGTAAGATTCAATTAGTTTCTTTGTAATAGGTCCGTATGTTTCCTTGCCTACCTTCTTGCCGTTAAAAGAGGTGACGGGGCAAATACAAAGACTTGTAGAAGTTAAAAATACTTCGTCAGAATTTATCACCTCGTAGACTTCGATATTTTTTTCTATGACGTCTATACCAATTTTTTCTGCCTGCTCAATTACTGTTTCTCTGCTAATGCCCCCCAAGACATGTTGAGATTTAGGCGTATAAACAGTTTCTCCAACAACAGTAAATATGTTGCTTCCCATTCCCTCTGTTATATTGCCATTAAGATCTAAAAGAATTGCCCATGCATCTTTGTCTATTCGCTTGACCTCATTGTCACCTAAAATTAAATTAATATAGTTATGGGTTTTCGCTCTTGGGCTCATGCTCTGAAAAGGCGTTCTTCTTGTAGAAGGAGTCCATACTTTTATTCCAGTTTCATATAATGATGCTCTTGGTTTTAATGGAAGAGGGGCACACTCAACAATAACTGTTGGCCCGCCGTCTAGGTCCCACTGCTCGCCCCCAACTTTGTCCACTCCTCTCGAAATTCTTTGGCCAATCCAATAGTCTTCGTTGGGGCCCAGTAAATGTAAATTCTTTTCTAGAACTGCTTTTGATATATCAACCATTTCATTTTTTGAGATGTCAATCTTGATATCCATATAGTTTAATGATTTATACAGTCTCTCAACATGCTCTTCAATTTTAAATATTTTGTGCCCAAAAGTTCTTGTCATATCAAAAACGCCGTCACCATACTTAAA
>PBLC01000006.1:40987-67378 GCA_002721675.1 Chloroflexota bacterium | reverse complement strand
AAAAGAAGAAGAAGCCTCTGAGCCAGAATCTGAATCAAAAGAAGAAGAAGCCTCTGAGCCAGAATCTGAATCAAAAGAAGAAGAAGCCTCTGAGCCAGAATCTGAATCAAAAGAAGCAGAAGCCTCTGAGCCAGAATCTGAATCAAAAGAAGAAGAAAAGTTAGATTAAATTTTAATTTAGAATAATTAATTTTGTGAGGTAAATTATGAATGAATCCTTATCAAGAATGGAAATTCTTAATAAAATTCATTCAAAAAAGAGAATTAGATCAAAACTCGTATTAATTGTATTAATTCTATTCATCGCATTAGCGATTGTACCTTTGGCAAATTATTTTATTCAGGTAAAGATACCTTATGAAAAAACAGCATTAAGAGTTGGGGAAACAATATTTACAAGAGAAGATGTTGTTGATTTCATAAGATTTAATCAAAGACTCTCTGAGGAACAAGGAGCAAATTTTGATTTAGGTTCGTCACTTTTTGAGTCACTTAAATTAATTGCAGAAAACGAAATAGCTTTCTTATCGGCAGCAGAATATGGATTAGTAGTTGATCAATGGGAGATAGATGAAGCATTCTTTTTGAGGCTTGGATTTTTTAATGATTTTAGTATTGATTCAGAAGATGACAGAAAAGCTTTTAATGAAAAGAAGTTACAGTTTTTGAATCAGGTTCAGTTAAGCGAAGAAACTTACCAAGATATAGTGAGAAAGGGCATATTTAGGGAGAAGTTAAGAAGAGAGTTATCTAGAGAGATACCTAACATTCAACTACACAAATATATTTATGAGATTTCTTTGGATGAAATTTCTCAATCAACAATTTCTGAAATTCAGAGAAATATTGATAAAGGCGAAGGCATTGGACAGATTGTTAAAAGATACTCAATTGACCCAAACGTACTAAGGGGAGTTGGAGATCTTGGTTGGATTCCAGAAGGGATATATCCTTCTCTTGACCAAACATTATTTGGGTCTAATGAAGTCAACATTCAGCCTTTGGCAGTAAAAAAATTATCTGACCCTTTTTTAGATCAAGAAAACTCATTATACAAATTCTATATTATTGCCGATATTAATGATTCTCAAGAATTGTCTATTGATGATTTAGAGATTCTTTCTGACCAAGTCTTAATATCATTTTTTGAGATGAAAAGCAGAGAGGTGGATATGCAATATGGTTTAGATAATGAAACATTCAACTGGATAAATGAAAGAGTTAAAGTAGCATCTATACTTCCTGAGGGTAATCAGGAGAATGTTATTATTGAATAAGAAAGATAATTAATATGGTTAGGTCAAGATTAAATATTGGTATTATTGGTATAGGTAATATTGGGTTAGAAGTTTTTAAACAACTAATTTCAAACTCTCAATTAAGTGAATTATTTTCCATTGAATCTGTACTAGTAAGAGATATAAAAAAATACACTAATATTATTTCTAAAGATATTGGATTTGAAAATAAAGTGGATATTGCTTTAGAAAAATTAACGGACAGTGAAGATAAATTTTTTAGCAATAATAATATTGATGTCATTATTGAATTAATAGGAGGATTAGAACCTGCATATAGTTTCGTAAAAAGAGCCCTCGAATATAAAAAACACGTAGTAACGGCTAATAAAGATTTAATCGCAACTCATATTGAAGAACTTATTAAATTATCAAAAAAAAATAATGTTAAATTAAGATTTGAAGGTTCAGTAGGAGCAGGGATACCTATAATTGAAGTTCTGTCTGATATGCTGAAGCAAAATCAGATTCAAAAAATTACTGGAATAATTAATGGAACATCAAATTATATTTTGAGTTCAATGTTTGAAAACTCCTCCAATTTCGAAAATGTGCTTAAAGAGGCCCAGGAATTAGGATTTGCAGAATCAGATCCAACTAACGATGTTGAGGGATTTGATGCAAAATTTAAAATAGATATATTAGGCTCAATCGCATTTGGTTCCAGGATTCCCCTTAAAACTGTGTATGTAAAAGGTATTTCTGAGATATCTAACAAGGATATGAATTATGCTAGAGAATTTGGCTACAATATTAAACTTTTGGCAATAACAGAAAGAAAGCCAGAAGGAATATATTCAAGTGTTTCTCCCGCACTAGTTTCCTTAGCGCAGCCCATGTCTAAAGTAGGCGGAAATTATAATGCAGTAGAAATTCTTGGAGATTTGGTAGGAAATCTTTGGATACAAGGAGAAGGCGCTGGAAAGAATTCAACTTCAAGCGCAGTATTAGGTGATTTGATGGGTATATACTATGGGTCAAATGATGATATAAACTTGTCTAAGGGTAGAGAAAAATATTTAACCAGAGAAGAAATAATATTAAAGAACTATATAAGGCTTTCTGTAGAAGATAAATATGGAGTTTTATCGGAGATATCTGGAATTTTTTCCAATAACGAAATAAGTATAGCTTCAGTAATACAGAAAGATATTGATAATAGTTCTGGCGTGGTAGATTTAGTAATCATGACTCATGATTCTAAAGGTATTAATTTTGATACAGCTATTGATTCTGTTTCAAAAATATCTTCAGTTAAGGAAAAACCTATTATTATAAGGATTAACGATTGATAATGAGTATTGGTATATTACATAAATATGGAGATTATATTGACTTAGGCGGAGCTACGCCTATATCTATGGGCGAAGGAGATACGCCCCTTCTTTATTCAGAATATCTATCAGAAAAAACTGGGGCATCCATTTATTTAAAAGTAGAAGGTTGCAATCCTAGCGGATCATTTAAAGACAGAGGAATGGTCGTGGCAGTTTCTAAAGCACTTCAAAAAAATAAAAAAGTATTAGTTTGTGCATCTACTGGTAATACTAGCGCCTCAGCCTCAGCTTATGCGGCTAAATTTGGGCTTATATCAGCCATAATTGTTCCCAATGGAAATATAGCCAAAGGTAAACTTGCTCAGGCAATGGCATTTGGGGCAAAAATTATAGCTGTAGACGGATCATTTGACGATGCTTTAAATATAGTTAGAAAACTAGAGAATGAAAGCAGCATAGAGATAGTTAACTCAATTAACCCCTATAGAATTGAAGGCCAAAAGACAGCCGCATTTGAAATTATCGATTCATTGAGTTCAATAGATTATTTGTGTATTCCAGTTGGAAACGCCGGAAATATATCTGCGTATTGGAAAGGATTTAAAGAGTACGCTAATTTAAAAAATTTTAAACTTCCCAAGATGCTGGGGTTTCAAGCTGAGGGAGCTGCTCCTATAGTAAAAGGCAAAATTATTAATAATCCAGATACTTTAGCAACTGCTATTAGAATAGGTAACCCCGCTTCATGGAAAAGTGCAGAACTAGCTATCTCGGAATCTAATGGATCAATTCATTCTGTGACTGACAATGAAATCATAAAATCATATGTAAATTTAGCTCGAAGAGATGGAATATATTGTGAACCGGCTTCTGCAGCTGGAGTTGCGGGAATAATAAAACTCTCAAAAGAAATTGATATTAGCGGTAAAAATATTACCTGTGTCGTTACAGGAAATGGATTAAAAGACCCAGTAAATTCTGAAAAATTTGCGAGTACTAATATTCATGAAGTTAAATCAGAATTAAATGAAGTATTGAAAGCTATTAACAAGAAAGATTAATATTGAAGCAGATAATTTCAATTTATCATGATTTTTCTAGTGATCTCAAAATTGTTTGGGATAATTTAACATCTGCTAGTGACTCTTCACCTTTTCTAAAATTTTTCTTACATAAATCATGGTATGAATTATTTGGGGAATCGAAAAGTTTGGCTGTTTTAAATCATTCAGACAATTTACTAATGCCACTTGTTATGCATAATCAAAATGCTGAAATGACTGGTGGTCAAGATTTATTTGATTATCATGATTTTATATATAAGAAAGAATTAGATTCTGACAAGGTCAAAGAAGTTATTGATTATTGCTTTTCAGAACTTAAATTGAAGAACTTAAAGTTTAAGTCCATAGTTAATGAATCCTTAACCCATAAATTAATTATTTCATCATGCAATGAATTGGGTTTAAAAGTTTCTTCATCGGATGAAGATTTAAGTCCATATTTGGACTTAAAAAGTTCCTTTGAAGATTATTTAATGAATTTGAATAAAAAAAATAGACATGAGATAAGAAGAAAAATGAAAAGACTAAAATCTGCTGGCAATATATTGATCAAGCAGTGCACCAAAGATGAAGTCTCAGATTGGATCGAAATATTTTTTAAATTAATGATCCAAAATCCTGAAAAAAAAATATTTTTAAACGATAAAAGGAAATTGTTTATGAAAAATATAATATCTAATTCTATAGAGAATCAATTCGGAGAATTAAACTTTTTATTGATTAATGAAAAGCCTGTTGCAACCACTTTCTTTTTTAAACAAAAAAGCAAATTAAGTGTATATAACTCTGGCTATGATTCTTCTTACTCGTCATACTCAGTAGGACTTATGAATCACGTATACAATATTAGTAATTATGCAGGAACAATTTCTGAAATTGATTTTTTAAGAGGATCTGAAGATTATAAGTTCAGGATAGGTTGTGCTTCTAGAAATTTAATAACCTTGTCTGTGAAAGATTAACTCTATGAGAATCGCATTAATTAGTGTTCATGGAGATCCTATTTTGCAAGCTGGCGGAAAAGACGCTGGAGGGATGAATATTTATATACGAGAGGTGGCAGAAAGACTTGTTAATGTTGGTATAGATGTAGATATATTTACTAGAATGCATGATAGAAATGAAGAAATAGAAGAATTTTCAAACAATATCAATGTAGTTTATATAAAGGCAGGAAAAGAATCGCTAGATAAGTTGGGGATTTATGCTCACCTTGATATTTTCGTAGATGAGGTTAATAAATATAGGAAAACTAACAATAAAATTTATGATTTAATTTATGCTCATTATTGGTTATCAGGAGTGGTTGCTTTGAAGTTAAAAAAAATATGGAATAAGCCAGTTGTTACAAGTTTTCATACAATTCAAGAAATTAAACAAGAGGCCTTTCCTTTCAATATAGATAACCCAGTCAGAGGCAAAGAAGAAAGGAATATTTCAAAGGAGTCTGATTCTTTAGTTGTATGGTCGAACCATGAAAAGAAATTCATAGAGGATAAATTTAAAATCAATTCTTCAAATATAGCAATGATTCCTCCAGGAGTAGATGTGGATCTATTTAGACCATTAGATAAATCTGAGGCGAGAAAAATAATAAACCTCAATCAAAACTCTAAAACAATATTATATGTTGGGAGATTGGAAAGGTTAAAAGGGCTTGATACCTTATTAGAGGCCCTGTCATATCTAGAACAAAAAAATATAAATTTATTGGTTGTAGGGGGCCTTTATAACTTAGAGGAAGTGTCTAGACTAAAAAAAATTTGTAGTAATTTTGACTTAGATCAAAAAGTTCATTTTCTAGGATCTGTAAGCAGGAGAGAATTAAAATATTATTACAATTCTTCGGATGTATGTGTCTTGCCTTCTTATTATGAGAGTTTTGGTTTATCTGCATTAGAAGCGGCAGCTTGTGGAATTCCTGTTGTTGCGTCAAAACGAGGTGGGTTATCCTCAATAGTATTAGATAAAAAAACAGGCTATTTACTCCAATGGAGGTGTCCTGGCCCTTTTGTCGATAGACTTGAAATCCTTCTAAGTAATAAAGGATTAAGAGAAACTATGGGACGTGCTGCTAGAGATCATGCAATGTCTCTTAGTTGGGATAAGTCAATCAATCAACTTAAAGATTTGTTTAATAAGTTGACCCTAAACTAGTGCTGTGCTATCCTCATCTCGGTTTTTACACGTTGAAAGAGAGTAGTATAAATATATAAAATCTTTTAGAGAATCGAGGTTTGGTGTAACTCGTGATTTTATATTTTAGAACTCGCTCTGGAGTGGCCTGAGTGAAATAAAGTAGTTCAGGACGTTGGTTACGAAATAACTTTAATTGAGAGAGGTGTTTTACCTAATCAAAGGTGGTACCGCGGGTTTAGTCTCGTCCTTTGGGCGAGATATTTTTATTTTAAGGATAAAAAATGAAAAAAACTGGAGCACAGTTACTTTGTGAAGGATTAATTCATCATGGGGGAACAAAAATTTTTGGTATCCCTGGTGGAGCTATATTACCTTTGTATGGGACTCTTTCTCAATATCCTGAACTTGAACATATATTGGTTAGGCACGAACAAGGAGCATCTCATGCTGCTGATGGATTTTCTAGAGCTACTGGAAAACCTGGGATATGTTTTGCTACTTCGGGTCCGGGCGCAACAAATTTAATAACTGGCATGGCTACCGCAATGATGGACTCTTCTCCTATGATTGCAATTACTGGGCAAGTTTCTCGACCCGGAATAGGCAAAGATTCTTTTCAAGAAATAGATATAACCGGAGCATCTTTGCCAGTAACTAAGCATAATTATCTTGTCATGAATGCATCAGAGATTCCTCAAGTTGTTAAAGAGGCTTTCTATATTGCCACTACTGGAAGGCCCGGCCCAGTTCTAATAGATATACCTAGGGATGTTTTTATGGAAGAAGTTGAATTTGATAGTTCTTACTGGAAAGAAGAAATAGAAATCCTAGGATATAATCCACCCAAATTTGCTAATAATACTCAAGTAGATAAGGCGGTTAAATTAATTGAAAAATCTAATAGGCCTGTAATTTTGGCTGGTCATGGGGTAATCATATCTCATGCTTATGATGAACTACTTAAGTTAGCAGAAAGTGTACAAATTCCAGTTGTGACTACATTATTAGGGATAAGTTCGTTTCCAGAAAATCATGTTTTAAGTTTAAGTTTTCCAGGTATGCATGGCGTTGCTTGGGCAAGTTTAGCCTTAGATCAGGCTGATTTAGTAATAGCGATTGGCAGTAGATTTGATGACAGAATAACTGGAGATACAAGTAGATTCGCTACAAAGTCTAAAAAGATCCACATAGATATTGATCCAGCTGAAATAAATAAGAATATAGAAGTAGATGTTCCTTTAATAGGCAATGTTAAAGATGTGCTTAATCAGTTGTTGCCTAAACTAAAACCAAAGACTCATATAGATTGGATCAATCATATTGATAAATTAAAGTCTGACCATCCTTCATTAAAAATTAAGAAAACGGATGATTTAATAGGTCAATATGTAGTTAAGTCTCTTTCTGACGAGACCAAGGGTCAATCTGTGATAGTAACTGGTGTTGGTCAACACCAGATGTGGGCTGCTCAACACTATATGTACTGTAGTCAAAATTCTTGGATTTCTTCTGGAGGATTAGGAACCATGGGCTTTGAAGTGCCTGCGGCTTTAGGAGCAAAGGTTGGTTGTCCAGATAAAATGGTTTGGTCAATTGCAGGAGATGGTGGATTTCAAATGACATTATCTGAATTAGCAACGATAGTTGAGAATAATATCAAAGTTAAATTTGCACTGTTGAATAATAATCACTTAGGAATGATAACTCAATGGCAAGAAATGTTTTTTGATGAAGACTATTATGCAAACGCATATACTGCTAATCCTGATTTCGTTAAGTTAGCAAATGCTTATGGAATGAAGGCATTAAGTGTAGATAATAATGAGGATGTTAGGCCAGCCATAAGAGAAGCAAATGCTCATGATGGACCATTCTTGATTGATTTTAAAATAAAAAAAGAAGAGAACGTATTTCCGATGATACCGTCCGGCCAAAGCGTTAATGAATTGGTGGAGGAATCTATAGATGGTAACTAGTAATACAGGTAGTAGAACTGTCATTGCTCTTGTGCAAAATAGAGCAGGAGTACTTGCAAGAATTTGCGGATTATTTAGAAGGCAAGGTTTTAATATTGCTAGTTTAGCAGTAGGAAGATCTGAGCAGAAGGGCTTATCCAGAATGACTTTTGTTGTGGAGGGTCCAGAAGAAGTTGTTAGATTGGTAGCTGCAAAACTCGACAGATTAATTGAAGTGGTAAAAGTTGAAGATATTTCTGACAAGGAACATGTGTATAGGGAAATGGTATTAATTAAACTAAATGCTGATAATGAAAAGAGGGGAGAAATCCTTCAATTAGCAAATATATTTAATGTGAAGACCGTTGATGTGGGAGTTGATCAGATGACAATTGAAACTACTGGAGACTCCAAAGATATAGAGTCGTTACTTGAACTTTTAGAGCCGTATGGAGTTATAGAAGTTATGAGGACTGGTAGAGTTGCAGTATTAAAAAGTTTAGAGTGAAAGGAAAATAAAAATGGAAATGTATTATGAAAACGATATAGACAAAGAATTAATTAAATCAAAAAAAATTGCTGTTCTTGGCTATGGTAGCCAAGGGCATGCCCATTCTTTAAACCTTAAAGATTCAGGTTTTGATGTAGTAGTCGGTTTATATGAGGGAAGCAAAAGTAAAGAAAAAGCAGAGCAACAAGGACTTAGTGTTCTTTCGAATTCTGAAGCAGTGAAAATTTCGGATGTAATAATGTTTTGCCTGCCAGACACTATACAAGGGAAAGTCTACAAGGAAGATGTAGAGCCACATTTAGAAGAAGGAAAAATGTTAATGTTTTGTCATGGATTTAGCATTTTTTATGAACAGATTAAACCGCCAAGTTTTGTAGATGTTGCTATGATTGCTCCCAAAGGGCCTGGTCATATAGTTAGAAGGGTTTTTGAGTCGGGTCAAGGAGTTCCATGCCTAGTTGCAGTTCATCAGAATAATAGTGGCAAAGCAAAGGATATTGCTCTCGGTTATGGACTTGGAGTAGGTGGGGCCAGGGCAGGGATATTGGAGACAACATTTAAAGAAGAGACAGAGACTGATTTATTTGGAGAGCAAGCAGTATTGTGTGGTGGCGTAACTTCTTTAGTTCAGAGCGCATTTGAAGTTCTAGTAGAAGCAGGATATCAGCCTGAATCTGCATATTTTGAAGTTCTTCATGAATTAAAACTAATTGTTGACTTAATGTATCAAGGTGGATTAGGTGAAATGAGATATTCTATTTCAGATACAGCTGAATATGGAGACTATACTAGAGGTCCAGTAGTTGTTGATCCATCTGTAAAAGAAAATATGAAAAAAGTTCTAGAACAGATTCAAAGTGGACAGTTTGCTAAAGAATGGATTGCTGAAAATGATGAAGGTTTGCACAAATTTAAAGACCTAAGAAAAGAAAATTCTGGGCACCCAATTGAAGAAGTAGGGAAAAGGTTGAGAGGAATGATGCCTTTTTTAAAAAATCAGAGTTAATAAATTTATGAGTAAAGAATCATTAATAATTTTTGATACAACTCTTAGAGATGGAGAACAGTCCGCAGGGGCTGGTTTGACCGTTGATGAAAAACTAGTGATAGCGAAACAACTTGAAACTTTAGGTGTTGATGTTATTGAGGCAGGTTTTGCTGTTAGTTCTCAGGGTGATTTTAATGCAGTTAGTAAGATAGCAGAGGCAATAAAAAACTGTAAAGTTGCTAGTTTAGCTAGAGTTATTGAAGAAGATATAGATAAGGCTGCCCAAGCATTAGAAAAAGCATCTAACCCAAGAATTCATACATTTGTATCTAGTTCTGCAATACACATGGAGCACCAAATGAGGAAAGACCCAGAAGAAATCATTGAAATGGCCGTTAAAGCCGTATCCAAAGCAAAACATTATGTGGATGATGTTGAATTTTCTCCTATGGATGCTACTAGAACTGATATTGATTTCCTAGTTACATTGCTTGAGGCAACTATAGATGCTGGCGCTACTACTATAAATATTCCTGATACTGTTGGTTATGCNGTATCAAAAGAATTTGGAGAATCAATAAAAATTCTAAGAGATAGGATTAAAAATATTGATAATGTAATTGTAAGTGTCCATTGCCACAATGATTTAGGACTCGCAGTATCAAATAGTTTGGCGGCTGTAGAAAATGGTGCTAGACAGATTGAAGGATGTATAAATGGTTTAGGTGAAAGGGCAGGAAATGCAGCTTTGGAAGAAGTAATTATGGGACTAGAAGTGAGAAAAGATCATTTTAATGTAAAAACTAAAGTAAATACTTCTGAAATTGGACCGACTAGTAGATTGGTTAGCAATCTTTTTGGGTTTCCTATGCAAGCAAATAAAGCTATTGTAGGTCAAAATGCTTTTAGGCATTCTTCTGGGATTCATCAAGATGCCTTTTTAAAGGATAGGAGTACATTTGAAATAATGGAACCTGAGACAGTTGGGTGGAGAGGTGAGGCTCTTGTTTTAGGAAAACTATCCGGCAGAGCAGGCCTTAAATCTCGATTGAATGACTTAGGATATGATTTTGATAATGAT
Source organism: Chloroflexota bacterium (assembly GCA_002721675.1). Taxonomy (GTDB): domain Bacteria; phylum Chloroflexota; class Dehalococcoidia; order Lucifugimonadales; family Lucifugimonadaceae. Next base: position 57,065 of record PBLC01000006.1, on the reverse strand, counting down.
CAATTAAATACCCTATTTATAAAATTTAAAGACCTTGCTGACAGCAAAAAGGAAGTAACTGATATTGATTTAGAAGCATTAATACTAGATCAGTCAAGGCATGAATCACAAAAGTCCTTTCTTGCTCTAAGTTCTATGTCAGTTAATTGCGGAAACCAGCATAAGCCTAAAGCTAATATAGAAATTATAAATATTGATAATAAAAAAATTTCCTCAGAGGCTGAAGGAACAGGCCCAGTTGATGCGGTTTGCAAGGCAATAGATAAAATTATTGATTTTGAAGTGAAATTAACTGAATTTAGCGTTAATTCTGTCACAGAAGGAATAGACGCATTAGGAGAAGTTACTATAAGAATTGAAAATTCAAATGGTAGGACTTTTACTGGGACTGGCTCTGATCCAGATATTGTTGTAGCTTCTGCTAAGGCTTATTTAAATGCAATTAATAGATCAATTCAAATGTCTAAGGAAGGTTCAGAGTCACCTGGGTCAGGGGCTGGAAGATGAAAAAAACACTTTTTGAAAAAATATGGGAACCTCATGTTGTAGACCAAATAGATGAAGATCTAGCTTTAATATATATAGACCTCCATTTGGTCCATGAGGTTACTTCACCTCAAGCATTCGAAGGATTAAGAATAAATTCTAGGACTGTGAGAAAACCTAATCTTACCGCTGCTACAATTGATCATAATGTTCCAACTTCAGATAGATTTAATATAAAAGATCCTATAGCAAAGAAACAAATTGAGACATTGAGAGCTAATTGCAAAGAGTTTGGAGTTCCGCTATACGATATAGATGATATCAACCAAGGAATAGTACATGTGATAGGTCCAGAATTGGGGTTAACTCAGCCAGGAATGACAATTGTATGTGGAGATAGTCATACATCAACTCATGGGGCATTTGGTGCTTTAGCTTTTGGGATAGGTACCTCAGAAGTTGAACATGTTCTAGCAACTCAAACTTTGGTACAAAAGAAACCTAAAACTATGGCAATAAATGTAAATGGAGATTTGCCTCGTGGTGTAACCCCTAAAGATTTGATTTTATCGATAATTAAAGAAATAGGAGTTGATGGAGGAACAGGCCATGCAATTGAGTTTAGAGGGGATGCGTTTAAGAAAATGTCTATGGAAGGAAGAATGACAGTGTGTAATATGACAATAGAAGGCGGAGGTAGAGCCGGAATGATTGCACCTGATGAAAAGACTTTTGAATTTGTTCAAGGTAAAAAATTTTCTCCCAAGGGATCTAACTTAGATAAATTGATGGATTTCTGGACAGATTTGTATTCTGATGAAAATGCAGAATTTGACACAATTTTTGATATTGACTGTTCAAATTTAGAGCCTCACATATCATGGGGCACAAACCCTGGTCAGGTTGCAGGTATTAATTCATATGTTCCAGACCCTGAAAGTTATTCTACTCCTGAAGAAAAATCAAATGCTCAAAATGCTCTTGATTATATGGGGCTAGAAGCGGGTCAGAAAATTTCTGATATAAGATTAGACAGAGTTTTCATAGGTTCTTGTACAAATGGAAGATTAGAAGACCTAAGATCTGCAGCAAACATAATTGAAGGCAAAAAGGTAGATAAAAATGTAAGAGCAATGGTTGTGCCAGGTTCTGGGTTAGTAAAAATGATGGCTGAAAAAGAAGGTTTAGATAAAATATTTACAGAGTCTGGATTTGAGTGGAGAGATGCAGGATGCTCAATGTGCTTAGGTATGAATCCAGATATTCTTGTTCCTCAAGAAAGATGTGCTTCCACATCAAATAGGAACTTTGAAGGAAGGCAGGGGAAAGAAGGAAGAACTCATTTAGTTAGCCCTGAAATGGCAGCAGCAGCAGCAATTGAAGGTCATTTTGTAGATGTAAGGAATTGGAAATAATGGAAGCTTTTCTTAATCATAAAGGATTGGTAGCTCCTTTAGATCGTGCGAATGTTGATACAGATCAAATTATACCTAAACAATTTTTAAAAAGAATTGAAAGAACAGGTTTTGGAGAATTTGCGTTCTTTGATTGGAGATATTTAGAGCCAGGTGTTCCTGACCCTGATTTCATACTTAATAGTGATAGATATAAGAGTGCATCAATATTAGTAGCAGGTACAAATTTTGGGTCTGGATCTTCAAGAGAGCATGCTCCTTGGGCTCTTTTAGATTATGGATTTAAGATTTTAATTGCCCCAAGTTTTGCTGATATTTTTAGAACTAATTGTTTCCAGAATGGAATGCTTACTATCACTTTAGATAAAGATAAAGTAGATTATTTAATGGGTATGGCTTCATCCCCTAAATATTCTGGTTATCAGTTGGAAGTAGATCTTGAGAGTCAAATATTAAAAGATGGAAATGAGTTCTCAGAAAAATTTGATATAGACCCTTTCAGGAAAGAATCCCTTCTCAAAGGCCAAGATGAGATAGGAAGAACTTTAACATCTGAAAATAAAATCGATAGTTTTGAATCATCCAGGATAGATAGGTGGTAAAAATTGAATTATAAAATAGCTGTTTTAAGTGGTGATGGGATTGGACCTGAAGTTACTAAAGAATCTGAAAAGATATTAGATTCTATATCTAAAAAATTTGGACACCAATTTGAATATGACTATCAAGATGTAGGTGGAGTGTCAATTGATAAAAATGGAGTAGCCATTACAGAAGGAGCACTTGGTAGTTGCTTGGAGAATCAGGCCGTACTTTTTGGTTCTGTTGGTGGACCTAAATGGGATGACCCTAATAGCGAAGTTAGGCCTGAAGATGGAATTTTGAAATTAAGGAAACAGTTAGATTTGTTTGCAAATATAAGGCCAGCAAAAGTATATAAATCATTAGTAGATTCTAGCCCACTGAAACCAGAAATTTTAAAGAATGTTGATTTTATTATTATTAGAGAATTAACTTCTGGTCTTTATTTTGGGGAACCAAAAAAAAGATGGGAAGATAATGGGAAGAGAATGGCTGTTGATACTCTTAAATATGATGAAGATGAAATAAGACGGGTTGTGAAAGTCGGATTTGAAATGGCAAAAAAAAGAAAAAAAGTATTGCATTCACTCGACAAGATGAATGTAATGGCTAGTTCGAGATTATGGAGAGAAATAGCCGATGAAGTTTCAACTGAATACCCTGAAGTTGAGTTAATTCATATGCTTGCTGACAATGCTGCAATGCAAATAATTACTAACCCTTCAGTATTTGATGTAATTGTAACTGAAAATACTTTTGGAGATATTCTTTCTGATGAAGCGGCAGTTATAGGCGGATCAATGGGAATGTTACCTTCAGCTAGTTTATCTAGTGTGCCAGGCTCAAATGAAAATTCTTCATCAAAGCCAGCTCTTTATGAGCCTATTCATGGTTCAGCTCCAGATATATCTGGTAAAGGATTGGCAAATCCAGTCGCATCAATTCTCAGTACTGCCATGATGTTAAGATGGTCATTTGGCCTTGATGAAGAGGCAAATTGCATAGAAAGTGCTATTGATGAGTTAATAGAATCAGGAGTTAGGACGAAAGATATATCTTTATCTAGTGAAAAATTTCTAAGCACCCAAGAAATGGGAGATAAAATAGTTAGTAAGATTTTAAACAATGAATAATAATTCAATTTTTATACCTAAAAAAATTATTGGGGAGGTAATTTTACATTCTTTGNAAAATGATCCAAATGAAAGTTGCGGAGTTCTTCAAGGTTCAGGTGCAATAGTATCTAAGTTTCACCCTTTGAAGAATATTCATGAGAATCCTCAAAATAGATATACCATTGATCCGGGAGAGTTGCTTAAAGCTGAGAATATTTCTGATAATGATGGAGAAGAAATAATTGCTATTTTTCATTCTCACACTCACACCCAAGCATATTTGTCTGAAACGGATGTTAAGAATGCTCTTATATCAGGTTATCTTAGCCAATATTACATAATTGTATCTCTTGTTGAAAAAACAAGACCAATATTAAGAGCCTATAGAATAGGCGAAGAAGGTAATATTAACGAAGTTATAGTAGATTTTGATGGACCAAAATATATTAGTCGTTAATATTATTTGATAACCACCATTCCATAGAATCTGATAAGGCCATCCAGCTTGCCTCAATTATATTTGGAGATGCACCTACAGTTGTCCAAACAGTTTTAGAATCCGCAGATTCAATTGAAACCCTTACTATAGATTCAGTTGCTTCTGATTCATTTACCACTCTAACTTTGTAATCAGTTAATTTTATATTGCTAAGTTCAGGATAATAGTAAGACAGTGCTTGTCTTAGAGCTTTGTCTAGCGCAGCTACAGGTCCATTTCCTTCTGCCTTAGAATNATGAATCTCGTCATCTACTGCAATCTTTATATTTGCCTCGCACATGGGCTCCCCGGAATCTTTAGTATTACTTTTTAAAGTTACGCTATATTCTTTTAATTCAAAAGGAGTTTGAATTAATTTTTTGTGCTTCTTTAATAGTAATTCTAGTGAAGCTGATGCCGTTTCATATGAAAACCCACTATTTTCTTTATCTTTAATAATAGAAGTTAAATCCTTTATGTCTTCAGGTGAATATTCTTCGTATATTAATAGTTCCTTTAATCTTGAAATTATATTGCTTCTTCCAGCTAATTCTGAGACTGTAATATTAGAATTATTCCCTATTATTTTAGGATCAATATGTTGGTATGATTCAACATATTTGTTTACAGCAGAAGCATGCATTCCACCTTTATGAGTAAATGCTTTACTTCCTACGTATGGAGCATAAGCAAATGGGGTTCTGTTGACAGTATCAGAAACATAATTAGACAATTCAGTGATATTTTTTAGATTTTCTTCAGAAAATATTTTTATTCCTTTTTTTAACTGTAAATTTCCTATAATACTTATAAGATTTGCATTTCCACATCTTTCTCCGTATCCATTAATTGTTCCTTGAATGTGATTAACTCCTTGTTCAAAAGCAACTAATGAGCACGCAACAGCAGTATCTGTATCGTTATGGCAGTGGATACCAATTTTATTTACATCTATTCCAAATTCAATAACTTCATTTATCACATTTTTTATATCTTCAGGTATCATTCCGCCATTTGTGTCACATAATGCAACTATATCTGCGCCAGAATTAATAGCCACATTTAATGTGTTTAGTGCGTAATCTTTGTTAGTAAAGAAGCCATCAAAAAAATGCTCTGCATCAAATATTACTCTTCTATCTCTTTCTTTTAGGTGGTTAATAGTTTCAGATATCATACTTAAATTTTCATCTAAAGTTGTTTCAAGTACTTTTTCTACTTGCTTGGAAGATGATTTTCCAACAACTGCCAAAGTTTTTGCTTCAGATGATAGCATTGCACTCACAATTTGATCTGACTCAATTTTAGAATTAGGTTTTCTTGTGCTTCCAAAAGCACTAATCGTTGAATTTGATAAATTTTCTTTCTGAATTAACTTAAAATATTCATCATCTTTTGGATTTGATCCAGCATATCCACCCTCAATAGACGNGATTCCAAGTTCATCTAGTTTTAAAGTTATATTTATCTTATCTTTTAAAGATAAAGAAATGCCTGACTGCTGAGCACCATCTCTAAGGGTTGTATCATATAATTCTATATTCAATTATTTTCCTTTTTAAATTGTAAGGGATTAATATAACATGCCATGTGATTCTTATACGAATTTTTCATGATTATCAAGTTTCATAATATTTGAGTGACCTGCAATAAACTTTCCATTCCAGTTTTTTAGTTTCATGTATGATTCTTTGTCTTGGTGATAATTTTTAACAAAAGATTCGAATTCTGAAATAGGTTCGTAGTTATTATTTAATTCCATAACTACACCTCCTGCCTCTTTAATTAGCAATAACCCGGCTCCAAAATCCCAAATAAATGCTGGGCCTAGCAATGAAAAACCAATTGATCCTTTTGTAATCATTGCCATTTCATAAGCTACGCTCCCTATTACTCTTTTATCGCCCCTTAACCTTTTGTTCATTGGGTTGATTTTCCTATCTATATTTCCAAAAATTGGACTAAAAGATGAATATGAAGAAATCGCCCCCCCTCCTAACGAAAATTGTGATTTATTTATAGATATTTTTGCATTATCAATCCATGACCCTTCATTCTTAGCGGTTGAAAAGATTAGGCAATTNTTTTTGTTAGGCCAAGGAACCCATATAGCGCCAGCGATTGGCTCTGAATTTTTTAATAAGCCTATCGAAATAGAGAAATTAGGCAATCCATTAGCAAAATTTGTTGTACCATCTATTGGATCTATAACCCATACAAATTCACTAATATTTTCTACTAAATAAGGCTCGTCTTCTTCCCCGATTATATTATGTTCAGGAAATCGCTCAGATATTCTATTTTTTATTAAATTTTGACAACCTTTATCCACTTCTGTAACTAAATTATTCTTTCTATCTTTGGAAGAGACTTCAAAATCTTTGCCAAAATAATCCATCACAAATTTTCCAGCCTCTTCAGCAAGCAAAATGCAGAACTTTTTATATTCATAATTAGTTATCAAAATTAACCTCTTCTTATTTATTTAAACAATAAAACAGAATATAATAAATACTATATAAACTATAATTTAAATATTTTTATGAGAGTTAAATTAAATAGAGATGGTAAGTTGGTGTCAAGAATGTATTTCACTTGGTTTCTGCTTGGCTTATTGTATGCATTTTTTGTGCTTATACTTAATGCTTTTGGAATTAGATTTGGTTTCATTGCTTTTATTGTAATAATTTTTGGTTCTATTCAATATTTTATGTCTGACAAGATGGTGCTTTGGTCTTCTGGTGCAAAATTAATTGAAAGAAAAGATGATGAAAAACTTTTCCAAATTGTAGAAGAAATTTCTTCAATAGCTGGAATTAATCCACCTAAAATCGCCTATATGAATTCTGAAATACCAAATGCTTTTGCGACTGGCAGAAACCCTAAGAACTCGCTAGTAGCTGTAACTAAAGGATTGAGAGAAAAATTAAATGACGAAGAATTAAGAGCAGTAGTAGCACACGAGATAGCCCATGTTGTTAATGGAGATGTTAAAGTTCTTGCAATTGCTAATTTTTTTGTAACCCTTTCTAGTTTTTTAATGCAAATGTTTTTTTGGAATATGCTTTTTGGAGGGATGGGAAGAGGTAGAGGAAATAATGGATCTGGGCAGGCAATTTTTTTAATTTATATTATAACAATGATTGTTTATTTTCTTGGCCAATTGTTAGTCCTTTCTCTTACAAGATATAGAGAATATGGAGCCGATCATACTGGAGCAAGTTTATCTGGAACACCTAATCATCTAGCCTCTGCTTTAGAAAAAATTTCGATGGCTTCAATGAAGGTTCCGACTGAAGATCTTAGGCAGTTCAAAACTGCCAACGCATTTATGATTATTCCTGCGCTAAGTGGTAATGATATTGCTAAACTAATGTCTACTCACCCACCCGTGATTGATAGGATTAGAAAACTAAAAGAACTTCAAAAGCAATTAGGTGACTTTTAATTGTTCTCAAGACTATTTAAGCAAAATTCACCATTGAATTTATGGAATTGCATGTCATCTATAAAAATTTTTAATGATAGTTTGGACTGGGTTGATTTTTATAAAAATTCAAAAATTATGTGCTGGGACAATGAAAACCAACTGGAAGAGTTTGCAAAAAAAGAAATGCAAAAAATTATTTCTGAAGGAGACCAAGGAACCAAAACAGATTTTAAAATAATAAATGAACCGGGAGAAGTATCCTGGATAATTTTAGATGATGAAAATTTTGCTGACTTGATTTCGACTACATATACTGTATTTAATGCACTTTCACAGTTGATAAGCCCAAATACAGTTATGGGAATTTTGTTCAATTTTAAGATAAAAAATTCTGAATCCTCTTCATTTTTAGATAGCAATCATGACTACTATATAGTTTTCAATCAGAAACCTCTCGGATATTATCCGCTTGTATATGAAAATAAGATAAGACAACCAATTTCAGAATTGGAAATAATGGATGTAGCCTCAAAGAAAAATCTTTACATAAATAAGAATCAAAATAATTGGTTTGGAGTTGAAGATATACCTAATTAAGTAAATGAAAATATTAGTACTTTCTAATGACCAAAAAATTTTAAATAGCATAGAAGAAAAATTTAATTTATTTTCTATAAATATAGAATTAATTACTTCAACACATATAGAAGATGTGCCAAAAAATTTAACCGGATTAATAGTCCCTGAAAAAGTAGATATAAATGTTTTGTCTATTTTTATAAAATTTGCGAAAGAAAATAATTTAAAAACACTTTTTACTAATCGAGGGATTGAATCTTTAATCAGTTATTTTGGCGATAAGGATTATATAGCAAAAGAGTTTGATGGTTCAGATTCAACATTCTTGGCCTTAGGTTCTAAGCTGGCTGAGATAATTGGTGGTGCTGGGCCATTAAATACTCATTACGATTTAGATTGGGAGATACCTATAAACTTTTTACCTGACAAATTTCTATTATCTGCATTTAACAGTGGAAATGGTTCTATAGAAGCTTTAGAAATGGTAGGTAAGTGGGAAATTATAGGTGTTATTTGGCCACTTTTTTCAAGTAAAAAAGCGCCTTCAGGATTCGAAAATATTTTAAGTTGGATTTCCGAATAAATAATTGTAATTTATTTGGGGGATTTTTAATATAAATTATAGTAATAATCTAGTTTAGTTATGGTACTTCCTGAGAGAGAAAATATAAGACTTATAGGAATAGAAGAAGAAATGTCTAATTCCTATCTTGATTATGCTATGAGTGTCATAGTTTCAAGAGCTTTGCCTGATGTCAGGGATGGNCTTAAACCCGTCCAAAGAAGAATCTTGTATTCCATGTATGACACAGGCATGAGAGCTAATTCTTCATTCAAGAAGAGTGCGCGACTTGTTGGGGAAGTTATGGGTAAATATCACCCTCATGGTGATTCTGCTATTTACGAGGCAATGGTAAGAATGGCCCAATCATGGTCCATGAGATATATGCTTGTAGAAGGTCAAGGGAATTTCGGATCAACCGATGGTGATTCTGCGGCTGCAATGAGATATACAGAAGCAAAACTGCAACCAATTTCTGACACAATGTTGTCAGATATCGAAAAGGAAACCGTACCTTGGAATGATAACTTTGATGCTTCAATACAAGAACCAAGTACATTGCCTGCTAGATTACCTAATTTACTTGTTAATGGAGTTCAAGGAATAGCGGTAGGCATGGCCACAAACATGGCTCCACATAATTTACTTGAGGTTTGTGAGGCTATTATCGAAGTTATTGATAATCCAGAGTGTTCCGTTGAAGATCTAATGGAACACATCAAGGCTCCTGACTTCCCGACAGGAGCCCATATATGGGGGATTGATGGAGTAAGGTCTGCGTATGCTACTGGCAGAGGAAGAGTAATGATACAGGCGAACCACAAAGTTGAATTTATGAATAAACAAGAAGATAGAATCAGACTTGTTTTTGACGAACTTCCTTATCAAGTAAATAAAGCAAATTTAGTAATGAGAATAGCTGAATTAATAAAGACAAAAAAAGTTGAAGGTATTTCTGAGGTAAGAGATGAGTCAGACAGGAAAGGCACCAGGTTAGTAGTTGAGTTAAAAAGAGGTTCTAGTGAATTTGTAGTACTAAATAATCTTTATAAACAGACTCCACTAAGATCATCCTTTTCTATAAATATGGTGGCTCTTGTAGATGGTTCTCCTAGAGTACTTAATTTAAAGCAAATTCTTAGGTATTATGTTGATTTCAGAATTGAAATAGTTACTAAGCGTGCAGAATTTGATTTAAGGAAAGCTCAAAGTAGAATCCATATCTTAGAGGGATTAAGAATAGCACTTCAAAATATAGATGATGTTATTGAAACTATTAAAAAGGCAGGCCCAGTTGAGGAAGCAAGGCAAGCATTGATGGTGAAATTTTCAATGTCTGAGATACAAGCTCAAGCTGTGTTAGATATGCAGTTGAGAAGAATTGCAGCACTAGAAACAGAAAAAATTGAATCAGAATATAACGAATTAAAAGATTTAATAAAAAGTCTAAATGAATTATTGGGCAGCAGGCAGAAGATTCTAGACGTAATCAAGGATGAAACTACAGAACTAAAGGAAAAATACGGTGACAAGAGGCTAACCAAACTTCACAAAGAAGAGCTAGGTCAATGGAACAGAGAAGATGTAGAGCCTCATGAAGAGTCTGTGGTAACTCTCAGCAGGAATGGATACCTAAAAAGAGTAAAGAGTGATACATTTAGGCGTCAGCACAGAGGAGGGAAAGGAGTGAAGGGTCAAAAAATGACCAAAGAAGATGACGTAACTCCATACATGCAAATTGCAGATACTCATGACACTATATTGTTTTTTACGGACAGAGGGAGAGTATTTTCGTCTAGAGTTTTTGATTTGCCAGCAAATCAGAGTAGGAATAGTAGAGGAACCCCTGTTCATAATATTGTAGCTCTTGAGGCCAGAGAAAAAGTAAATGCAATACTAACCGTACCTGAAATAGATCAAAAACTGGAATCCTATATTGTTATGGCTACTAGGAATGGTCGAATAAAGACGATGGACATATCTAAGTTCAAAAATTTAAGGAAATCTGGACTTCATTCATTTAAATTAAAGCCTGATGATGAACTTGTATCAGTTGCTTTGGCATTGCCACTTATTGGAGTAGATAAGAATAATATAATTAAATTGGTTGTTAACAAAAAAAATCCTGACAGAGGCGTATCTTATGTATTAGATTCATTAAGTGAGGTTGATACAGATAAAATTAATAAAGACTTAATTAATCCAGACTCAGACAATAAAGATTCCAATATTTTAAAGAAAGAAGGGGGCAGAAAATACTTCAGTATCGTAGATAAAAGAGGTAGAGAGACAGCTGTAAAAGTTTATCCAGATATAGTTATGGTCTCAGATGCAGGTAAACAAATTAGGTTTTCAGTAGAAAGCGTTAGGCCACAAGGCAGAATTGCAGGAGGGGTTAAGGGAATGAAACTTGATTCAAAACAAAAAGTTGTTGCTATGGTGCTTACTTCTAAAGATTCAAATAGTTATATTTTAGTTGCTAGCCAGAAAGGTTTTGGTAAGCTTTCAAAAATGGAGCATTATAAAGTTCAAAAACAAGGTGGAACTGGCTTAATGACTATGAAAATCACTACTAAGAACGGCAAGGTTGCAGATGCTCAAGCGGTCAAATTAGATAAGGAATCTGGCACTTCTGACAGTGTTTATTTACTTACTGAAAAGGCTGTAGTGCAAGAGATACCTTTGGATGAGATTAGTATTTATGGAAGGTCTACACAGGGGTCTACTCTAATGAAATTGCAATCTGGAGATAAAATTTCTGCTATTAGGGCTGTTTCCTCTGATTCAAGCGTTCAAGAAGAAGAACCTAAGAAAGAAGAACCTAAGAAAAGAGAAGCTCCCAAAAAGAGCAAGAAGTGACATCTTTTGAAGAAAACCTAAAAATGTCATGGGGAAAAATTCCTACAGGAGTTGGCGTACTTACTACATTAGAAAAAAATGGTGATGTGCATGGTATAACTATAAATAGTTTCTTTTCTTTATCTATAAAAGAACCGTCTATTATTGTATCTATATCAAAAACTGCAACTAGCCATGAGTTAATTATTAGGAATGGCAAATTTGGTTTTTCAATTCTAAATAGTAATCAGAAAGAATATGCAGAGTTTTTTAGCCTAGATAATAAAGAATCTTTGCCTAATAATTTTGAATTAATTTCAATAGAAGAGGATATTTACGTAATTAAGAATTCCTTAGTTCAATTTAGTTGTGAATTAAGTTATATGACCTCAGTATTTGACCATACTTTGTTTGCTGCAAATATAACAAAAGTTGATTCTAATGATTCTTCTCCACTTGTTTGGTATAGATCCGATTTTTCTAATTTTTAAATATGCTAAGTTTATTGACCTACATTAGATAGAAATGTAAAATTCGGTAGTTAATTTAATCTAGGAACAAATTATGAATGATTATGCTGTTATAAAAACTGGCGGAAAGCAGTATCTTGTTGAGCAAGGTACTAAGATAAATGTTGAGAAATTAGAAGGAAAGCCAGGTGAGAAAATAACTTTTGATGATGTATTAATGACTTCTATATCCGGAAAGGTAGTTATAGGAAAGCCAGTTGTAGAAAATTCAAAAGTTGTAGGAGAAATTGAAAACCAATTTAAGGGCCCTAAAGTTAAAGGTATAAGATATAAGAATAAAACTAGACATACAGTTAGAATTGGTCATAGGCAAAATTTAACATCTATAATAATTAAAGATTTAGGGAAAGTTGCTTCTGTAAAGAAAAAGGTTTCGGCAAAAAAAACTAAAGGAGAAAAAGATGGCACATAAAAAAGGTGGTGGTACTTCAAAGAATGGAAGAGATAGTGCAGGTAAAAGACTGGGTGTAAAAGCTTACGCAGGTACTGAAGTGTCTGCGGGTTCTATTTTAGTTAGGCAGCGAGGNACAAGAGTAAAGCCAGGGGTTAATGTTGGAGTTGGAAGAGACCATACTCTTTTTGCATTAATTGATGGAAAAGTTATGTTTGATATGAAGACAAGGTCTCAAAAACGAGTGAACGTGTTATCAGAATGAAGAAAGAAATACACCCAGAGTATTTTGAAAACGCATCAGTTTCATGTATTTGTGGAAATTCATATACAACTGGGGCCACTCAAAATGAAATCAGAGTAGAGATATGCAGTAAATGTCATCCTTTTTACACAGGTGAACAGAGGATAGTGGACACCGAAGGTAGAGTAGAAAGAATGAGAAGAAGATACGGCACTAAATAGTATAAAGTTGTCTGACCCGAAAGAAAAAGATCCTCAGGTTTCATATGGAGGCCAAGCCTTAATTGAAGGCGTAATGATAAGAGGTAAGAAAGCCGCAGTATTGGCAGTTAGAAATCCTGAAGGCAAAATTATAAAAGAGCGAATTAAATTTAGTAGATTCTATAATAATTCATTGCTAAAAGTGCCAATATTAAGAGGTATTTTAAATTTGGCTGATAGTTTAGTTGTAGGCACAAGAGCATTAAATTTTTCCGCAAATATTGCTGAAGGGGAGCAAGACTCGACAAAAAATTCAGAGGGATTAAACTTTGCTATTGTAATTTCAATATCCTTAATTATTGCTATAGGAATATTCTTTGTAACTCCAGCTTTAATTTCAAGAGGTTTTCATTATCTTGGATTTAGCAATTTATTTATTTCTTTTTTAGAGGGATTAATAAGATTAGTATTTGTAATAGGTTACATATATATTATTGGNCTCTCTAAAGACATAAGAAGAGTTTTTCAATATCATGGAGCTGAACATATGGCAGTATGGACTCATGAGTCTGGTAAAGATCTTAGTAAATCAAACTTAAGAAATTTTACTAAAGAGCATCCTAGGTGCGGAACTTCATTTATATTGCTGGTTGTTATGGTTAGCATAATTGTTTTTATGCTTTTTCCTAGAGAAAATTTAATAATATTTATAATGCTTAGAATAGTTCTAGTGCCAATAATTGCAGGTATAAGTTATGAATTATTAAAAATTGGAAGCAGAAGTAAGTTTAATTTAGTAAAGAACTTATTAAATGGGCCAGGAATACTAATTCAAAAATTAACCACAAAAGAGCCAGATGAATCTCAATTAGAAGTTGCAATAGAAAGTATGGAGTACGCAATTAAACTTAANGANAATTAATGCTTTTTCCTTTTGTTNAACTCATTTTCTATGTCATNAAGATTAATTGATTTAGAAGACATTAATGCAAATATATGAAATATTAAGTCTGCTGTTTCNTCNANCATTCTTTCTTTNTTATCAGNATTNAATTCAANAATAGTTTCNCATAATTCNTCAATTACTTTTTGAGAAATATGATCATNNCCNTTNGTTAGTAGNCTNNTAACATAAGATTTTTCTTTAGGNTTNTTNTTNCTNTCCTCNATAANATTAAANATATCAGNAAAAATATNAGNATTNTGCCANNNTAAATNTTTTAATTCTGATTNNTGAAAACANGANTTTTNNCCTNTNTGGCAAGANGGNCCTGANGNGTNCTACNTGAANTAANANANNATCTTTATCGCAATCAGTGGNNATATTTTTTACTANAAGATGATTTCCNCTTGNTTCACCTTTTTCCCANAGTTTNTGNCTTGATCTACTATAAAACCAAACATTNGGNCCNNNTANAGTNTTNTTNAANGCNTCNTTATTCATATATCCAAGCATTAAAACTTCTNTAGTNTTAATATNTTGAATTATTGCNGGNATTAAACTNNNATNTAAATTGCTCANATTCATATTATAATCTTACCGGAATCCCTTTAGACTTAAAAAACTCTTTTACTTCTTTNATNCTAATTTCNCCATAATGNAATATTGNNGCTGCTAAAACAGCATCAGANANTCCCAANAACAATTGCATCATNNANATCNTCNATTNTNCCNGCTCCACCNCTTGCAATAACNGGNACACTTACTTTACTTGAAACTTCANNNAGNAGTTTTACATCATACCCNTTTTTNTTNCCNTCCATATCCATGCTAGTTAANAGTATTTCTCCNGCACCANAATCNACNCACTTTTNTGCCCATTCAATAACATNTANNCCNGTNTCATTTCTGCCTCCATAAGTAAAAACATTCCANCNNGANTNNACTNTTTTTGCGTCAATTGCAACNACNATNCATTGNGANCCAAATTTNNTNGAAGAATCTTNAATTANNTNTGGATTNTCTATNGCNGCAGTATTTATNGAAACTTTATCTGCNCCTGCNTNNANNAATTCNGANATATTNNNTATATTTCTTATNCCACCNCCNACTGTNAGNGGNATAAAAACTTCTGANGANACNTTTTCAACTACATCAATNATTGTNTTTCTNTTTTCATGNCTNGCNGTNATATCTANAAANACNAANTCATCTGCNCCTTGNTCNTTGTANAATTTNGATAANGTTTTNGGNTCTCCTGCATCTTTNAGGTTTANAAAACTTTTNCCTTTNACAACNCTNCCTTTATCTATNTCAAGNCATGGAATTATTCTTTTTGTAAACATTTGTCTCCTANANNTTTTNNAAAGCNNNCTTTANNTNAATTTGGCCNTCNTANATTGCTTTNCCNATAACTATATTTTNNATNCCATANTNTTTTANNNTATTAATATGATNAATTTTTGATATTCCNCCNGCAACAATNGTTTTNNTTCCNGNTTTATNAAATANATNTTTTAANANNGAAAAATCAGGATNTGANANNGTNCCATCTTTTTCTACATCNGTAAACATAAATTCNTTTATNCCAATTTTAGTCATATNATCNATNAGANTTGTCTGGNCTAAGTGAAGANTCTTTTTCCCATCCATTAGTNCTAANTTTATTTTTNTTAATATCNANNCCNACAATTATTTTTTNATNNCCATATTNATTTAAAGATTTNTCNACTTCTTNTGGAGATTCTATTGCAGCTGTNCCNAATATTACTTTTGATACNCCNAANNNCATCATTTTTTNNCAAGNAGANANNTTTCTTATTCCNCCNCCTANNTGNATTTTTAAATTNGTAAANTTNATTATNTTTNTAATNGTATCTANNTTTNTTTGATTNCCNNTTNTAGCNCCTTGNAAATCAACAATGTGTATNNTTTTTATNCCNATNNNNTCCCATTGNTCNGTNAATTCNATTGGNTCAATNTNGTATACAGTTTTNTTTGTATANTNNCCTTTNAANAATCTNACAACCTCNCCATNTATTANATCTATTGCNGGTATTAAATTCATTTTTNTGAANCCTTNNNNATAAAATTTTTATANATTTCTANNCCAATTTCTCCACTTTTTTCAGGATGNAATTGAGTTGCAAATATNNTNTCNTNTTCNATTGATGANCATATCNCATCNCCNTANNTNACNNNAGTGNTAANTATNGATTNNTCTTNAGGTTCACATTTNTANCNATGNACAAAGTANAAATATTCNNNNCNTTTAATATTATTAAATA
>PBLC01000006.1:0-40982 GCA_002721675.1 Chloroflexota bacterium | reverse complement strand
GAATTNGATTTNATTNNTATNGAATTCCATCCCATNTGNGGAATTTTCATNTCTTTNNTTNNTTTNTTTATNTCNGTNACTTNNCCNTNNATTAAATNAAGNCCTTNTAGTTTACCTTCNTCTGANTTNGTNAATAATANTTGCATTCCNAGGCATACTCCNAGTATTGGNNNNCCTANNNNAACNNNATCTTTTATAGGNTNNATAAAGTTNGATNTTTGNAGAGAGNNNATNGCTGCATCAAANGCNCCNACNCCNGGAAGAATTATNNCATCTANTTCNNNNGANANNTCATNNGGTTTATTNATAATTNTNTTAGNGCAATTTAAATAATCTANTGCTTTTTTNACACTGTGNAGGTTAGCAAAATTATGATTTATAATTCCAATTTTAGGATTATTAATCATTTTTTTTCTTCCTAATACCTCTTATTTTCTTTGTATTTTTTTTTCTGTCTTCAAGTCTAGCTAGCACAAATAATAAGTCACTCATCCTATTAACATAAATAATAATATTTTTATTTTCTATTCCTATTTCTTCATTAAGTTTTACAATTGATCTTTCGAGCCTTCTTATTACTGTTCTAGCAATATCTAATGATGCAGACCCCGAAGAAGTTCCAGGCATTATAAATTCATTTCCAATGTCTATTTTTTTTAGAATTGAATCAATATTGTTTTCTACCTCAGTTATATTTCCTTCATCAATTGTATTTATTATGTCTTCAGGTTTTTTTCGTGATTTAACCTTATTAACAGATAATTCGGCTCCTATTTTGAAAAGAGAATGTTGAAGTTTATCAAGAATTTCTAAGACTTTTGATTCTTTGCATTGAGTTTTTGCAAAGCCTAACGTTGAGACAACCTCATCTACTGTTCCATAAGCATCAACTCTAATATCACTTTTTGATATAGTTCCACCCATAAATAAACTTGTATTTCCCTTATCCCCATTTTTTGTATAAATTTTAGCCATTTTTTTCCTTTTATAAGTATAGTTTAACTAATATTAGAGATATAAAGTAATGTATAATAAAATTATAATACAACTATGAACGATGTACCTGTAAATACAATTGAAATAACATCTAGGGCAGCAGAAAAAGTAAAATCTTTTGCCGAAAGGGATGGGCTAGAATCCTTTGCTTTAAAAGTTGCGGTTAAAGGAGGAGGATGCTCTGGACTAACTTATGATCTTGAAATTATTGATAGTCCTATTGATGATGATGAAAAGACAATTAATCAGCACGGGGTGGAAGTTAGAATACCAAAAAAGTCTTTTATTTTTTTAGCAGGCACAACTTTAGATTTCTCTGACGGACTCAATGGAAAAGGGTTTGTTTTTTCAAATCCAAATGCAAAAAAGTCATGTGGGTGTGGCACTTCATTTTCTGTTTAAATGAATGACAGTATGCACTTTATTTTTCAGGATGATTTAGTTATTACTGAAATAAAAGGTAATGATTTTATAGATCTATTTAATCGGCTTTCTACTAACAACATATCAGATCAATCAAATTTAGTTACTGATTCCATATTCACAAATGAAAATGGTAGATTTATTGATGTGGTATCAATATGGAATATTTCGCAATCTAGTTATATGGTTTCTAATTCTTTCAATCATGATGATCTTTTAAATTGGATAGATAAATATACTTTTGAAGAAGATATATCTATTAGTAAACCTTTAAAGAAGAAAGTTATTTCAATATTTAGCAAAAATGAAGATATTAATTTGAATATATTTGGTGAAATAAAGGAAAATGTAATAGTAAATAAAAAAATAGAAGATGTTGAATTAATTTTAGCAAGATCATCTTTTTTTAATGGTCATAAGATTATCAATTTAATTTTGAATAATGATTCTAGGTCTATTCAATCTATTAAGTCATTTCTAAATTCACAAAATATTTATGAAATGGAAGAAAATGAATTTAATTCATTTAGAATAAGAAATATGATACCTATTTGCGGCAAGGAAATTATTAATTCCTATAATCCTTTAGAAATTGGGATGTCTCATTTAATTGATTTTGATAAAGGCTGTTATATAGGGCAAGAAGTAATAGCTAGACTTGATACTTATGATAAAATTCAGCGAAAGTTATTGATGCTTGATAACGAAAAGGATTCAATCATGATTTCATCAAAGGGTTGTGATGTAACTAGTCTAGATGATGCATATTGCCTTGCTGTGGTTAAGAAAAGTATATTGAATTAGACAATTAAAGACTGGCCTCCATCTATAATAATATTCTGCCCTCTAATCATGTCAGATTCTTCTGAGCATAAGAAATTTACCAAATCACTTACATTTTTTGCTTCTAACGGCTTTCCTGCTGGGGTTTGATAGATTTCAGAATTTCTAACGTCAGAACCTTCCGGGAAAGAGTCTAGTGCGCCTGTCTTTATTATTCCTGGAGATATAGAATTAACTTTTATCCCTTTGTTAGATAATTCTATAGATAGATATCTTGTAATATTTTCAAGTGCTGATTTTGAAATCCCTACAGAAAAATAATTCGAAAGGACTTTAATTGAGCCTAGACTTGATATATTTATTATTGAACTTCCACTTGGCATTATTTCACTTAATTTTTTAATAATAATCCATGGAGATTTAGAATTCGTATTAATTACAAAATCCCAATGCTTTTCAGTTAGGTCCATTGAAGGTTTGTTTATTCCTGTAGCAGCATTATTAATTAAAAAATCTATTTTCTTATATTTATCCTTTATGTAATTGGTCATATCTTCAACGCTACTTATATCAGAAAGGTTAATTTTTATAATATCGCAGTTTACCCCTAGACTAACGATTTCCTCTTTAGTTTTTATTGCACTTTTTTTATCTCTAAAATATGTAAATAAAATATCACTAGATTCTTTTGCTAAACCTAATGATATAGCCTTTCCAATGCCTTTTGATCCTCCAGTAATAAGAGATAATTTATCTTTAAATCTTTTCATAATAAATTAGATTGCCATACCGCCATCAATTTTCACAACTTCTCCAGTCATATACCTTGCTTTCTCTGAAGCCATAAAAGCAGCCATTCCCGATATTTCGTCTGGAGTTCCAAATCTTTTCATGGGAATCCATGTCATAATATGATCCTTAAGTTTTTCAGATAACACATCCACAGTAGCAGTTGTAATATATCCAGGTGCTATTGCATTAACTGTTACACCCCTAGTAGCTAACTCTTTGGCTAAAGAATAAGTAAACGCATGTATCGCCGCTTTTGAGGCAGAGTAATTAGTTTGGCCTATATTACCCCTTATTCCCACGACTGAGGTTATATTTATTATTCTTCCCCATCTTTGCTTTACCATGGATGGAATGCATTCTTTAGAGCAATAATAAGTACCTTTAAGGTTTGTATCAACTACTTTGTCAAATTCTTCATCTTTCATTCGCATTAATAAATTGTCAGAAATAATACCGGCATTGTTAACTAATATATCTATAGAGCCTAATGAATCAGTTGCACTCTTTATCATATCTTTAACAGATTTTTTATCAGATACATCTCCTTGAACTGCTTTAGCTTCAACACCAAGATTAATTAAATCTTTTACAACTTTGTCAGCATCATTAGGGTGCGAATTATAGTTGACACTTATGGAGTGACCAACTTTTGCTAATTCTAATGCTATAGCAGCACCAATTCCTCTAGAAGCTCCAGTAATTAGTGCATGTCTTTTTTGTTCAGTCATTATTAATGCTACCTCTTATTTCTTCTAGCTCTTTCTTTAATTGATTAATATAATCTTTTTTTGAAAGCCAGGAAATAGTTTTTATGCCATTAGAAATTGCCGTTGAACTTGAAGCTCCATGCGCAACAATAGCAATTCCTTTTACGCCCAGAACTGGACCCCCGCCGAACTCTCTCATTATATTTGTATTTTCTGAAACTTTATTAATTATATCTTTGTATTTATTTTCAGTAATATTTTTTTCTAAGAATTTGTTAATCGCATAACCCATACCTTCTACAGCTTTTAAAATTATATTTCCAGTAAATCCGTCACAAACTATTACATTTACCTTTCCGGTGGCGATGTCATGACCTTCTACGTTTCCATAAAAATTTATACTAGATTTTTCAAATAATTTAAATGATTCTTTTACTAATTTATTGCCTTTATTCGACTCAGATCCGTTGCTTAATAATCCTACATTTGGATTGTTAATGCCGTATAAAGTTTTTACCTGACTAACTCCTAAAGCCGCAAAATCTATAAGTTGGTTTGGGGTAGGATCAACATTTAAACCCAAATCTAGTATTAACGTTTCTGGAGAGAAACCAAAAATTGGACCCCCTACACATGGTTTGGTTAAGCCGTCAAACATGCCTAGTACACCTGCTGAAGAGGCAAATGTTGCACCTGAATTTCCAGCACTAATAAATCCTTTTGCAATACCCTTTCTTACCAAGCCTGAACATATATTTATAGATGCATTTGGTTTCCTTTTTACGGCCATTGCCGGTTGCTCAGTATCTAGAATAGCACCTTCAGAAGGTATTATTGATAATCTCTCTTGGTCATAATTTTTCTCTGATAATAACCTTCCTAATTCTTTCGGTTCGCCTACAAGAAGTATTTCAATTTGAGAATCTGCCAAAGCATTTATTGCGCCGTCTATATTATTTTCAGGAGAATCTCCTCCCATACCATCTACAGCTATCTTCATTATTCCCTCCATTTTGCAATACCTGAAATAAGTACTTTTTTATTCTTATCACTACACATTACTTCACAAGTAATTAAAGTTCCATATTTATCTTCTGCAATTTGACTTATTTTACCTTCGGTAATAATTCCTTCCCCTACTCGTAAAGGATTTCTAAATTTTATTTTTAATTTACCTGATTTAGCCCAATTTTTTCCTATATTTTTTATTAGCATTTCTGATATCGAGGATATCAAAAACATTCCATGTACAATCGTCCCTCCAAAATCTGTAGTTATTGCGTAGTTTTCATTTATATGAATTGGATTATGGTCTCCAGAAACATTAGCGTAATTAGATACCATTTCTTTGGTAATAATTTTTTTTATTGATCTTAATTTTATTCCTTCATTCATAATGATGGCACCAACAATGTTGCATTAGCACTTCCGAGAATTTTTTCTGATCTAATATAATCAGTTTTTACTATAATAATTCCTCTCCCTCTTATTTCTTTAAAAGAGTCAAGAAATACTCTGCAAATTAATTTGCTCCCTATTTCTATAGGACTATTTATTTCAATTTCTTGTGATGTGTGTATAGATCCATTTGGTATAGGAAATTTTTCTAAGAAGTATTTTAAAGATAATGTAGCTAGCTCGGTAGGGAAAATATATTCAAATTCATGTAAATTAATTCCACAAGAATTATAATAGTCTAAAATATATTTTTTGCTTAATTCAATTTCAAATTCGCATAATTGGTCTTTATTATTAAATTCGTCTAGGTACATTTATTATTCTTTCTCTAATATTTCCGCAATAATATTATCCAGTGATTCTCTGTTTATCGGGCCTATATATTTCTTTACAATTTCTCCATCTTTATTTATAAAAAATTTTTCAGGTAAAGCCTTTACACCATAGTTGATGGCATATTTTCCATCTTTATCTAGTGTTATATCGTATTTAAAATCATACTTTTCAACAAATTTCTTTACAGAGGTTTCATTGTCCCAAAGTGCTATCCCAATGTATCTTATATTTTTGCTTTGCCAATACTCATATGAACTTGAAAGCACGCTTGCTTCTTGAATACATGGAGGACACCAAGATGCCCAAAAATCAATCATGATTATATCGTTATCATTGCTTGATTCTGGCAACTCTTTTCCATAAATATCTTTCCCTCTTATAGGGACATAGTTATTATAATTAACTGCCACCTCTCCAGAGACTTCATTTAATCCTGGTCTTCCTTGTTTCCCACCTGTGTTAATTGTAGATATAATTAACAGGATGAAAAATGCTAAAATAGTTATTGCTGAAACGATTGATAATATTTTTTTCAAATCTTCCCTTTAATTCTTTTTTTGTAACTATTTCTTAGGATTATGTACTCTTCTTCTTCAATCTGTTTGTTTTTAAATCTTTTGTCTAGTTTTAATATCTTTTCTATTAATTCATCTTCTTCACCTTTGTCCTTATTATTCACTTCTGCATTTCTGTATATGGATAGAAATATAAGTATTAATAATATTGTCGCTGAAGAGGTGCCTATAACAACTGATAAACTATTTTTATTAACAAATGATAAAAATTTATCGTAAAAACTAGGCGTCGCTATTTTATTTATTTGTATGTTGATTACATCCCCATTTTTTAAATTATTGCCGCTCAATACTTCATATATTTTTTCATCTACTTCAGTTAATTCATTTGTTAAAATTTCGTTCTTATTTATATCAGTTTTTTCTGGAGCTAAGAGTTTAAATTTTTTAGCCCCAAATGGGAGTCTAATAGTGTAATTTATGGAACTTGTATTTCTTGGCATAGAATATGAATACAGTATCTGATGTTGACCAGGCGGAACTGGATTTGAAAGAGCGAAGCCAGTAGGTATTTGCATTACATTTCCGGGAGGAAGATCGCTATCTACAGATAAATTTTCAAAATTTTCTGGAAGACTAAATCTTAATAAATTTAATCCTGATAGATTAGGATCTGATAAATCTGCATAAAAAGTTTTATTTCCGATATTTTCAAAAGATATAAGACCTAATATAGACACCACATCTGATTCAGGTGATAAATGCGGAATCATAATTGAATAATCAATTATAGAGATATCTTTAGGGGTCAAAACCCTATCATAGACAACAATATCAACTTTATATTGATCATCTATTTCTTCTAAAAAAACAATTGTTGGAATTTCTTGATGAGTAATCATTAAAAAATATGTAAATGATTCATCTATATTAATTTTAGAAAATTCAAAATCTGAAGAAGTTATTTTTGAGTCAATTTCTATTAATTCGGTTGATGAATTTTGAGTAGACATCAATATTATCTCATATTCATAAATAATATCAGGATCAGTTCCATTAATTATTGTGCCTCTCAAATTTATTTCACCATCATATATATCTAAGTGATCTGCAATAATATAAGTCGAAGAGTTATTTATAAATATAGTAAGAGATAGCAATAAAATTATTAAACTATTTGCTTTTTTCATCTTTCCTTAT
The DNA here is from genome assembly GCA_002721675.1 of Chloroflexota bacterium. Taxonomy (GTDB): domain Bacteria; phylum Chloroflexota; class Dehalococcoidia; order Lucifugimonadales; family Lucifugimonadaceae. Next base: position 33,772 of record PBLC01000006.1, on the reverse strand, counting down.
TTGAATCATTTTTTCTATCGGGTCTATTTTGCTATTTTCTTTATCTAAATTTTGTAATTCTAACTGAATCATTTTTTCTACATCATCTTTTAATTGGTTGTGTAAATCAGTTGAAAGTATGCCACTTTCTAATTCGCTATCTAGTTCTGACATTAAACTATTTTTTCTAATTTTTATATTAATTTCATCTAACAATGGATCTTGATCTTTTGATATAGATAAAAAAGGATAAACAACATATATTATACAAATTAGTAATATTAAAATCAGAATTAGGTACAGCATATTAACCTTTCTTAGTTCTATATGGCCATAATGAAATTAATGTTCCTATAATAAATATTGGACCACCTAACCACATCCACCATACTAATGGATTTATACTAATAATAAGTTTCATGTCAGTATTACTGAGAAAATCTGATGGTATGATATACAAATCTTCTATTGGGTTACTGTGTATAGCAGCGCGTATAGATGCCATATTGAATGAAGGGTAAAATGTATTATTACCATTCATTATTTTTATCTCTTCATTTTTATTATTTTTTACTAAAAATGTAGCTATTTTTTCTCTTCTATCATTATATTCATTTTCATCTATTTCTATTAGTTCAACTATATATCTTCCTACTTTAACTTCTTCTCCAACCGACAAAACTTTATCTACCTTAATTTGATAAAAATTTATTCCTATTACACCCATGGCCACCAGCAGAATTGATATGTGAACTATATATCCTCCATACTTTTTTCTATTGTTAGCGATTAGTTTTATGAAAGAAATAAACCACGGAGTACCCGCTTTTGTAATTCTGTAAGACCCTTTAGACCACTCTATAATAATTGTAGAAATCACAAGAACTATTACTGAAATAGATAAAGATGAAATGATAGGTTTAGATGAGAATGATATAAGTAATATAAATGAAATCGATAATAATGCTAATGGGGCAACTAAATTTGAGATTAGATTTTCTTTTGAGGTATTCCTCCAGGAAAGATTTGGCCCTATCCCCATTACGAACAACAAGGCTAATATTACGGGACCATTTACAGAATTATAATATGGGGCTCCAACTGTAACTGTTTCACCTGCAAATAATTCTGAAATTAACGGGAAAATTAATCCCCATAAAGTAACAAAGGTAATTGCAACCAAAAAAAAGTTATTTATTAGAAATGCTGATTCTCTCGATAAAAATGATTGAACATTATTGTCACTTTTGATTTTATGGCTATACAAAATAAATACTAATAAACAAAATATAGCACTAAAAAGCATGAAGCCAAGAAATATATATCCTAAAGTAGATGCTGCAAAAGAATGGACAGATACTACTGGCCCTCCACGGTTAATAAACATCCCAAACTGAGCCAATACAAATGCTAAAAAAATAAGAATTACATTCCATACTCTAAACATCCCTCTTCTTCTCTGTACAATTATTGAATGAATAAAAGCTGTCATTATTAACCAAGGCATTAAGCCAACATTTTCTATTGGATCCCATACCCAGTATCCTCCCCAACCAAGAATAGTATAAGCCCACCATGAGCCTAGTAATAATCCAATTCCTAGTATTGACCATATGATAAGAGAAGTAGTCCTTATGTAATCTAAGCCGTCATTTCTAAATTTTCCAGTAAAAACCATTCCTACTACTAGAGAAAAAGGAATTATAATTGTTGCTAGTCCCGCCATTAACAAGGGAGGATGAGAAAACATTCCTGGATGCGCTAATAAAGGATTTATACCTCTCCCGTCTTTAGGTATATTTTGAAAGGTATCAAATGGATTAGCTAAGAAAATCATTACAGTGACAAAAAATAATAAAAACCCAGAAAGAATAGAAATTATATAAGGCTCTGCTTCATTTAATTCTGATGGCATAAAAAATAAGGTTATAAAAGAAGAAATAGAAATAATTAAAGCAATATACAATAATGAACCTTCATTACCAGCATATAGGGCCACCCAAGTATAAATAGGATCCATTGATAAACTACTGTGATTAAACACATATTTAATTGAAAAGTCTCCTGCCACAAAAGCATAAACAAGGCATGAAACAGAGAAAGCTAATGTTATAAAAGTGCAATAATTTGCATTTTTTGCACTTTTGAGCAGAGTTTTGCTTGAAATTCTAACTCCAATTAAAGAACCAATAAGTGAATATAGGCATAAATTCATAGTTAGGATTAGTAAAGTAAAGCCCAAATTAGAAATAGTCATAATTCAGCCTTATTCATATTTTTTCTCAAGTAATATATTAATAGCAATAAAGATCCTAATATTATTAATATTGGGGCTATCCATACAGTTATATTGAATCCACTGTACGAAGGATTTGAAATTATTTCTTGTCCATACCTTTCTTTAAAATAATTTAATATTTCTTTATCTGTTTTGCCTTCTAAAATTTGAGTATTAACCATTTTTTTCATGTCATTTGATATTGAAGCTTGTGATTCTGCAATTGTTTGACCATCGCATACAGGGCACATTATCTGTGAGTAAAGACCATATTCTCTATTGTTGTTATCTATATTATTAGAAATGCAGGATACGAAAATAATTAAAAAAGAATTAAGTAATATAAATATTTTTAATATATCCAATTTTTTTTTGCTCATTTAATAATGGTATATTAATTATTACTAATTTGAGCCAGCAGGAAGCCCATTTTCTTCATCAACTATATAACTAATTACTTGGTTTCTTTGCTCTTCTGTAAATACCCATAAAAAACTAGGCATAGGTCCAAGAGCAATAGATCCTGATTCCATCTTTAGCATATATTCTAGCCTGTTAATCGCTTTGTCTTTGCCTTGGAGCCTTTCTGCAAGATTATGAAGTGCTGGAACAGTTTTGTATGGACCCATTCCTGATCCTGGAACCTCATCAGTTGGGGTTGTTGCATAGAAACTGTCTTCAGAAGATATATGTTGCGCGACTGTGCCATCCCCCATCCCATTTATTCCATGACAGAAAGAGCAATTTACTCTGTATATCTCTGCTCCAATTTGAGGGTTATATACAAAATTTGAATTCATATCTAAAACTGATAAAGAATCATTTGATCTCTCATCTGGAGTAACGAATGGTTCTGCTGCTGCCACAGGATCTAGTCTGGGGACTTCTTGGTTTCTATAAGCTTGTGAATAATGCATTTCGGAGAAAATTTCTATTGGATATGTCCCTCTTTGAGTAATTCCACTTTGACATGTAGGGGCCAATAAAGACAAAGAAAATATTATCAAAAAGGATAAATGTATCTTATTAAATTTTTTTGTTATTTTTTTCAATTTATTTTCCGGATGATTTTATCTCCATAGCTCCGGCTCCATTAAGAGCTCTTTCTGCAGTTTCTTTCTTGTCGCTTGTACAGACCAGAGAAACTCCTATTAAACCTTCAGTTATTCTAGTGTCATATACATTCATAGAAATATTTGGCAATCTTGATTCAAATAAAATACCTATAACAGTTGTAATTACTGCTGATAACATTGTCATTTCGTACATAATCACTAACATTGCAAAAATGGATAATATTGGTTTTCCCCCAGTAACTAGCGGATATACTATTTGGGTTGTTGAAGTGAGAAACACGCTTAGTGTAAGACCAACTATAGCGCCAAATAATGGAAACCTGAACAATCTGTGTTGAGGAATATGTTCTCCAAAAGCACCTTCTGGGTAGGGTGTGCCTGTTAAGACATCAAAGTTATTTGAGTCAAATCCAGCCTCACTCAGTGCATCTAAAGCATCTGCTGCAGCGTCTGGGTTATCATATAAACCTAAAATACTTATTTTTGACATAGTAATTTCTCCTTCATTCTCTAATTACCATAGGGACAGTAGCTCTCCCCACTTTCATTTCAGTAGTAAATACCTGACTTTCCTTAGCCTCAAATAATGGTACTAATGGAAAAAATCTAGCAAATAAAAGCATTAAAAAAGAAACCCATGCAAAGGACCAAACCAAGATTACCCACTCAACAGGACTTGGCCAATATCCCTCCCATGTGTATACGAATACTTGCTTTCTGGCTAATCCTGGAACTATGATTAAAAATCTCTCAAGCCACATTCCAACATTAACTAATATTGATGTCCAAAACATTATAGCGATATTGTTCCTGCAACTCTTAAATAACCAACAACCAACAGGGATAACATACCCAGTTAATAAGAATGTTATGAATATTAAATTCCATGGCCACGTAAATATTTGAAGTTCTCTTAATGCAATTTCAGGCGCATCTCTTCCGTAAAGTGAAAATATTAATTCTAGAAATGTGAAAGCTAGCCACGCAGTTGCAACAATTATTAAAAGCCTAGCCAAAGCATCGAAATGTTCAGGTCTTATATAATTATTCCACTTCCAAAGCCATCTCATCAAGCACATCATAGTAACAACAGCAGAAACTCCTGAATGAACAGCTCCTATAACAAAATAAGGGGCAAAAATAGTTGAGTGCCAACCTTCAACTGCAGGCGTGACAGCAAAGTCCCAACTTACAATTGAGTGTACCGAAACGAAAATAGGCAACATTAAAGCTGATAATAATATTCCTGCTACAACTTGCAATTGCCATTGTCTTGGGTTTCCTCTCCAACCAAGAGCAAGCATTGAGTATATAGTTTTTTTAATTCCAGTAGTCCTATCTCTTAATATGGCTAAGTCTGGTATTAAAGCGACAAATAAAAATAATGTACTTCCTGTCAAATAAGTTCCTATGGCAATAGGATCCCAAAAAAGTGGCGACCTTACATTCGGCCAGATCCCCCTAGCCCAATCATAAGGTATTAGCCAGTATGCTATTCTCCAGGGCCTTCCAGCGTGCATTAAAGGAAAGAATAATGCTGTCAACAGAGAGAACACAGTTAATAATTCAGCTGCTCTTGTAACAGGTCTTCTCCATTCTGCCTGAGTAAGTCTCAAAATTGCAGATATCATAATACCAGCATGACTTATTCCTACCCAAAAAACGAAAGTAGTTATAAAAAGTCCCCAGTATACTGGCCTAGCAAGACCTGTAACCCCAAGTCCTCTATTAAACATATAAAGAATAGTAGCAAAGCCAATTAGCACACCTATCCCCAAAACCCCCATTACCGGATAATACCATTTAGGAGTTTGAAGATTTCCATTCAGCAACTCTCTATTTATTTGTTTTTCATCTAGTTGTCTTCTCTGTTGCATTTTTTAATCCGGTTTTCCTACTGCATATACTTCGGTTCTATGGAACTTAATATGCCTGGTTAGTAATATTGACTGATGCCTCTCCCAAATTGAGACTACTGGAATAAATCTGCTAGCTAATAAAATCGCAAGTATTCCAAGAGATATAAACCCTATAAATATGCCTATATCAAATAGGCTAGGAGCAATCATGTTTTCAGGTATTTCGTCAAGAGGTATGTATCTTTTATGAATCATTTCATCGCTATAAACCTGCCAGGAAATAACATAAAGCCGAATTCTGTCTAGCACACTTCCAATTAATACAATAGTTGCGACTATAGATAGCATCCATGGGCTATATCTAACTGGATTCCAAATTATTATCCACCATGGAACTATAAAACTTAGTAGCAGAGTTCCGATAAAGACTGGCATATAAGGACCATTTACCAGAATTGCTATAGTCATTTCATTAATTGCAGATTTTCCATACCAAAATATCATGAATGCACATATGAAGAAGTAGAACCAGAAAATAGTCGTTGCAAACATCAACTTGGATAGAGCCCAAAATTGATCAATCCCAATATGATCTTCTAGATTCCAGTATTTCCTGAATAAGAATAAACCTATTATGACCGTAGCAACTCCTGACTGAATTCCGGTTGCAGCGTGATACATTGGATATATAGCATCTTTCCAGCCTGCTACCAATTCAAGGCTGAAACATATACTGTAAATTATATGAACAAAAATTAAGAACATGAAATAAAATGTTCCCATCATTCCAATCCTTGCCCTTAAACTTATCCATTGTCTTTCAGTTCCGATAAATCCTCTAGACAAAGATTTGCCCAATCTTTGCTTCCAGCCTGAACTGTGATCCCTCATCATAGATAAATCGGGAATTGAAGTAACCCAGAGTAGGGCTAAGCCAATCAGGAATAAGCCTATAACAGCTATTCCAAAGAAAACGTGAGGTGTGTATATATTTGCATCAAACCAAATTGATCTTCTTCTTATTCCGCCAACTACTAAAGGGGGTAAAGCAAATATTAATGGTATTGCTAAAATAGATGTAGATATTCCTGCAAGAGTAAACATTGTGGCAATTCTTGATACAGGCCTGTGCCAGTCAGCTTTAGCAATTGTAGGAGCTATTGCAACCATTGGTGCTGTTCCAAAAACCCCTAATAAAAGCGAAACTATGGCAGCATAATAACCCCAGCCAGATTTAGTATCAAATCCTACTGTAGTTATTTTTAAAATAAGTGAAACTATTCCAATAGCAGATAAAATTCCGAAAATGCCAATCACTAATTTAAATTTACCTCCCAATGTCTCATTCGTAGTTGGAACAAGTGAGGAAGTGGCTGAATTGAACTTTTCAGGATTATGAGTTTTTGGAACTTCAATCACTAGTGACTTCCTCCCTCATGATGAGAATCCATATCTTCATCAATTTTTGCTAAATACCATACGTTGCTATTAGTTTTTAAATGATCAAGTAAGGTATATGATCTTTTATCATTTTTCATCTTATTAATTTTACTATTTGGATCTTTTTGATTACCAAAAACCATAGCTTCTGTAGGACAAGCCTGAACACATGCTGGACTAATATCACCATCCATAACTTCATTGTTATCTCTTTTGGCTTTTCTTGTGCCTCTCCTAATCCTTTGTATGCACATGGTGCATTTTTCCATTATCCCTCTGCTCCTGACTGTTACATCAGGGTTGAGTTGATTTTGAAGTGATTCTGGCCATTCTGGTTCCCAGTAATTGAAAAATCTGACCAAATAAGGACAACCATTTGCACAATATCTTGTACCCACACATCTATTATAAACCTGTACATTAAGACCTTCCACAGTATGATAACTAGCATAAACTGGACATACTGGTTCACAAGGAGCATTATCACAATGCATACATAGAATTGGTATAAATTTTGCTTTTACATCTGGAAATTCACCTTCCCAATACCTTTCAACACGGATCCATTCAATTCCCCTTGCATCTTTGAAGTTATCTTCTGTATTAATAGGAATGTTATTTTCAGCTTGACATGCTAAAACACATGCTTGACAGCCAGTGCACTTATCAATGTCTATAGCCATTCCCCACTTAAATTTACTTTGTTTTTCAGCTACCATTTTTTCCTCTTTCTAATGACCTTTTTCTTCATTATGTTTTTTGTCTTCCCAATGATCACCAAAAGTATGATCAAGGTGTTCTTCATGAGCCCTATGGAATCCTTCTTCTGCAGATTCTTCTGGACCTACAGTAAGTATTGGGACCCCAGGTTCAACTGCAATTGCAGGCACTGTGCCTTCAAACTTAGAAACCTTCTTCTTATTTTTGGTTTTTTCAATTGAAACTGTAGTTGAGTTCCAAGAGATATTGCCATCTTCATTAAGTTTTGAGGTATCAATTAATTCGACGATATTTGAACCTCTTCCGCTAGCATATCTTGTAAAATTTTGTTTTCCTAATCCTATAGGTATAGAAATAGAGTTACTAGGAACTGCAGGATGTAAATATGCTGGCAACTCAATATAACCTGAATTCGATGTAACTTTTAAAATGTCACCTGGCTTGATTTTTAAACCTTGAGCAGTCTTAGTATTAATTTCTACCCAACTATCCCATGTAATAGATGTTAACGGGTCGGGCGCTCCCTGTGCCCAAGGATTTGCTAATGAATTTCCGTCGCCAAAAACATGAGACTTAAATGGTATTAAATAAAAATCATTATCATTCCTTTTAACATCAGAAACTACATTAGTGATATTAATTTTAGGATTTTTAGGGCCAGAAGATTTCTTGTTTACATTCCACCAGCCTCCTCTAGCCATAATTCCCTTGAAAAAATCATCAGCATTAGAAGCCACAATGGAAGAATTATTATAGGAATCACTTTCATAAATCTTATTTGCCAGTTCTTTGCATATGTCCATATATTTTACACCAGAAAGACCATTTTCCATTTGAGAAAGGAGTACATTAAAAAAACTTTTTGAATCATATAACTTGTTTGAGCCATCTTTTGTGTATGGGCTTGAGACTACTGGTTGACCAAAAGCAAACAACTGGTACCCAGTTCTAGGTTCCGGAATATCTGACCCCCATGATTGCATACTTGTATTATCCGGCAAAATCAAATCACACCTTTCAAGGGTATCATTGAGTATAGATCCAAACCCTATAGATATTTTAGAGTTATTAAATGCTTCTGTTATTTCTGACTTACCTGGTATCTCATTTATTAAATCGACCCCTCTAACAATAATTAAATCTTGCTTACCTGATTTCCAATTTTGAATTTCTTCATCCCAATAATTCATAGAACTCCAAGATGAAGACACAGGAAGGTTCAATTTAACCCCATTAACTTCGATGCTATCAAAAACATTGTCGGGATTTAGCACGATTCCACCTTTGCTATTCACAGACCCAGTTAAATAATTTAATCCGAAAACTAAGGAATTAATGCTCTTAGAATTAGGGTATCCAGAAGTTGCTCCTCCTGCCAAAAATATTATTTTACCTTTATCATTACTTTCTAGGTGAGAAATTAATTTTTCTACAAACTTTTCTAATTTATGGTAATCAATTCCTGTGGCAGCTCCAACAGATTTAGGATCAAGATTGGCGGAAGAATTATTCAGATCATTAATATCTGATATTCCTGCCAATTCTTTGAATTTATTTATATTGCCTAAGTCTCCTTTTCCACTTTTTATGATTTGGTCAGCAACCATTAGGGCTATCAAACCTTCTCTTCCAGGATTACTGCAAAGCCAACTATCTGCTCCAGCAGCAGTCAATGACATTCTGGGCTCTATTTGTACCATGTACCCTCGATGTTCTTTGCTTCTAAATTTTCCAAACTGATTTTCATATTCAACTGGACCCCATGTTCCCAGAAAATCTAGCCCAAAAGATACAATTAAATCTGAATTTTTTATATCAAAGTAAGGTAAACTATTTGTACCAAACACCTCTTTAGCTGATTCATACATAGAATAATCGTGCAGAGATGACAGTGTTAGATGTTTTAATCCTTTTTCTTTAGAAAATTCATCAATTATACCTTTGTTCATTCCTCTAATTGATTTAGTAATTATGGATTTGTTTCCATTCAATGATAGGGAATTATTTAGAATTGATTCTGCCTCATTCCATGATATTGGTCTATGGTTACCAGAACTTGTTTTTCTATAAAGAGGCCCAGATATTCTATCAGGATGGTATAGAGTTTGAATTTCGGTTTCTGTGACAGCCTTGTGTTTGCCCAATGTATTCGGAAAGTCAGGATTACCTTCTATCTTTTTGGCCCTTCCCTGCATAATTCTTACAATTATGCTCTCGCCATGTTCAGATGTATCACTGGTTGTTGCATACCAATTATCTTCACCCTTAACGTAATCCTCTGGCATATCAACTGGGCTTTGGATTATATATTCTTGTTCAGGCACACCACATGCTTCAAAAATAACAGCCCCAAGCGCTGATCCACCTAAAAGCCCTAAGAACTTTCTCCTAGAGATATTGTTATTTTTTGCGTTATCTAGTGGTGGCAAGTTTCACATCCTACTGAAGCTTCATTTGCTCTATGGCATGCTACACATTGCCCCATCTTTAAAGGCTGATCTTGCCAAACCTGCTCCATTCCAGCCACATTTCCATGGCAAGTTGAACAGACTTGAGATATTGCAACTGTTCCGTCAGATAATGTTTCAAATCCAACAGGTTTATTTTGTATAGCTTCTGGGTTCTCTGTTAGATACCATATATGAGGAGCATGAACAAATCTTACATGATCAGGCATTCTGTGAACTCGCTCCCAGTTTATTGGTGACTTAGTTTCCTCATATAGTCCATAATTTCTTAAAGTTTGTAATTGAGTATTTGACTGCTCTCCTATAACTCTATGGCATGAAACGCAAAGTTCAACAGGAGGAACTCCTGCCCAAGCCTCTTCCGATACTTGTTTATGGCAGTATGTGCAATCCATTCCCAATCCTTCCATAGTTGTTCCATCATCATTTATTCTTGATTCTCCGGATATACTTACATAGGGATTTCCAGTATTAGAATCAATTAGTGGACCAACACCAGCATGTATTGTGTGAGGAAAACTGATAGGTTGTTCTGGGCTCTGATCAAACCCCAGTACAGGCATTGGATTCCCTAACCAAGCTGTCATCACAAATGCTTGTATAAAACTTAAAACTGCAAATATTCCTAGCCCTCCAATAGCCAATACAGGAGCTAATAGTTTTAACCAAGTAGGAGTTGTCTTATCTTTTTCTCTTATTATTTCGACAATCCATGCAGCCAAATATAGTGGAGCGTATAATATGTCTAATAGTTTTTTCAAAATTACCTATTGCCAAAAACTTGGATAAATGTCAGAAATTATTCCTGTTGCTAATGAAATTGCATAAAGAAATAATGCAACATCTGCAATAAATGCCAAAGTACCAACAACGTACAATGGCAACCTGAACTTGTTGTATTTCTCACTTATAGTGCCAGAATCAACTGCAGAAGGAATGACCGCATGAGCAATTACTAGAGATGGGGCAGCGATGAATGCTAATATTAGACATGCCCACATCATTCTAAGAGCATTTAACCTTACAACCCAATCATCAGTAGTCAAAATTCCTGGATCCAATTTTTTCCTTCACTTAATGAATAAAATTTTCTAGAGAAAAACTAACACATGTTAGGTTTCACCGTCAACTTGATTTTAGATTAAATTCATCCTTTTTAAAAATATAATCCAAAACTCTTTATTCATGACTAAAATAGTAAACTTTATTGGAAATAATGTTTGCTTCTTATGGATGTTTATTTATACTAAAGTTTGTCAACAGGATAATTTAGAGAGTATCTAGAAATAAGGTAATAAATTATGAAAGAAAATTTTCAGAGTAGAAGAGATTTTTTAAAAAGATCAGGAATTTTTATAGGGATTTTTACTGCCATATCTTCAATGCTTAAACCCGGGAAATATTTATTTCCCTCTAAAATAGACTCAGACTCAGTATTTAATCCTAGAGATCCTCAGAATAAACTATAGATTTGAGAGGGCGTAGATGGAAAAGAAAAAGTTAGAAGAGCTTTTTGAGTCAATGTATAGAATTAGAAGGTTTGAAGAAACAATGCTAGAGCAAACTTTTAAAGGGAAGTCCATGGGTGTTACTCATAGTTCTGACGGCCAAGAGGCTGGGCCAGTTGGTATTTGTGCTCACTTAACAGATAAAGATTGGATCGGATCTACTCATAGAGGGCATGGTCACTGCATTGCAAAAGGTTTAGACACAAAAAAAATGATGGCTGAAATATTTGGGAAATCAACTGGCCAATGCAAAGGAAAAGGGGGATCTATGCATATAGCAGATTTTTCTAAAGGCATGTTAGGTGCAAATGCAATTGTTGGTGCAAGCATTCCTCTTGCAGTTGGAGCGGCTTTGAGTTCTAAATATAACGGCACAGAAGATGATTCAGTAGGTGTAGCCTTTTTTGGTGATGGGGCAACAGGCCAAGGCGTTTTACATGAGAGCATGAATCTAGCATCAATATGGAAATTACCTGTAATTTTTGTTTGTGAAAATAATCATTATGCAGAAGCTACTCCAGTTGAATATGCCGTTTCAATCGAGGATATTTCTGATAGAGCAGCAGCCTATTCCATGCCGGGAATTACTGCTGACGGAATGGATGTTTTTGATGTTTATGAAGTAGCTGATGAAGCTATTAATAGAGCACGGAAAGGAGAGGGGCCAACTTTAATTGAACTTAAAACATTTAGATATCATGGTCATTTTCACGCTGATGATCCTAAAAAATATAGAACCCCTGAGGAAGATGAAAAGTGGAAAGATAGGGATTGTTTGAAAATATTTGAAGAAAAAGTTATTTCAAATAAATCCATGACCTTAGAAAGTATAAAGAAAATAAAAGACTTGATCGATAAAGAGATGTTAGAGGCAGTTGAATTTGCAGAAAAATCACCAATGCCAGACATAAGTGAACTTTATAGCGATGTATATGTTAAATACAAGGATTAAATATGACTTTTGATTATTCACAGACATTTAGAGGTTTAGCAGGATTACCGAACACGGATAATGTGCCGGGCTCTGAAATGAGATATAGAGATGCCTTTAATTTAACTTTGAGAGCAGAACTTGAAAGAGACCCTTCAGTGTTTGTTATGGGAGAAGATATTGCTGGTGGCGCAGGAAGATTTGAAAAAGATGGAGAAGTTTCTTACGAAGAGAAAAAAGGATTTAAGCCTCTAGATGCATGGGGAGGTCCTTTTGCAGCAACTAAAGGATTAATACAAGATTTTGGTTCTGAAAGAATTAAAGATACGCCTATATCTGAGGCAGGAGTTTTAGGAGCCGCAATTGGAGCCGCTTTGACTGGCACTAGACCTGTAGTTGATTTAATGTATTTTGATTTTGTTACTGTGGCATACGATCAGTTACTTTCTAACGCGGCAAAAAGTAGATATATGTTTGGGGGCCAAACTAAAGTGCCTTTAACAATGTTTGCAAGGTCTGGTGCAGGTACTGGTCATGCGGCTCAACATTCAGAATCTTTTTATTCTATGTTAGTTCATATTCCAGGCTTGAAAGTCGTTGTTCCTTCGGATCCGCTTTCGGTTAAAGGGCTATTATCTGCTTCTATAAGGGATGATGACCCTGTATTTCTTGTTAATGATAAAAAACTAATAAATTTGAGTGGATTTGTTCCTGATGCAGAGGTTGTATTTGAACTAGGAAAAGGCAGATACCTTAGGAGAGGAACTGACGTAACATTGATTGGAATGGCATATACTTCTGAAATTTGTAGAAAAGTTGCAGAAAAACTAGAAGATTCAGGTGTAAGTTGTGAGGTCATTGATATGTTGAGCCTATCTCCTTTAGATGAGGATATAATTTTAGAATCAGTTTCGAAAACAAATAAAGTAGTTATAGTAGATGAAGACACTCCTATGTGCAGTATGGCTTCAGAGATTTCTTCTATTATTGCTGATAAAGGTTTCGATTTTTTGGATGCTCCTATAAAAAAAGTTAATTCTCCACATACTCCAGTTCCCTATAACCGAGATTTAGAATTTTCGTTTATGCCAAGTGAAGAAAGAGTTATTAAAGCCATTCAAGAAATCGTTGAATATTGAGGAGTATATATGATTAATGTTGGATTTATTGGGGCAGGGGCAAACACCAAAAATGCTCACATACCAAAATTATTAGAACAAAAAGGGGTTAGTGCTTTTGGAGTGGCAAATAGGTCCTATAAGTCAGGAGAGATTGCAGCAAAGGAATTTGGCATAGAGAACATTTATAATTCTTGGGAGGAACTTTTAGACGAAGATAGGATTGATGCAGTGTGCATAGGAACTTGGCCATATATGCATTCCATATTGACAATAAGAGCATTAGAAATGAATAAGCATGTTCTTTGTGAAGCAAGAATGGCAATGAATTCTTTTGAGGCTGAACAGATGTTTGAGGCATCCAAGAACTATCCAAATTTGATAACTCAAATTGTGCCAGCCCCTCATACTTTGCCATATGATAATACAATCAAAAAATGGATTAATAGTGAAATGGGGGATCTGATTTTATTTGATGTCAGATGTACTACTAAAGAATTTCCAAATTACAATAAAGTAATGCATTGGAGAGAAAATAGAGATCTCTCAGGTAACAATATTATGCATATGGGAATTTTTTATGAATCAGCCATAAGATGGCTAGGGACTGCATCTAATGTGTCTGCTCATTCCAATATAGTGATAAAAAAGAGGCTTGATGAAAATACCGGAGAAATGAGAGAAATCTCAATTCCAGACCATTTAGAAGCCATAGGTAATATGTCATGTGGGGGTAGTTTTCATATGACTCATAGCACAATACTAGGTGGTGCTCCTATTGTAGATATATATATATATGGCACAGAAGGCACACTACACATATTTGATGATAATGAGGTTAAAACTAAACAAGCATTCAATAGTTCAAAATTAAGATTGGAAAGTATCAAACCTAATCAAAATAGATGGAAAGAACTGGTCCCGAGAAAAAGTGATGTAGGGGGGTGGAGAGTAGAGGAAGAATTTATTAATGCAATAAAGGGAAAAGAAAAAATAACTCATACTAATTTTTCTGATGGCTTGAAATATATGCAATTTACCGATGCACTTAGAATGAGTTGGGAGTCAGGAAACAAGATTAATTTACCACTTAACTAGAAATGAATGGTGTAATAGATTTAAATGCAGATATTGGCGAATCCTATGGCCTTATGAAGTCCGGGAAAGATGAGTTTATTTCACCTCATGTGACCTCAGTTAATATAGCTACTGGTTTTCATTCTGGAGACCCTGACTCAATAAGTAAAACCGTAGATTTAGCTTTGCAAAATAATAATTCAATTGGAGCACATCCAAGTTTTCCAGACCTTCAAGGATTTGGCAGAAGGTTTATGGAGATGAGTAAAGCCTCTATAAATAATATTATGACGTACCAAATAGGGGCTTTATCCGCATTTGTGAAAGACAAAATAAGTCACGTCAAGCCTCATGGAGCACTTTATAATGCAGCAGCAAAAGATATTAAAATTGTAGAACCAATATTTGATTCAATTTTAAATTTTGACCCAGAAATTATTCATGTAGTTTTAGCAAATTCCGTTTGGGAAGATTTTGTAAAATCAAAAAAGGTTAAATTTTCTAGAGAAGGTTTTGCAGATAGAGCTTATACGGATGACGGTCAATTGGTGAGTAGGAATATTCCTGGCTCTGTCTTAAAAAATCATGACGAGATACTAGAAAGAGTTATAAGCATGGCTTTAAAGGGAAAAGTTAAAACAATTAAAGGAAAAGAAATTAATCTTCAAATTGATACGATATGTCTTCATGGAGACAACGAAGAATCTGTTGAATTGGCAAAGGCAATAAAGGAAGAATTAATTAGAATGGGATGCGAAGTAACAAAAATGACTGATTTTATCGATTAGAACTTATGGAGTTTAGAATCCAAGATATTAGTGATTCCAGTTTAGCTTTTAATTTTTCGAATTTTATAGATGAAAAAGCAAATCAGCATATAAATTTATTATCAAAATCCTTAACCAATGATGATCTAGATTTATTATCAATCTATCCAACATATACCTCTTTAATTGTTACATATAACCCATTATTGATAGAAAGAATTGAAATAATAAGGCAAGTCGAAAAATTGAACAAAACAATAAAAAGTTATGAAAAAATTGAGTCGCAAATTTTAGAAATTCCAGTTAAATATGGAGGCAAAAACGGACAGGATTTAAGGGATTTAGCAAAGATTTTATCTTTAAGTCAGGAACAAATTATTAATATTCATTCTTCGAAATCTTATTATGTTTTCATGGTTGGATTTTCTCCTGGCTTTCCATACTTAGGCGGTCTTGATAAACGATTAGAATGCCCTAGACTTTCAACCCCAAGAGTTGAAGTACCTGCTGGATCAGTAGCTATAGCAGACAAGCAAACAGGGATCTATCCACTAAAATCTTCTGGAGGTTGGAGGATAATAGGAAATACCAACTTAAAACTTTTTGATGAGACAAAGGATAGCCCAAGTTTAATTAGCCCAGGTATGATAATAAAATTTATTCCACTATGAAAATACTAAAAGTGATAAATAACCCCCCATTCTCCAGTATTCAAGATTCTGGGAGATATGGTTATGAAAATCAAGGAGTTCCAAATTCTGGTGCTGGAGATATGTTGTCTTACAGATTAGGCAATCTTGTATTGGGTAATGATGATGTGCCTAGCATTGAGATAATTCACGGTAATCTTGAACTAGAGTTTTATAAAGAATGTTCAATTGCAATTACGGGCTCTGATATGAATCCTAAAATTAATTCTATTCCCGTAAAAATGTGGGAAACAATTCAAGTAGATAGGGGGGATATTTTGACATTTCATGTATCAAAAAATGGATTAAGATCTTATCTTGCTATAAAAAATGGGTTTGCCCTAAAAGAAATAATGAAATCTTCTTCGACTCATTCAACATTTAATATTGGTGGAAAAAAATTAGCAATTAATGACTATTTGTATTGTGATTCAGGACCAGAGGATCTGAAAAATTACAAATTAGATGTTTATCCAGATTATTATAAATTTTCTCAAGTTTTAGCAAATAAAAAAAAGTTAGATGTAATTAAAGGTCCAGAATTCAATAATCTTTCAAATAAGAGTAAAAAAGAATTATTTGATTCTAAGTTTAAAATATCTAATAGAATGGGTAGAACTGGAGTAGTTTTAGAGGGAAAAAAAATTGAATTTTCTAAAAACTTTCGTGATATTATTTCTGATGGAACATCTAAAGGTGTTATACAAGTTCCTAGCGATGGTAAATTATATGTATTAATGGAAGATTCTCAGAGGATAGGAGGCTATCCTAGAATTATAAGTTTGACCACTGCAAGTTTAAATTATTTTAGTCAACTAAGGCCAGGGGATGATGTAATGTTTAATTTGATCTCTATTGAAGAAGCTCATAATAAGGTTAAAGAAATGGAGATTGATTTTTTTGAAGACAATTTATCTGAAAATTTATATCAGAGAGAATTTACATTAATTCATGATGAGAAAGAATTTGCTATTAAATTAGGTATAAAAAATAAAAAAAATATAACAATTAATGGTAAACCAATTAAATTAGAGTTTTAGGTGTTATTGCTAATATAATACTACTTGGAAATAACAGAGGAGAAGGTAAATGATATCTGATGGCTTATATGTTTCATTAGTTGGGCTGGCTATTGTTTTTTTGGTTTTAATAATACTTCTGATCGCTATAACTTTATTAAATTTAATAGAAAGTAAAAAAAGTTTTAATAATACTTCAAATGAATTAACTAAGATTTCTACTAATGAGAACTTTTCAAAATTAGAACTTACCGCTGCTTTAGTTGGGGTGAGCCTAGCATTGGAGGATAATAAAGATGAAAATATCTCTTTAAAAGAACCTGAAGTTAAATTTGAGAATTCTAACTGGAAAGCCTTAGGCCAACAAAGATTATTTAAAGGTAGAGGTAGCTAAATGAAAAAATATAATTTCGAGATAGATGGGAAAAAATTTGAAGTAGAAGTGAATCTAGTAAATTCTGATAATGCGGAAGTAAAAGTTAACAATAAAGATTTTGATATTAAGATTTCGAATGGGTCATCAGAACCTAAAAAAGCAGAACCTAAAAAAGCAGAACCTAAAAAAGCAGAACCTAAAAAAGCAGAACCTAAAAAAGCAGAAAAATCTGTACAAGAAAATCCTGGAGACCTATTAGCATTAATGCCAGGAAAGATAATTAAAGTTCTAGTTAGTGAAGGGCAAGAAATAAAAATGGGTGAGCCAGTTATTATTATGGAGTCAATGAAAATGGAGCAAACAATAGTATCTTCTGCTGATGGAGTAATAGAGAGTTTAAACGTTAGCGAAGGTGAAACAATAGAAGTTGGCTCAGTAATGTTAGTAATAAGGTGATAAATTGGATGACGTTAAATTAATATTTGAGGGCTTATTAAGTATCTTTCAAGATCCCAGAGGGGTCGTGATGTGGTTTGTTGCAGGGTTTCTATTATATTTTGGTATTGCTAAAAAGAAGGAACCGCTTTTATTAGTTCCCATTTCATTCGGAATTTTATTAGCTAATCTGCCTCTTGGAGAGGTTATTAAGCCTGCTGGAAAAGAAGGTGACCCAATGGGTTTTTTGCTCTTTTTTCAAGAAAAAGGATTGCATACAGACCTCCTTCCATTATTAGTTTTTCTGGGACTAGGGGCATTAACAGATTTTTCACCAGTGATTTCTAATCCTAAAACATTGTTATTGGGAGCAGCAGCTCAAGCTGGAGTATTTTTTGCGCTGATCGGAACATTGTTGATCGGAACTTTAGGTTTTTCTTCCTTAAATTTTGGATTATTAGAAGCAACTTCAGTTGGAATAATTGGTGGAGCTGATGGGCCCACGACAATTTTTATTGCTTCAAATATGAAATCATTAAGTCAGCAATACGGAGTAGAAATGATTGATATTGTTGGTGCTACAGCAGTTGCAGCATATTCCTACATGGCATTAGTTCCGTTAATTCAACCTCCAATTATTAAGTTGCTTACAACAAAAAAAGAAAGACAAATTGAAATGCCAGCCCCTAAGAATGTTGTCACTAAAAGGGCTAAAATTTTATTTCCGATAATATGTACTATCGTTATTGGCGTTCTTGTTCCAAAAGCAGCACCATTAGTTGGAATATTAATGTTTGGTAATTTAATGAGAGAGTGTGGTGTTGTTGAGAGGTTAAGCAATACTGCTCAAAATGAACTTATGAATATTGTTGTTATCATCCTTGGGTTGGCTGTCGGATCTACCATGCCAGGAGAAGTTTTTCTTAGACCCGCAACTCTAGCAATATTCTTTCTTGGTTTATTTGCATTTATTACTGCGACAATATCAGGATTATTACTTGCTAAATTAATGAATCTGCTAAGCAAGGAAAAAATAAATCCTATGATTGGTGCTGCTGGAGTTTCTGCAGTTCCTATGGCAGCAAGAGTTGTTCAAGAAATTGCTCAAAAAGAGAAACCCGGCAACATGCTTTTAATGCATGCTATGGGTCCTAATATAGCTGGAGTGATAGGCACAGCAACTGTTGCTGGAGTGCTTATAACACTAGTGGAATCATTAATATAGGAGGTTTATGTCTGACTTTATGAGTGGGGTTTTCCCAATACTATCCACCCCTTTTGATTCTAATGACAATATTATATTTAATGATGTTCAATCCGAGATTGAATATGCTATTGATTCTGGAGTTAGTGGAATAGCAATCGCACTTGCTAGCGAGATCTATAAATTAACTGACTCAGAGAGAGATGATTTACTTAAAAAAGTAGTTAATTATTCTAACAATAGGATAAAAGTTTGTATGAATACTTCAGCAGAATCAACAAAAATGTGTGTAGAGTATTCAAAAAAAGCCCAAGATTTTGGTGCAGATGCTGTTATGATTGCCCCTCCTGCATTTGGAGGCATTGATTCAAGCGAAATAAAAAAATATTTTATTAATGTAGCCGAATCAATAGAAATTCCTATTTTTATGCAGGATGTTTTTGAGACCCCTATATCTCCAGAATTAGCTTTTGAGTTATCTCAGGCTAATGAAAATCTAGCTTACCTTAAGGTTGAAGTACCTCCTACATTGCCTAGATTCAACAAACTTAAGAAAATTGCTAACGGTAAATTGCCAATTCCTTTTGGGGGAGCTGGAGGGCTATTTATGATAGAAGAGATGAGAAGAGGATCTCAAGGAACAATGCCTGTATGTGCAATTCCTGAAATGTTCGTTAAGGTTTTCAATTTATGGATTGAAGGAAAAGAATCTGAGGCAGAAGAATATTTTCATAATTATATTCCATTAATTAGAACATTAGGCCAGGGACTAGGAATTTGGAACTGGTTACCAAAATATATTTTAAAGAAAAAAGGAATATTTACCGAAGTATATGCGAGAGAACCATCTCTTAGGCCAGACCAAGACCAAATATATGAACTTGATAGAATGATAGAAAGGCTTGAAGGCTGAGCGAACTAAGCATAATAAGTTTTCTAATTCTCACAATTTGCCTTTTAATTTCAGGTTATTTTGCTGGCTTAGTAGGAATGCCATTAGGACCAATAAGAATATTTTTTATGCTTTTCTTTGGCATTGAAGCATTGGTTGTTTTTGGGACAAATTTAGCTATAAGTTTTGCTATGATGCTGCCGACAGTATGGAATAACTTTAAAAATAACAGAATTGATTTCAAATTAGGTATCCTTTTTCTTATTTCTGGTGCAATTATAGGCCCATTATTTGGAGGATTGTTAAGTGAATATTTCTCTCAAGAATTATTATTATTGATAGTTACAATTTTGATAATTGTGTCCGGGATATTAATTTTTCAGGTAGTACATTTCCCTTCTAGAAAAACTGCTTCAAATGAAACCTCTAATATTAAGAATATAATAGCCTCCAGTTTAAATATGGGGATTGGGGCACTAGGAGGTTCGGTAGGGATGGTTTTGGGTGCATTAAGATATCCTGTAATGATAAATTATTTAAAAACTGATGCTAAGTCGGCATCTGCAACGAATTCTTTTATAAATTTAATTTTTACAATTTTCGCATTTTTGGGTCACCTTATTACCTCTGGAGTTACAGGCAATAGCCATTTTGATATCAAATTATTTATTCCGCTTGCAATTGCAGGGTTTTTAGGCTCATATATTGGTTCTAAGCATGTAGCAAAATATTCTAATCAATTCATATTAAAGACTCTTTATGTAATATTATTTATAATGGGCATACTTATGATTTACAGGGAATTTATATAGTGACTAAAATTACTGGAAGCGATTTAATAATTAAATGTCTAAAAATGTACGGCGTCGATACTATTTTTGGTATTGCTGGAGATCATATACTTCACCTTTTAGATAAACTCATTGATCAAGATTTTAGAATGATTGATGGTAGACATGAAGCAGCATCAGTTCATATGGCTAACGCATATTCAAGAATTTTAAGAAAGCCAGGGGTTGTTATGTCTACTACTCCAGGTCATGCAAATGCACTAGCTGGCCTTGCAAATGCCATGCATTCTGAAGCTCCTGTAATCAATATTGCAGGTTCAGCAGATTCAACAAATATAGGCAGAGGGGCTATGCAGGAATTTGACCAAATTGGAATTGCCAATCCAGTAACTAAAGGTTCATGGGAAATACCTTCAGCAGAAAGAATTCCTGAATATATATCTTTAGCCTTTAGAACTGCAATGGAAGGTCGCAGGGGGCCAGTTCATCTGACAATACCTCATGATATTCAAGAATCTGTGGTAGATGAAGAAGTATTTGAAAGATTTGAAAAAAGTTCTTTGGATGATCAAGACAATTGGCTTACCTACCCTAGTCCTGTTCAAGTTAGTAAATGTTTAGATTTATTAAATAATGCAAAGAAACCAATGATTATTGCTGGACTTGGAGCTGGCGCGACAGTATCACCAAAAGATTTGGATAAGTTTTTACTTAAGACTAATATTCCTTTCATGGGCGTAGATACAGCAAGGGGTTTAGTTGGAGACTCACACCCAAATTCATTAGGAATTGGATATATTCCTCTTAACAAAGCTGCTCAAAGAGTGAATGAGTGTGATGTTGTTTTATTGCTTGGAGTTAAACTTGATTATCAATTAGGATTTGGAGGCTCTCCGCCATTTGCTAAAGAAGGTGTAATAATAAGTGTTGATCCTGAAATTTCACAAATTAATCGTCCAAGAACAATTGATTTGGCAATAAATAGTGATGTAGGACCTTTTGTTAAAAGCATTGCAGATAAGATTGGGGAATTTAAATGGCAAAGTGATAATTGGATAAAATCTTTAAAAAAAACAAAACAGGATTATCTTAATGAAATGGATGATTTAGCTGACAACTCTATTCCAATGCATCCTATGGAAATAAGCAAAGCAATTAGAGATAGTATTGACGATGATACATTTGTGATTTTTGATGGAGGTGATTATTGTCATTATTCTAGAGCTACTGTACCAGTAGAAAATTATCTAAGGTCAATGTACGTAAGTAGTTTTGGAATGATAGGGGTTGGACTTCCGTATGCTATAGGTGCTAAAGCGGCAATGCCTGACAAGAAAGTAGTTTTAGTTGTTGGAGATGGTTCTTTAGGCTTTCATGTTCCAGAGATAGATACATCAGTTAGGCATAACTTGCCTGTTACAGTTATTGTTGGAAATAATAGTTTGTGGGGGATCGATTATTGGATACAAAAAGGTTTATATAACAGAGATGTGTGGACAAAGTTAGATCAGACAAATTATGAACTTATCGCTAAAGGTTTTGGTGCTAATGGGGTAATAGTAGATAAGCCAATGGACCTAAAGAAAGAGATTAAAAAATCATTACAAACGAGTAAAATTTCATTGATAAACACTATTGTAAAAAAAATAGCTAGTCCTGTTGCAGATGCAGCAGTTACTAGAAAGTTAGGAACTCACGGATAATGCCTTTTTTTGATCAAAATGATATAGAGTCTAAAGAAATTCATCCTGGCGTAAAGGTTAGAATAATGTGGGGAGAAAAAATAATGATGATGCTAGTTGATATATCACCTCATGCTGAAGTTCCGACTCATACCCATCCAAATGAGCAAGCAGGAAGAGTTTTATCTGGTTCATTCAAATTAATAGTTGATGGCGAAGAAAGACTATTAAAAGAAGGGGATCATTACTTAATACCTCCTAATGTTCCTCATAGTGCGCATGGGAATGATTCCAATTCACTTGCTTTGGATATATTTTCTCCTCCAAGAGAAGATTATAAAAAACTTTAATTATTTTTTAGTTTCCCAAAAGATTTCGCCAATTTCTTCTAGAGCGGCTTTAAATTCTTTTGCCTTATCCAAGTCAACGTTTACTTTGACAAAAGATCCAAGTTTACAAGCATTCCAAACTTTTTCATGAAGATCAGGATATTTTTCTAAGTGCTCGGGCTTAAAGTAGTCTGTCCATATAATCAATATTTCGTCCTTTGCTTTCTTTGCATGTACTTCTTTTGCATTCACAAATCTAGCCATAGAGTTTCCAAGAGAAGGAGAAGGACCTGCCGAGAAGTCTAGCCCCTCAAGTAGTTCTGTCATCCTGATAACAGTTTGAGCAGCTTGGATTGCATCATTTGGATCATAAATTCCGCATGGAATATCACAATGTGCTAAAACTGTGTCAGATTTCATAAAGTAGTTTTTAATTCTTTTTGAATTTATCATAATAGTTACTCCTAAAGAGATTAATTTATAATTTAATTATCTGATTTTTTTATTAAATGTAAAGGAAATTTATGAATGTTTTTCAAAGAATTAGATTTCAAAAAAATTTAGTACTAGAAGATAGCATGAATCCCAATATAATCGACGGTGATGAAATTTTGCTAAAGAAGGTATTTTTTTATTATTCACCTTCTAGATTTGATATTGTAAAAATAAACTCAAATGGTCAAAGTTATATAAAGAGAATAATTGGTTTACCTAATGAAAATTTAATGCTTAATAAAGAAAAAATTTATATTAATGATGTAGAGTTAGAGGAAAAATTTGAATTCATTAAGACTAAATATTCACCTTTAAAGATTAGTTTAGGAAAGAATGAAATTTTCTTAATGGGGGATAATAGGGCTAATTCAATAGATAGTAGGGCATTAGGGCCATTTAATTTGAATCACGTCGTGGCATTTAATCAATAATTAATTCAGCTGCTTTTCTTCCACTAATTACGGCGCTTTCCATAGTGGATGGCCACGAAGTATTTGTCCAATCTCCAGCAAAAAATAAATTACTCAATGATGTTTCTAAATTTCTTTTTTTTGATGAATCATTTATACATCTAAAAGTAGCATTTGGCTGCTTAACTATACAATATTTTTCTAAATCATTAATTTTTAATTGAGGGAATAATAATATTAATTCTTTCAAAAATAAATCTTTTATGTATGTTTTATCTTTATTTATCCAATCCCATGCAGCACTTTGGGATATGACTATATGATTATCTTCCTTATTATGATTTCTGGATACATTAAATATCCATTGAATATTACTCCCTGCTGATGCAATATATCTTTCACTTATAACTGGCTTTTTGAACCAAAAATGTATACCAACGATTGGAGATGATTCAAGCAAACCTTCTTCAGTGTTATTTATTGTATTTATATTTGAATCATTTAATAGTTTAATTGCAGCACTTTGGGATGTAGATATTATAAAATTATTTGCTTCAATAATTTCTCCATTAGACAACTTAACAGAACTTAATTTTCCTTTTGATGAAATTAATCTTTCCGCGTTTGTTTTTTTTAGAATCTTTGATGAGTTATTCTGTAAAACATTTTCTGTTGATGACCACAAAGAAGATAGATTTGTTGAGGGAATTCCAAGATAAAGATCGCCTTCTCCAAAAAAACTTCTTTTAATAACTGATAATGCTTCTTTTGTTTCAATAACCTCTAAATTATCATTAAGTGCAGGTTTTATAATTAATTCCCAAAAACATTTTATTGATTTGGAACTTTGGTTATTATTATTTAGCCAGACCCCAAAGTTTTCTTCTTTAATATTTATATTATCGATATCTGTAAATTTTATTTTCAAAAGTGCAATTATAAGATGATATTTATCAATAAAACTTAAATGCTTGTAGTTCACCAATGAAATAAATAAACCTATAATTGATTTAAAATACTTAGAGCCTAAATAAGATTTTTTTCCATCATAAATTACAGGAACTTGAAAATTATTTACTTTAATTATTTTATTTTCAGAATCTATATCTTTTATTAATTTAATAAATTCATTGCATGCCCCAACTATAACATGCTGACCATTATCTATTAGTTCGCCAGTAGATTGATCTTTAAAAGAGAATGCCCTTCCTCCTAAAAATGCTGACTTTTCTAAAAGTAGAGTTTTGAGTCCTTTATTTGCTAGAGTTACCATTGAAGTTATTCCTGATATACCTCCGCCTATTATTACCACATCATATTTTTTTGATTTAGATTTATTAATCAAGATAACTTCTTCTATTTGCCAAATTAAGACCAAATATATATCTACTTATTGTTTTAAAAGTCAATATAGATTTTTCAGATTTCGTAATAACTGGTCTTAATTTTAGAGTATTGTAATTTATTTTATGTATTTTTTTTAATACTTCTCTTCCGCTACTTATAAATAAACTTATTGGTATTTTTTGATATCCATTCAAAAGATTTATTAATTCCACTCCATTATTGAACATATTCCAGCATCTCTTTGATTGAAATTCAATTAATTTATTGAAATGACTTGTTGGAGTTTGGTTAATGATATCGCTTTCTTTTACATTAAATTTTTTCAGATCTTCTAATGGAACATATATTCTTCCTAATTCCGAATCTCTTTTTATATCTTGCAAAAAATTAGCAATTTGTAGCCCCGTGCAAATCTCATTAGATAAATTAATATGCTTATCAGAATTATGTCCAAAAATCTTCAAAACAATCTCTCCCACAGGGTTTGCTGAAAGTTTGCAATAATTGACTAGGTCTTCATATGATTCATATCTATCATGTTTTATGTCAAAATCATTCGCCTTAATAAGATTTTCAAAAGATTTTTTTTGTAAATCGAATTTGTTTATTGTATTCATTAATGGAAATAGTTTATCGTCAGTGGCGCAAGCTTTATTAAAACACTTATCCAAATTATCTTTCAAAATCCCTAATTTTTTTATTGCAATATCTTTTTTCATATCCCCAATATCATCAACTGTTCTACAGAAATAATATATTGCTGACAAATGAGGCATTAAATTTGTTAAATAAAAAGATGACCAAAGAGGAAAATTCTCATATGTTTGCTGAATTTTTTTCTTATTTATTATGTCTTGAATATTCATTTAATTATCTAAGTTTAAATTTTTAAAAAGATTCTTGAATTCAATCTTTTTAGAATTTGAATATTCTTTTGGGTTTCCAATTAAAATATTATAAGTATTTATATTTTTAGAAATTAGAATTTCATTCACCGTAAAGCATAGATTATTTATTCCATCAAAATCACTTAATGATTTTAACTCATCTATTATGTGGTTAGAATAATTATTTCTATTCAAACTAACTATTTCTCCATATAAAAAATCTAAATTAGATTTATGTATTGCGTAGCGAATGATTTTTTGTTGCTTAGAATTAATTTTAATTGAATTAGTAATTATTTCTTTGCTCCATTCCAGTTCTGGCTGATCAATATTAGATAATTTGGTTGCTATCAATATATGATTTTTTAATATGGAAGAATTTATTGGATCAATAAGACCAATAAATACTGAAGAACTTATTTCTTTAAAATTATCTAATGACCATTTGATGCCAACTCTGCACCTTACTTTTGATTCATTACATTTGAATAGTAATATTTCATCTCTTAATATCCTTGAGTTAGCAACATAAATTTCCATTTCTCCTGGACTATCTGTTAATTTTAATCCTGATAACTCTAAGGAATCTTCTATTCTAAGATCTTCTTTGGTGCAAACTAATATCATTTAGACTTCTCTGTGCATTAAAAAATTTGTAATTTCATTAAATGCTTTCTTATATTTATTAGAAGTAGGTATGTTTGATATTGTATCTTGAATTTTTATTAAATATTCTTTAGCAATATCATCACATTTTTTCTTAATCCCAATCTTTTCCATTATGTGGATGAACTTATCAATATCATTGTCTTCTATTTTGGTTTTGTTCATTATCTCATTTATATCTTTTTCGTAGGCAGAGTCACTATCTATAGTTAGTATTATGGGGAGACTTTTCTTCTTTTTTCGTATGTCCCCACCAACCGGTTTTCCTGTTTTGTCAGTGCCCCATACACCTAAAATATCGTCTCTTATCTGAAACAATAATCCTATATCTTTGCCAAAATCTGAAATCAGATTTAAGTCAGATTTCGTGAGATTTTTATTAGAAGAAATTGCACCTAACATAACTGAGCACTCAATTAATGCTCCAGTTTTTAGACCAATCATTTTTAGATATTCACCTTTTGAAATTTTAGATTTTTTTTCAAAAGATATATCTAAAAATTGCCCTTCCATCATTTTTAGGTAGCTTTCAGTTAGTAATTTTTGTGAAAGAAATAATTTTTGTTTGCTGATTCCATAATCAAGTAGTTTTTCTAATTTTTGATTCCCAAGGACTAGTATTGAGTTTCCAGTTATGAGTGCTTTAGGTATTCCCCAAATAGTCCACAATGTGGGCCTATGCCTCCTTAGTTTGTCGTTATCTTCTATATCATCATGAATTAATGAAAAATTATGGACTAATTCAACTGATATAGAGCAAGGTAATGCAGCATCAATATCTCCAGATAATGAATCACATAAAGTAATGCACATAGCAGGCCTAAATGCTTTTCCTTGATATGAATGCTTTTCCTTTTCGTCCCAGCCAAAGTAATTATTAATGTATTTGGAAATATTTCCATTATATGAAAGCACAGAAGATTTTAGGTAATCACTAATAATTACTTCATATTTTGTTAAAAAATCTGGTTTTTTAGTAAATTTTTCCATTTATAGATTAGATTTTACATTCCAATGAACTAAAAAACTAAGTATATTTATAAGTAGAAATAAAAAAAAGTATTGTTGACATGATTCATATCAAGTTATAATATGCATTATGTAATAAGAAATAGAATATGATATATATAAAAAATTATATATCGGAAGGAAATAGTGGTTTTACCTAGAAGAGAAGATTATACCAGCGAAGCATCAGAAGCACTTGAGAGAGCTCATGCTTGGGCATCAGATATGAGGAATGCTCAACTAGATGCCGAACATTTAGCCCTAGGAATGTTATTTATTAAAGATGGAATGGCTACTAAAATATTTGATTTTCTTGGTGCTGACCTAGCAGAAATTAAGCAAAATTTAGAATCTTCCCTATCAAAATTACCTACACTAGGTGAGAGGCAGTCATCCACTAAAATGATATATATTGAACCAAGATTAAAAAAGGTTCTCGACGAAGCGCAAGAAGAGAAAATGAGATTAAACGATGATTTTATNGCGATAGAGCATCTATTGATAGGTTTAGTTTCAATTGAGGATGGTGAAGTTAATAGATTATTCAATTTATACAATATTAGTGTAGAGAGAATATATCACGCTTTGAAAGAAATTAGAGGTAGTCAGAGGGTAACTGATCAAGGTGCAGAAGGAAAATATCAAGCATTAGAAAAATATAGTGTTGATTTAACAAAATTAGCTAGAGCAGGGCAACTTGATCCAGTTGTTGGTAGAGAAAAAGAGATTCAAAGAGTGATTCAAACACTTACTAGAAGAACAAAAAATAATCCTGTAATTATTGGCGATGCTGGAGTTGGTAAAACAGCTATAGTGGAAGGTCTTGCTCAAAGTATAGTTATTGATGATGTTCCTGAATCTTTAAAGAACAGAAAACTACTCAAATTAGAGATGGCGTCTTTGCTTGCAGGTGCAAAATTTAGAGGAGAATTTGAAGAAAGATTGACTGCTGTTATGGATGAAATAAGAGCAGCGTCTGGTGAAATTGTTCTATTTATTGATGAGATTCATATAGTGGTTGGTGCTGGAGGCGCAGAAGGGGCAATAGACGCTGCAAATATGATGAAGCCGGCACTTGCTAGAGGGGAAGTTCAATTAATTGGGGCTACAACTCCAGAAGAATATAGAAAATATATAGAATCTGACAAGGCGCTAGAAAGAAGATTCACTCCAGTTAATGTAGATGAGCCTGATCAAGAAGTAGCAATAGAAATGTTGAAAATACTTAGGCCAAGATATGAAAAACATCATAAAATTCAAATTACTGATTCTGCCCTTGAAGCTTCAGTTAATTTAAGTGCAAGATATATCACTGAAAGATACCTACCCGATAAGGCTATTGATCTAATAGATGAGGCGGCAGCTAAACTTAGGATTAACTCTGAATCATTACCGTCAAATATAAAAGATTATGATGACCAAATAAAAAATTTATTAGACAAAGAAGAGGCTGCATCTGGAAGAAATGATTTTGAAGCAGCAGCAAAAATAAAATCTGAGAGATTAGGATTGCATAAAGAGATGATTTCAGAAGATAGCAATGAAGAAATTGATAAGAACAGAATCGTAGACTCTGAAAGTATAGCCACATTAATAGCCGAAAGGACTGATATTCCTGTAGCAAGATTAGTAGAAAAAGATAAGGAGAGACTTTTAAATTTAGAAGATAGACTTCACCAAAGGTTGGTTGGTCAAGATGATGCAGTTATAGCACTTTCTAATGCTATTAGAAGGCAAAGATCTGGCGTTAGTGATCCTAAAAGACCAGTTGGAACATTTATATTTTTAGGTCCTACAGGTGTTGGTAAGACAGAGTTAGCAAGAGCATTAGCCGAGAGTTTATTTGATGATGAGGATAATATGGTTAGGATCGACATGTCCGAATATATGGATAAAGGGTCATCTACAAGATTAATTGGAGCCCCTCCTGGCTATGTTGGCTATGATGATGCTGGCCAATTAACTGAAGCTGTAAGAAAAAGACCTTTTAGAGTTATATTATTTGATGAAATAGAAAAAGCTCATCCAGATGTAATGAACCTTTTATTGCAATTACTTGATGATGGAAGNCTAACTGATGGTCATGGAAGAACAGTAAACTTTAGGAATACAGTAATAATTATGACAAGTAACTTGGGCTCATCTCATATTGCAAAAGAATCTATAGGATTTTCAGGATCAAAAAGCGAAATTCAAAATAGGAAATCAAAAGTAGAAGATGCTTTAGTAGATCATTTTAGGCCTGAATTTCTAAATAGAGTAGATGAAACTATTATTTTTGATTCATTGACGCATGAAGAACTATCATCTATAGCATTGATTGTGATGAATAAGTTTATTGATAGAGTAAAAAAATTAGGAATTGAGATGAAAATTTCTAAAAAAGCATTAAATTGGCTAGTAGAAAATGGATTTGATAAAACATATGGAGCAAGACCTCTTAAAAGGGTAGTTCAAAGAAGTATAGAAAATGAGTTTGCCAAGAAAATGCTATCAGGTGANTTTATTGATGGAGATTCAGTTTCAATTAACGTAAAAAAAGCAGCCTTATCAATTGATAAAGAAAAGAATGTTGCTAAAAAGAAAGCTGAAGTTAAGACTAAGTAAGATATAAATTCTTTAATTTAATTATGGTAATATTTGGTTGTGGATTTAAATCAAAATGAAAACCAGTTAACTGCAGCTGTCCTACTATGTGCTGGCAGTAGTTCTCGGATGAAAGGAATTGATAAACCTACCTCGGTTATTGATGGTATTCCAATATTTGTTAAATCCCTTAAAAAGTTCAATAATTCAAACTTATTTTCAAAAATTATTGTAGTTGCTTCAGATGACAATATATCAACTATAAAAAAAATCCTTAAAGACTATAGTTTAGATGGAGAAGTGATGTTAGGAGGCGAAAGAAGGCAAGATTCTGTATCGATTGCAATAGATCATCTTGCTAAATTTTCTATTGAAAAAGTTGCAATTCATGATGCAGCAAGGCCGCTTTTTTTAGATTCAATTTTAGTTAAAGGTATAAGATTATTAAATGAAAATGATGCAATTATACCTGTCATTCCAATTCAAGATACGGTTAAGAAAGTTAAATTGGATCAAGTTATTAAAACTATAAATCGTGATGAGTTATTTAGATCTCAAACACCTCAATTTTTTAATTTTGAAATTTTAAAAAAATGTATTTTAAAAACTTCCAAAAAAATGATTTATACTGACGAATCCGAATTATTAGAGATAAATGGATTTAAAGTAAAGTGTATAGAAGGAAATATAGAAAACCAAAAAATAACAACTCCTGACGATATAAAGTTCTTAAAANNTTTTAATAGTGATTCAAATTTTAAAACTGGTGTTGCAGCTGATGTACATAGATTAGTCAAAGGAGATACCCTAGTTTTAGGGGGGATAAAAATTCCATATAACAAAAGACTCGATGGTCATAGTGATGCCGATGTAGTTTTGCATGCTGTCTCTGATTCAATTTTTGGTGCAATAGGACATGGCGACCTAGGCAAGCATTTTCCATCTAATCAAAAAAAATGGAAAAATGTTTCTTCTGAAATTTTTCTAAAAAAAGCAATCGAATTAATGAATGAGTTAAATTTAGAAATTTTTCATATTGATATCCAAATTATTNTTGAGCAGCCTAAATTATCAAATTTATTAGTTAAAATTGAAAAAAACATATCAAATTTACTAAACTTAGATATTGAAAAAATAAACTTAAAAGTAACTTCTACTGACAATATGGGTTTAATAGGGTCTGGAGATGCTATTGGAACTTTATGTGCTGTTACATTGAAAGAGACTAATGATTGAAATTTATGACTCATTTTCTAGAGAATATAAAAAATTAAAATCTCCTAATAAAATTAATTTATATGTATGCGGGATNACTACTTCAGATTATTGTCATTTAGGTCATGCTTTTTCTTCTATTACATTTGAAGTTTTGGATAGATTCCTGTCTTATGAAGGATTTGATGTATATAGAGTACAAAATTTTACAGATNTAGATGACAAAATTTTAAACAAATCAATTGAAGAAGGCACATCTATGAAAGAAGTTTCTGAAAAATATACTAAGGCTTTTTTTGACGATATGGATGCACTTGGAGTAAAAAGGGCTTCAGTTTACCCTAAAGCTACAGAAGAAATAAAAAATATTATTTCATTTATATTAGAACTAGAAAAAAAGGAATTAACCTACATTAAGAATGAAAGTGTTTATTTTAAGACAAACAAATTTAAAGATTACGGGAAGCTTAGTGGAAGAAAAATAGAAGATGCAAAGTCAGGAACAAGAGTAAATATTGATTTAGAAAAGAAATCCCAAGAAGATTTTGCTTTATGGAAATCAGCAAAAAAAGATGAGCCAGGTTGGGAGTCGCCATGGGGATTAGGAAGGCCGGGATGGCATATTGAGTGNAGTTCTATGGTAATTAATACTATAGGAGAAACAGTTGATATCCACGGAGGAGGGATAGATTTAATTTTTCCTCACCATGAAAATGAAATAGCTCAAAGTGAATCTTTAACTGGAAATAAGTTTGCAAATATATGGATGCATAATGGAATGGTTAAGCTTTCGGGAGAGAAGATGAGCAAGTCTCTTGGAAACCTTATTACAGTAAAAGGAGCTTTAAAAAAATTTGATTCTGATCAAATAAGAATGTGGATTCTTTCGTCTCATTACAGGAGCCCATTGATTTATTCCGAAGAATTAATTTCCAGTCAATCTAAGCCATTATCTCGAATAAAAGAATCACTTAAAGAGGTGAAAAATAATAATTCAGAAAAGACAGATTATAAAAAAGAAAAAGATATTTTCATAAATGCTTTGTCCTCTGATTTAAATACTCCAGTAGCACTTTCTCAGGTGCTTGTTTTATCTAAAAAAATAAATTCTGGCAATAATAAAGGTCAAAATACTTCTGAGGCAAGAGAAACTTTAAATTCAATGCTTTCTGTACTTGGTTTGTGCCAAAATATGGATGAGCAAAAAAAAGATATCAATGACGAATATATAAAAGATCTGATTAAAAAAAGAGAATATTATCGAGATAATAAAGAGTTTGATAAGTCTGATCAGATTAGAGATGAATTATTAGAGAAAGGTGTAAAATTAATTGATAAGTCGAATGGAATTACTGATTGGGAATTAATTTAGAATCTAACATTTAATACAGCAACAACAACAAAAATTACCGCAAGCACAATTGTTCCTCTAAATAGAAGCCTCTCAAACCCTCTTCTAACCCTGAAAGAACTTTCGGCTTGCCCAAACAGAGCAGTCCCAGTTCCTCTAACTTGTAAAAGTATTATTGCTATTAAGGCCAAAGAAATTATTATTTCAATTACTGTAAACATTATTTATTTATTATATCCATTATTACGTTCGCAAGTTTATCAGAGTCATGATGTCCTTTAAAGTCAGTATTCATCAAGTCTTCTAAAATTATCTCCCCCCATTCCTCTTTTAAGTTACCAATTTCAACACATTTACTTGTTGGAAAACCTTTACCTAAATTTCCTATATTATTATTCACAATTATGTAATCTAAATTGAAAGACNCGGCCCTTTTAGTAAAATAATCTTCTTCTTTTAGCAAGTTAATCGCTCTTACATTAGGGTCAGTGTTAATCAGTCGTGAGGAGGCGTTATTACAATAATCTAGCAGTGTTTGCACGTGATCGCATGCATCAAAGTCAGTAGTTTCTCCCAATTGTGTAGCTATATTGCAGACATATATTTTTTTTGCAGAAGAAATTTCTACAAAATGTGCAATTTCAGGGACAAGAAAATTAGGTATTATGCTAGTATATANTGAGCCTGGACCTATCACAATGTAATCTGCAATCATAATTTCCTCTATAGCTTTTTGATTAGCAAATGGAGTCCAAGACCATCCACCTTCTAATCCGCGTTCCTTGTTAGGAAGAGGATTAAGATTTAACTTTTTTATACCTGAATAATTTTTTTGAATATTTGACTCTCCATTAATTGTAGAGCCGTCTTTCATTTCTGCCGATAAGTTAATCTGGTCGAGGGTTGAGGGTATTAATTGGCCTTTTACATTTAAAATCTTGCAAGATTCTTCGAGTGCCTCTTCAAAACTACCCGTAATTTCTTCCATAGCAAGTATAAAAAGATTACCAAAAGAATGACCAGATAACGGATCATTCCCTTCGAACCTATGTTGAAATAATTTTTGTAGGATTGGCTCAGTATCTGACAAGGCTACCAAACAATTCCTAAAATCTCCCGGAGGCAATATTCCAAACCCTTCTCTTAATCTTCCAGAACTCCCCCCATCG